>NVTH01000243.1 GCA_002401525.1 Moraxellaceae bacterium | reverse complement strand
TACTCCACGCCCGTTCTGGCGGGAGATAAAGGCGCATTTGGTGAGTACTGGCTTTATACTTAATGATATATAGCTCAAGGACTTATATGCTAATCTGGCGACTGTTTGGGGGGCAGCGCTTAATTAGATTGAAAATCGACCAGTAAATTGCTATGTTTCCGCGCTATGCCTCAGATTACCGATGCGAAACCCACGTCTTTCAAACGTTCAGCTTGCCCTTTAACGAATTCACTGGAGATATTTGGTGATAAGTGGAGCTTACTGATTGTTCGGGACATCTATTTTGGCAAGCATCGCTACAAAGACTTCGCTCAATCGCCCGAAAGAATTCCCACCAATATTCTTGCTGAACGACTCAGGAAGCTGCAATTTCACGGCATTATCGAAAAAACGCCTTATCAACAAAAACCTGTCAGATATAGCTATGAGCTGACTGACAAGGGAAGAGGATTACTTCCGGTGATTCGAGAGATTGTTGTCTGGGGCCAAGCGCATTTCGAGGGCACTCTGATGATGACGAAAGCGCCTGAAGTTGAATCTCAAGATGGCTGATAGGGGGGCAAGCTCGAATCCTACGCCCTTCCTTTTCTGGTTTTAAGACCTAAGCCTAAGACCTAAGACCTAAGACCTAAGATCCAAGTTGCCAGACCAATCCCTAGAATAGTGCTCACAAAAGCAAAGTTCATTATTGTGCTGTGTAAACTAGAACTAGAAAAACCAGAATTGTAAAGAATAAAACCATGGCTTGGTGAAGTGCCGCAAACAGAGGCACCTGCCTATAGACTGCTGAATCATAAGAATGTACTTTAAAACCTCTGAGTAATTTGGCAGATAAACCACAAGCCCAGAGGTTTTTACGGCGCTCGATACAATAAAAATATACGGTGCTATCAATGGAATTAGATTTTATTCGTAAAGCGCAGTTGAAACAAAAAGGGAATTTTTATGAGGACTTTCAGTCGGGTCAGGTTTTTGAGCATCATTGGGGTAAAACTTTAAATGAAGGTGACAATAGTCATTTCAGCAGCTTAAACCTGGAAGCCAATCCGCTCTATTTTAATCATTGTTATGCCAATGCCCACGATCATCCGTCAGTCGTCATTAATCCTATGTTAGTCTTCAATACCGTGTTTGGATTGAGTGTAGAAGATTTAAGCGAAGCGGGGGGGTTATTCCTGGGCGTGGATGAGCTGATTTTTCACCGCACCGTCTATCCTCGCGATACCTTAACTGCGCGTTCAGAGGTGATTTCGAAAAGAGAGTCCGGTAAGAATCCTTCGTTAGGGATAGTGAGCTGGCATACCCGGGGGTTTAATCAATGCGACGATTTAGTGATTGATTTTAAACGCACCAATTTAGTAAGCAAAAAGGAAAGGAGTGACTGAGTGAATTACATGACCGAGGAACGGCAGCTTATTAAACAGTCTGCACGAAATTTTACTGATAAAGAAGTGTTGCCCGTGGCCAAGGAGTTGGACGCAGTGCAAGGCGATATTCCTTTGAGCTTGCGGCAAAAGCTAGCGGATATGGGCTATTTTGGCATCATGATTCCTGAGCAGTACGGCGGTTTAGGTTTGGGTTGTTTTGAATACTGTTTGGTGGCAGAAGAACTGGCTCGGGGTTGGATGAGTGTGGCGAGTTTGATCGCTAGAGGCAATGGTATGGTGGGCGTGCGGGACATGTCCGAAGAGCAGAAAAAGGAAATGCTGCCAAGGGTCGCCAGTGGCGATTATTTATGCGCCATTGCTTTATCAGAACCTGATGCGGGTTCTGATATCGCCAATATTTCTTGTCGCGCGGTACGTGATGGGGACGATTGGATTATCACTGGCAGCAAGTATTGGTGTACTTTTGCCGACGGCGCGAATTACTTATTGGTAATGGCGCGTACCGATCCGAACATTGACCCCAAGAAAAAACACCGCGGATTAAGTTTTTTTAAAATTGAAAAACCCGTGGGGGTATTGCCCGAAGGCGTGAAGGGCAGTCCGATTCCTAAAATTGGTTATTTCGGTTGGAAAACCTGGGAGCTCTATTTTGACGGATTACGAGTTCCCGGAGATGCCTTAGTGGGTAAAGAAGGCAATGCGTTTTATGCGGTCAGCGCTGATTTAGTCACTGCCCGGGCCCATACTGCGGCACGTGCGATTGGTTTGGCTCAGGCGGCTTTGGAAGATGCTACGGCCTATGCTCAGCAGCGAGAACAATTTGGCCGTAGTATTGCTGATTTTCAAGTGACGCGTTTTAAGCTGGCTAAAATGGCAACCGAAATTGAAGCGGCTCGACAATTAAATTACCACGTCTGTGCTCAAGTGGATTCTGGGCAACGCTGCGATAAAGAAGCCGGCATGTCAAAGTATTTTGCGTCAGAAATGGCAGAGCGAGTCACTAGCGAAGCATTACAAATATTTGGCGGAGCAGGGTATACCAAACTTCATTCGGTGGAACGCTATTGGCGTGATGCTCGATTAACGAAAATATTTGAGGGCACCTCTGAAATTCAATTGCGTATTATCTCAGACCATATGCTGGGTAAGAGTGCGTTTCAATGAACATCGATGCGCTGACCGGCAACGATAATTATTTTGAAGACTTTACGGTTGGAGAAGTAATGAAACATGCGCGGGGCAAGACGGTCTCTGAAATTGAAAATGTGCAGGTGACGAATATGGTGATGAATACTGCACAAGCGCATTTTAATGAACACAGCATGCTAGGCACACGTTTTCAAAAGCGCATCGTTTTTGGCGGGTGCACTGCTGCGTTGGTCATAGGCTTAACCAGTCAAGATACCAGCGAGAATGCATTAATGGAATTAGGGTTGGATAAAATTCGCTTTAAGTCCCCTGTTTTTCATGGCGATACGCTGTACGCCTATACCGAAGTATTAAAATTGAGCGAAAGTGATCGAGACGATGCCGGCGAAGTGCTTTTTAGACATTGGGGCGTGAATCAAAATCAAGTGGTGGTGTTTGAAGGCGAGCGTCGTACGCTAATTAAACGGCGAAATTACACCGTTAGTGGTGATTCGATTACGCAATAAAAATTTATATATAAGTATAAGTAAATTTTTGAACTTAATTAAAATCTAATGTTTGTTTTGGAGGGACTCAAATGTATCAAAAAACCCCGTATGAAAAGCCAATGCGATTGCGCCGATGCCAACTTGCCGTGCCAGGCAGTGACGAATATAAAATGGCCAAAGCGGTTGCAAGCTCCGCGGATCATGTGTTTTTAGATTTGGAAGACTCCGTAGCGCCCTTAGCCAAAAAAGACGCCCGAGCAAAAATCGTTAAGGCGTTAAAGACCTTGGATTGGGGCAGCACTGTGCGTTGTGTGCGTATTAATGATTTAGAATCGCCTTATGCCTACGGTGATATTATTGATATCGTCAAAGAAGCGGGAGATTTCATTGACGTTATAATGATTCCTAAAGTGAAACGAGCGCGGGACATTCAGTGGGTAGAAACACTGCTGATGCAGCTAGAGGAAGACCTAGGGTTAAAAAAACAAATCGGCATAGAAGCGTTAATCGAGGAAGTTGAAGCGATGATTAATGTTGAGGAGATTGCTTGCGCTAGCCCGCGACTGGAAGCGATTATCTTCGGCATGGGCGATTATTCTGCCTCCCAAGGCATCGTCACCAAATCGATTGGAGGGCAAGCCGATTATCCAGGTGATGTGTGGCATTACGCTCGTAATAAAATGATTATTGCCGCTCGTGCTGCAGGAATTGATGCGGTCGATGGCCCCTACGCTGATTTTAAAGACGATGCCACGTTTGCGGAAGAGTGCAAAAGAGCGCTGACGCTCGGGTGCGTAGGCAAGTGGGCGATTCATCCTGCACAGATTGAAACTGCTTTGATGACCTTTTCGCCTGATCTAAAAGAGCTTGCGCTAGCACGTAAATTATCGCTTGCTTATCAAGAAGCTGAAGCTAAAGGAATCGGGGCGATTCAAGTGGAGGGGATTTTAGTGGATGCTGCATCGGTGAGAATGTATCGCAATATAATCACGCGTGCTGAACAGATGGGGTTGTAGGTAGATTGTTATAGAGATTAATGGGTTGATGATTTTACATCCATTTATAATTCGCTTTAATTCAGGACACAAAAAATGAATTCCTTATCAGAACAAACCTGTGAGGCCTGTAAGGTCGGGGCTCCTAAAGTAAGTGATGAAGAACTTGGCGGGTTACTGAAAAAAATCCCCGATTGGAATATCGAGGTGCGCGATAATATTATGCAACTGGAAAAGTGTTTTTCGTTTAAAAAATACACTGAATCCGTGGCATTTACCAATCGCGTGGCTGAAGCGTCGGAACAGCAAGGGCACCACCCGGCTGTTTTATTGGAATGGGGCAAAGTAACGGTGACTTGGTGGAGCCATAAAATAAAAGCGTTGCATAAAAATGATTTTATTATGGCAGCGAAAACAGATCAGCTGTACCAGAACTGAGCTTGCAGACTCGACGTTTGGTGATGAATATATTTTAGGTTGGGTGGCCGGATACATCCTTGTTTGCCGGCGATTTTTGGTGCTGTCTAATGGTTAAAATTTAAGCTCGTAACCAATAGCGAAGGTGGTGTCGTCAACACTTATCCCTGATGTTACCGTTCCGAAATCAGCACTGATATCTGATTCGATAGTTGAGTAATAGGCAAAAAGGGTGTTGTTTTTATCGAGCTTTTTGTCTACTCCAAATGCTATTTGAGTAATTTCTCCTTTGAATTCAATAAAGTCTTCGGTAACGCTGACGTCAGCGAAGGAAAACTGAGCTTTTAGTATAAAATCGTTGGGTACGTTGATGGCGGTGCTGATCACGAAGCTATCTTCTTCGTCACTCCCTTCTGACGCTTCTGCGGACTGCAGTAAAAGGCCAATTTTTACATCGTTGGATTTAATTTCAGCTGCGAGACGGGTGGTGTCGAGTGAGTTAATGTCATCGTTGCGAGCAAGGGCGGCAGTGATAAATTGATTTTTATAATTGAGGGAGGCCGAGATTCCATCTGCTAGGCCGTCTTCATCGCCTTCGGTATTTTCTCCAGGAACAATGGCCGCTGTGACTGATAATCCGTTCATATTAGGGGTGGTGTACATAACGATGTTGCTAGCGCGGTCTTCGCCCGCGAGAATTTTTTTAATGTCGCCAAGCTTTTGATCACTGAAACGATCTATTTTACCTTGCGCTAATTTAAGTGGCGTATCATGTTT
>NVTH01000009.1 GCA_002401525.1 Moraxellaceae bacterium | reverse complement strand
GGCCAGCGTGGCTCACACCGGTGTCGTAATTGATGACTTCGTCCGTGCCGATCCAGTGATCACCGTATATGGGCGCACCATCCCCGTCTGTGCCTGTGGTATCCCGCAGCGTGCCGCCTATTTTAAAACGGCAACCAGTTTCATCGTCAACAGGGTTGTCGCAGTCGGCGGACGGAGGAGGAGTGCTCCAGGTGCGGTTGCTAATCCATTGACTGCTGGGGTGAGCATCTTGGGTGGCTTCAAATAAATTTCTTATCGCGGTGGCTGGGCCCACTCCTGAGCTTGCAAAGTCTGTTGTGGATTGTTCGTTGATGGTGATGTTTCCGGCGATAGGGTCGGGGGTAGTGGCTGGAAGCAGGTCATTGAGCATCAGTGCCAAACTATATTGCCCTACTTGGTTAGCGAGATTAATGGCGTTTTGTACGTCATTATTTCTGCCAATGCAGGTAGGGTCGTCCAAAGCGCAGCCGTTGATACGAATGGGATTGTTTGGGTTTTGCACGTAGCTTTCCACCACGTCGTTAGTTACGGTGCGATTGACGGCGATGGCATTGGCGAAGGCATCGGCTTGGCCATCAAATATGCCTGGGTTGTTGAGGGCCATTCCCCTTAGATCGTCCATCACGTTCAATTCATGAGCGGGGAAGGCAATGGATCCAATATAGCCGACACCGTCGAGAAACCCACTCCTTAAGCCTACTTGCACATCAAAGAAGGGAATAGATATTCCCTGAATCACTGAATAAGTGAATGGGTTGGGGTGTGCAAGGCAAGGAATGTTTATGATTTGCTCTACTAAACAGTTAAAGAAACCTGCGTTTGGATCCCACTCGGTAAAAAAATTAGGGTCGGTGCTCCAGACATCATTGAGGTAGCGAATCCACGACAGATAACTGATGGTATGGCCCACGGCTAAGTGATTCACGGCCATTGCACGATTAGTGTAAGCGGCGAAGTTGAGGCGTTTGGCGGTGGTGGTGGCTTGGGCGTAGATAGCGGCGTCGGCGGCATCGGCGAGTTTAGTTTTCTCGCTGTAAGCGGTGCCAATATTAAAAAGGTAGATTAGAGTGACGGTGAGTATAATTGTCAGCGCGAACGCGCCAATGACGGCTTGGCCTTGATGTTTTTTTACCTGAGTTACGTTAGCCATAATACAAAAGCCATGAAATAGTTATTTTTTTCGGCAGGTACTGATGAGGGTTGTTTTTATTACATATTCCTTAGTTGATCAAGGAAAAGCTGAGCAAGAAAGTTTTAGCAGAATAGGCAAGCAATCACTCAGCCATGTGGCTGAGTGATTTTTTAAACTACGATGCTGAAGGTTGCTATTCGAGTTACTCGGTAACAGCCTGTACAGTGTCGAAGTTGCCCAAAGTAGACTGTTGGCCACCAGTAGCAGCTTGGTTCGCTACATTAACGTCAGCATTGGCGATAGCGGTTGAAGCGCTTCCTGCGTCATTCATAAATTGAGCCGTTAAGCCACCAGTGGTTTCTCTTAAAGTACCCCCCATAAAGGTGAAGGCTGCGAGAGCACCAATACCGATGACGCCTACGATGACCAAGTATTCTGTCATGCCTTGGCCAATGAGTTTCTTTTTGGATTTAAGTAGTTTCACGATTGTACTCCGTTAGGGATTTTTTTTAGTTATGATTTTAATGTTTTAAAAGGCAGGCATTTGGTTTAAAAAGCAGTGCGTTAGCCTTTGGATAAATACTACCCTAGCGCTTTAAGCCGATCAATTGCAGGTCGTTCTAATACAGTTTAGTTTTGTAAAAGTGTGATATTTGTTCGTAATATCATAAGGATAGCTTGATTTTAGGGGGTGGCGCGTAATAGCACAAAAAGACCGGTTTAAAAAATAGGTATTGATAACATACAGTTATAACAAGCTGTTTGGCTGAAAATGACTGGATATTTGGGTGGGCGCTGTAAGATATTGTTCAGGTAATAATAAAAATGTGCGATATATCACCTTAATCGGAGGTTAACCGGAGGGTTTTTCAGTGGGATGCCATTGTTGTACGCTGATAAATTGATTTTCTTTCGAATCGATTAGCCCCTCTAAAGCTAAATCCATTAATATTTCTGCGCTGGGGGTGTCACCCCACTGACCGTCTACCGAACTCATGCTCATTGCGACTTCTATGGAGAGATACCCCATAGTGGTTTTATACGCTTTGTGATTGATGCCTTCGTAGACGCGACGGTAGGTTTTCGCGGAGCAACTTTCAAATTCGTTGTGATAGCTGATGAGCGCCAATTCGTTTTCGTTGATTCGCGCTAAGGTGTCTAGAGGACGAATCAGCTGTTGAAGGCGGCGGGTGAGGCCGACTAAGATTTGGTCGATGATTTGCTGGGGATATAAACGTTCAATCTCTTCGTAAGGGTAAAGCTCGATTTGTATATAGCAACAGGCCCCGCCTCTGGTTTGGCAGTGGGCCAAGGTATCGGTGAGCTGTTTGAGTGCGTAGAGGTCATTGCCCAATCCGGTGACGGTATCTAACGTGGACGCGGAATAAAGCTGTCGATTGGCCGCAATGAGTCGTTGGTTTTCTTGAAGCAATCTATTTTGGTTGGTGGTGATGCGGTCAGCGGCATAGATTCTCGGCAAGAGCTGCTCGTGTAAGGCGGCTTTACTTATAAAGTCGTCGACGCCTCGATCGAAGGCGTGTTTAACGGCTTCGGCGCCTTCTTTTGCCGTCAGCAATAGGATGTAGGTGGCGTGATTGCTGGCTTCGTCCAATTGCCTGATTCGATCGGTAAGGGCTAGGCCGTCCATTTCAGGCATCACCCAGTCGGCAATCAATAAGTCGGTGGCACGTTCTTCGATCTGGCGCAGTGCATCATTGCCACTGGTTGCAAATCGGATGTCTCGATAGGGCGAATTCCTAAGGACTCGATTCACCACAGCACTGCTCAGTTTGGTGTCATCTACCACTAGAATGGCAATGTCGGAATTGGACATGTTAAGGCGTGCTCGGCGAGTCTATGAATTAATCGGTCTGTAGTTATGGTATAGCGAATGACCTAGCTAAAAGTTAGGAGCCAGCAGCTTCGGAGCCTAAAGATGAATGGACTTAAAGGCGCTCAGTGTGCCACGGGGGAAGATGGATTTTCTCTTGCGAGTTCACAGCTTGAGTAAAAATTTATGGTTTGTCCCAGCGAAAAATCATTGGCGTAAGCGTTAGAGACAACGCCGAAATACCCAGCAAAGCCCACAGATGGGGAGCAATTTCCCCTAAGCTCGCGCCATCGAGCATGACGGCTCGGGCGGCGTCGACTATATGAGTTAAGGGAAGCCACTGTGCCAGTAGTTGTAAGTGGGGGTGGGCGCCCTCCAATGAAAACCAGACTCCCGATAAAAACATCATTGGCAGACTGATAATGTTAAGGATTCCATTGGATAGTTCGGTGCTGCTAGTGCGGCAAGCGCTGATTAATCCGATGGATATCAGCGAGATGGCTCCCAAGGCAGCGACAATAAGTAGATTCAAATAAGACCCTAGCATCAGCGTGTCGAAAAAATAGTTGGCGCCTATAAAGATTGCGGAGGTGGTGATAAGGGAGATTATTAAGCGTGAGCATATTTGCGCGGTTAAGAATTCGAAGGCGTTTAATGGCGTGGCTTTAAGGCGTTTGAGTACGCCGTTTTGGCGATAATTGACGATGACGTAGCCCACCCCAAAGAGGCAGCCAAACATCATGTTCATGGCTAGGATCCCCGGAATCACCCAATCCAAATAGCGTACAGCCCGACCATTGACGAGCTCTTTATGGAGGGTTAGGGGTAGGGCCAATGATTTGTCGAGTAGCGTTTGTTCTAAAAAATATCCTCCTGGTGAACTGGCATTGACCCAATAGCGCAAGGATGGGCTTTGAGTAGAACTAATAAGCAAGTCTAATTGATGGTGTTTTATTTTGTTAATGGCTTTGGGGAGATTGTCTTGCTGAATCCATTGCACATACTTAATGTCGAGCTGCTGTTGCAATGCATCCATCGCCTCCACATCAGCGACGTGGACGCCAATTTTATATTGCGGTTTATCTTCGGCGAAGCTGAATGCAAAGAGGGTAATGATTAAAACTGGGAAAATGATCGCCCAAGATAAAGACGCCTTATCGCGATAGAATTCTTTATTGCGGGCCATAAAAATGGCTAAGAAATTTTTCATAGTAAGTGCGGTACCACGGTTGCAAATGCCTGTCAGTCGATTGTGCTGTATTGATTGTTTCTAATGCGCCCTAATCGCTAGGCCCGTAATTTTCTCCCGGTCAGTTTAATAAATAGATCTTCTAAATTCCGAGGGCTGACTTGCAAGCTTTCTATTTCCACCTCCATGGCCATGAGGGCGGTTAGACTTGCGCTGAGGTTCTGGCTGGTAATTTCCACAGTGTCGCCATTAATTTCATAGGGCTCTTGGATTTTACTGAGGTGGGCCTCAATGGCTGATTTATTAATGCGCAGGCATCGATCGCTGAAATGCTGCTCTAGCAGATCGCGGGGTTTACCTTCGGCGATGATTTTGCCGTGATCCATGATCATCAGATAATCGCACAATAGTTCTGCTTCATCCATGTAATGGGTGGTCAGTATGACGGTTTTGCCTTGGGCTTTAATGGACTCAATCAAAGCCCAAAAATTTCTTCTCGATTGAGGGTCTAAACCTGTGGTGGGCTCGTCTAAAAATAATATTTCAGGGTCATTGACCAAGGCGAGGGCGAGCAGTAGGCGTTGCTTTTGACCGCCAGAAAGTTTGGTGGCGTATTGATCGAGGAATTCACCGAGTTGGCAGAGTTGCACCAGTTCTTCGATGGGCAATGGTTTGGGATAAAGCCTTGAAAAAAGCACTAGGATTTCTCGGGTGGTAATAAAATCCATTAATGCGGTGGATTGAAATTGCACCCCTGCTTCCTGTCGGAATTTTTTGCCGGTAGGCTCTCCTTTGTACAGTACAGACCCGCTGGTGGGTTTTATAATGCCTTCCATGATTTCAATGGTGGTGGATTTACCGGCTCCGTTGGGGCCAAGCAGACCAAAACAGCTGCCCGATGCAATGCTAAAACTCACGTCATTGACGGCAGTTGTTTTTGGGAATTTTTTAATTAGATTCTGGACTTCTATGATTGCCACAGGAAATGCCTTGTCTTGTGTTTAACGGATTGAGACTTATTACACTATTGGTTAACTATTCGGTTTTGGATTGTTCGGTGTTGGATTGTTCAATGGTGGATTGCTGTAATTGCTTATGGGTTGCATAAATTAATCCGAGTACAGGTAAACCGATTAAGGCGGTAATAATGAAAAAATTTGAATAGCCAAAATTTTCGACGATGCTTCCAGAATAGCCGCCTAATACCTTGGGAATCAAGGTCATTAACGAGCTGAAAATTGCGTATTGCATGGCGGTAAATCGAACATCAACCAGGCTGGATAAAAAGGCAATAAAGGCGGCTCCCGCGAGTCCGGCGACAAAGTTGTCGGCTGCGACTACAGTGTAGAGTAAAGAAAGGTCATGGCCCGCATTGTTGAGTAGCATAAACAAAAGATTGGTTAGTGAGGATAACACTGCGCCGCTAAAGAGCATGGTGATTACCCCCATCCTCATGGCTAGAATGCCGCCAATAAAGCCCCCCACAATGGACATGATGAGACCAAACAATTTAACCGCCGACGCAATCTCTGCTTTGGAAAAGCCCATGTCCTGATAAAACAAATTAGACACCACTCCCAATACAATGTCGGAGATTCGATACAAGCCGATTAACGCTAAAATTAACCACGCTGATTTGGTGCCATAACGCTCAAAAAAACTACCGATAGGATCTCGGTAACTCTCATTAATGAGCCTGCGATTGACAAACCCCAATGCCATGATGGTTTTTGCAACGATCAAACCCAAACACACGGCCGTCACCAAGCGTATTAACTCAATCAGTAGATCCGCGAAACTCTGATTGTTGAGGGCGTGCCCAAGGGAAGATTTTAAGGTGGAACTCAGCCCAGAAGAGTAATAATAACTGGCGATAAAAGCGCACACAGTGAGGGCAAAAGTGGCCACTAAACGTAAGTGATCGCGAGCGGAAAAGGCGTCAGTTTTTGAATGGCTGACTTCGGGTTCGTGAATTAATAGAGTGGTGGTTATCCCCACCAACATCAATGAAGCCATTATAAAGTAGGTATTGCGCCAAGCGTGATAACTGTAATTTTCTAAGGTAGTGCCAAAGTAGCCGGCGATAAACAAGGCGCCTGCGCCTGCGCCAATCATGCCGAGCCGATAACCTGCAATATAACTGGCAGACATCATGGCTTGCAGTTCGGTATCGGCAGCTTCGATACGATACGCATCAATGACGATGTCTTGAGTCGCTGAGGAGAAGCCAAGCAATACTGCGCCGAGTGCAATAAATTGCAGGTTGGCTTGTGATTGCGCCGGGTCGATGCTTGCCATTAGGCAGATGGAGGCAATGATTCCGCATTGGGCCACCAACAGCCATGCTCTTCGGCTGCCCAATGTGCGGGTTAAAAGTGGGACAGGCAAACGATCGATCAGTGGTGCCCATACAAATTTAAAGGAATACCCTAACGCGGCCCAGCTGAAATAAGTGACGGCGGATTTGCTCACGCCCGCTTCTCGAAGCCACAATGATAATGATGAAAAGATGAGTAACAGCGGCAGTCCTGCCGAAAACCCAAGCAACAGCATGATTAGCACTTTACGCTCGGTGATGGCCGATAGGCTGGCCATCCAACTACGTTGGGTATTTAATTGATTAGGCACTAATCCGGTGTTCCTATATTAGAGCGGGGGGCTTGAGAGGTCCGTTGAATGAGGTGATGGCAAGGACACTTAGCTTAATCTGAATGAGACTATAGGCGAAATGAGACTGCATCCGAAATGAAACTACATCCGAATGCCGCCATCGACTTCAATCACTCGTCCAGTAATGTAATCATTCTCAAAGATAAAACGCGCTGTGTGGGCAATTTCTTCGGCCTGCCCGGTGCGTTTAAGAGGAATGCTATCGGTCATTTTCTTCAATGCTTCAGGTTTCATGGCGTCTAATATTTCGGTTTGGATAAAACCCGGTGCGATGGCCGCCGCGCGAATGCCATAGCGTGCTAGCTCTTTGGCCCAAGTAATTGTCATTGCAGCCACGCCGGCTTTGGCGGCGGAATAATTACTTTGACCAATATTCCCCGCTCTGGAGACGCTGGATATATTGATAATGACACCGGGGTTTTGGTGTTCAACCATTTGCGTGGCTGCTTCTCTGCCACACAGAAAAACGCCGGTTAGATTGACGTCAATCACCGCTTGCCATTGAGATAGACTCATGCGTTTGTCGATTTTGCCGTCTTTAGCTTTCAGTAATAGGCCGTCTTTAATAATGCCTGCATTATTGACCAGGCCGTCTAGTTGACCAAAATCTTGGCTGATTTGTTGAAATGTTTCGATGACTTGTTGTTCGTCTGCGACGTTGGTGAGATAGAACTTCACTTGATTGGATTCAGTTTGGCAGAGTTGTTGGCTTTGCTTTAGGCCTTCTTCGCTCAAATCAATGAGGGCGATATTGGCGCCGTGCTCAGCGAAAGATTGAGCCATGGCGCGCCCTAATCCTCTGGCTGATCCGGTGATAGCGATGGTTTTATTGCTTAAGTTCATGGGGTGGCCTTTTGGTTGGATACTTTAGCAGGGTACTTTAGCTGGGTACTTTAGCTGGGTACTTTAGCAGGGTACTTTAGCAGGGTGTTCTGTTCCGATACGTAGGTTTGGCGAATTTGACCGGCTATCGTTGTTGCGTATTCTAGTTGCCTGATGGAGTGGGCATCAGAAGTGAGGCTGTTTTGCCTTAAGTGGTTAGATTATTAATTTGAATGGAGCAGATTACCAGTTTTTAGGGGCATGCTGGGGTTCTCGGGAATTTATTCTATGACTAACTGGGACGTGTTTTTAAAGGTTCGATAGATGAAGCGGTTTGCGCTTGTAGATTATAGGATTGTCCCCATCTATAAGGTGATCTAGCTATTAAAATAGCAGAGACGGAATAAGTGATAGTCTGAGTTATAGATTGAATTCCGAGCAGGATTAATTTGCAATGAAATTTGTAGGGTTTATCAATGAACGTATTTAGATTTTTGCTGCTGGCTTTTTTGGTCATGCCCATTGTGGAGATGATGGTTTTATTTAAAGTGGGGGGCATTATTGGCGCATTAAACACGGTGGGTTTGGTGGCCTTGACCGCAGTGGTGGGGGTTTGGTTGCTGCGCATGCAGGGCTTCGCAACGTTGCGGCGCGTACAAGAGAAAATGAATGGCGGGGAATTGCCAGGTGTAGAGCTGGTAGAAGGTGCTTTTCTCCTAGTGGGTGGGGCGTTATTGCTGACCCCGGGTTTTGTGACGGATAGCATTGGCTTTGCTTGTTTACTGCCTTGGACTCGGCGCGCAATGGCTCAAAGTATCGTCAATCGAAATATCCTCCAGCCTGGGCAGTTTAGTGGTTTTGGCTTTAATTCTTCCTCRGRAGAGAGTTTTGAGTCTCAATTCCGTGGTGCCGCGAAATCGAGCACCAAAACGACTATTACGRATGAGCCTRGTGAAGGCCATTCGAAATCGGAAGGCAATACCTTTGACGGCGAGTTTAAGCGCCACGAATAAAACGGTAAGTTCGAATTGAAGTGCTTGTAAATGTGGGGCTAATTATGGACGGCTGCCCCATGTCAGGCGGTATGGCTGGCTGCTATTTNGAGCCGCTATTTTAAGTCAGTATTGTAACCAGCCCTTGAAAACCTATGTTTAGACCCCATCTCGTTTTTTTGGCTGCTTTTCTGGCCGCTACTGCGATGTAACCAGAGTCATTTGAACTGCCCTGTCCCCATAAATTAATAACAGTGGGGGTGGTGGGTACTTGACTATGGCTTATTGCGGATTACTATTAGCACTCTAGTCGTTAGAGTGCTAGTTTATTTGAGCCCTAACCTTGAACCGAGCTGGCGATACGCGCGCAGCTTGTTTRAATAGGGACACACWATCTTTTGGRAAAGGAGTTGAAATGAAAATTCGTCCATTGCACGACCGAGTCGTTGTACGTCGCGAAGATGAAGAAACTAAAACAGCAGGCGGTATTGTATTGCCTGGCTCGGCTGCAGAGAAACCATCACAAGGAGAAGTGCTCGCGGTGGGCAACGGTCGTTTACTGGACAGCGGTGAGCTACGTCCTTTAGACCTTAAAGTCGGTGATAAAGTGGTATTTGGCCAGTACGGTGGCAACGTCGTAAAAGTAGACGGCGATGAATTATTGGTGTTGAGCGAAAGCGAAATCTTCGGTGTGCTAGAAAGCTAATTCTTAGACAATATATAGGTCTAAGCAGTTGAATTAAAATTGAAATTTTAATTTCTAGTAATATAAATTTATTGGTTTAAGGAATATTGATTATGTCCGCAAAAGACGTAAAATTTGGTGGCGAAGCGCGCCAACGCATGATGGCTGGGGTAAATGTTTTAGCTGATGCTGTAAAAGTAACGCTAGGACCTAAAGGCAGAAACGTCATTATTGATAAGTCGTTTGGTGCTCCCACCATTACTAAAGACGGTGTATCCGTTGCCAAAGAAATCGAGCTGAAAGACAAGTTCGAAAACATGGGCGCTCAAACAGTTAAAGAAGTCGCCTCTAAAACTTCTGATATTGCCGGTGACGGAACCACTACTGCAACCGTTTTAGCTCAGTCTATTTTGACTGAAGGCCTAAAATCAGTGGCTGCGGGCATGAACCCAATGGATCTGAAACGTGGCATCGACAAAGCGGTTATCGCGTCTGTTGCCGAGCTGAAAAAGCTAGCCCAGCCTTGTAACGACGACAAAGCCATTGCTCAAGTCGGCACCATCTCTGCTAACTCTGATACCCAGGTTGGCGATATCATCGCTGAAGCCATGGGTAAAGTAGGCAAAGAAGGCGTGATCACTGTTGAAGAAGGCAGTGGCTTGGATAACGAATTAGACGTTGTTGAAGGCATGCAGTTTGATCGTGGTTACTTGTCTCCTTATTTCATTAATGATCAAGAATCCATGAGTGCTGAATTAGAAAATCCTCTAATTCTGTTGACTGACAATAAAATCTCTAACATCCGAGACCTTCTTCCTCTTTTAGAGTCTGTTGCTAAAGCCGGCAAGCCTTTGTTGATCATTGCTGAAGACGTTGAAGGCGAAGCCCTTGCGACTTTGGTTGTCAACACTATGCGCGGTATTGTTAAAGTAGCGGCTGTTAAGGCACCTGGTTTTGGTGATCGTCGTAAAGCCATGTTGCAAGACATTGCGATTTTAACCGGCGGTACGGTTATTTCTGAAGAGATTGGTCTTTCACTGGAAAGCGCTACTCTTGATGATCTAGGCACAGCGAAACGTGTCAGCATCAGCAAAGAAAACACCACGTTGATTGATGGCGCTGGCGTTTCTGGTGATATTGAAGCCCGTGTAAGCCAAATTCGTGCTCAAATCGAAGACACTAGCTCTGATTACGATCGTGAGAAGTTGCAAGAGCGTGTTGCTAAATTGGCAGGCGGTGTTGCAGTGATCAAAGTAGGTGCTGCGACTGAGATTGAATTGAAAGAGAAAAAAGCCCGTGTTGAAGATGCACTTCATTCAACTCGTGCCGCTGTTGAAGAAGGCGTAGTGCCTGGCGGTGGTGTTGCGTTGATTCGTGTGGTTCAAGCCGTTGCTGGTATTGAAGGCGAGAACGAAGACCAAAACGTGGGTATCGCGTTGATTCTTCGGGCGATGGAAGCCCCTCTACGCCAAATCGTTGCCAACGCTGGCGGTGAAGCGTCTGTTGTTGTAGACAAAGTGAAGTCAGGTGAAGGCAACTACGGTTATAACGCTGCCACTGAAGCTTACGGCGATATGGTTGAAATGGGTATTCTTGATCCAGCCAAAGTAACTCGAGCTGCATTGCAAAATGCGGCATCAATTGCAGGTCTTATGATCACTACTGAAGCAATGATTAGTGATCTGCCTGATGAAGGTGCTGCTGCTGGTGGCATGCCTGATATGGGCGGCATGGGTGGAATGGGTGGAATGGGCGGCATGATGTAAGCTTGCTGTATTGAGGTTTTTTTTAGGCCTCGCTACAACCACTTGAAAAAAAGGGCCTAACGGCCCTTTTTTTTGCGCACTGTTTAAGTGTGTTTGAATTTTCGGGTTTTTTTAAGGTGTGGTTTAGGTGTAATTCCACTCTAGTTTAGCCGCTGATTCTTTCTGGTTTATCGGGAGATTAGAGTTACGCACTGGATGATTTAGGAACGCTATCAACTTCGCTGGAGAGTGTGCGGTAGCGGACCTGATTTCGGCCATTTTCTTTGGCTTCATAAAGCGCAAGGTCGGCGGTATGGAGTACTAATTCAGGCTTGTCTGCATTGCCAGGAATCACGCTGGATACGCCGATACTCACCGTCACATTCAGGGTGCCGGTATCGAGTAAGAACGCCAAAGCTTCAATGTTGCGGCGAATTTTTTCGGCAATATGCAATGCGCCAGTTTTATCCGTGTTAGATAAAATCAGGCAAAATTCTTCGCCGCCATAGCGGGACACGCTGTCACAGGGGCGTTTGAGTGAGCTTTCCAAGGCTTGGGCCACTGATCGAATGCAAATGTCTCCGGCGATGTGCCCGTAGCTGTCGTTAAAATCTTTAAATCGATCGATGTCCACCAGCAATATGGARAGAGGCATCTGCTCACGCCGAGAGCGTCGGTATTCGTTGTCAAATCGACTGTCGAAAAAACGCCTGTTTTTCACTCCGGTTAAACTGTCCGTGGTACTGATTTCCAATAACGATTCATTGGCTGCAGAAAGGCTTTTTAAAGCAATTTGTAACGCAGAGGTTCTCGATTCAACTTGAGTTTCTAAGTTTTCGTTGGCTTGTTTTTGNAGNTYGANTCWWYTGKTYWTKKGTTTCGAAACGATATAACTTTTCAATGTTAATGCGATCTGCAATCGCGAAAGACAGTAAAACAATTTCAAGCACGGAACCGGCTAAAAGTGCAAATTCTGCTCCGGGATTATGGACAATTAATCCCATGCGATCGAACATATATAAGATGGCGCAGGCCAGTAAAGTGAGCCACGCAACGACCACAAAACGCGCTGCTTTATTACCGTCTCGCCACTGTTTAATAATGATGTAGCAACCGCCAGTGCAGCCCGCCAAGCTAATGGCGGAGGCTAAAAAAAGTGAGATGACATACGGTATAAATAAGGTGGCTATGGATATAGTACAGCCGAAAATGGAAATTCCTGCGAGGAAATAATAGTGTGATAGATTGCGTTGTTGTAATTGCAAAAATTTCAATATAAACCAGCTAGCGGTGGCGAGGGACAACGTGCCCAATACCACTGGACTGACTGCGTTAAATTGATTGAAGCTAGGCCAAAAGAATTGAAAGCTGTAGCCATTTATAGTGGCTTGAAGCAGTAAAAATACGGACACATATATTCCGTACACTAAATAGGATAGCTCTCGAACTGAACAATATATAAACAGGTTGTAGATCACCATTACTAGAAATATGCCGAAATATAAACCGAAAAATAAATTTGTTTTGGCATCGTTAATCCAAAAATATTTCTGGTCTTGGATTGACACGGGGATGTATGAAATGCTGGCTGAGTGCAAATTGACATAGAGTGTTTGCGCTTTATTGATGCCGAGCTCAATGGGGATTAGAAAGTGGCGGTGCTCCACCGGTCTATCGTAAAACGGAGTTTGATCGCCCATTTTCCATTGTTTTACAATCTGTTTATCCTCTACTAGATAAGCAGACACAGAGTGAAGTGTTGATTGCTCTAGCGCTAAGTACCAGCTTTGTTCGGTGGTTGCGTGGTTTTGAATATCGAGTTTAAGCCACTGTCGGCTCCCCAAAAAATTTGCCGGAATATAGTTTGAGCGCAGAGATTGCCAGTCGAGACGTTGTTGGGGCGGTTTAAGTGGGTCTTCTAGTATTTGATTAATAGTAGTTTTGTTTTTATCTGGCAGATATTGTAAGTGCTGGGTTATATCGAGTTCTTTGATATCAGAAGTGATGATGGAGGGTGCTGCAGTGGCCACTGAAATTTGCAATAGCCCCGCTATCAAAAGCCAAATTGGGAACAGCCGAATAATATTCCTCAATCGATAATTGATTTCGGATTTATATTGCTGGGGTGGCGTATGAATTGAGCTGCATTCATTAAGCCAAGTGTAGGGAGTGGGTGTCGTCATCGAGCCGATTCGAGGCCTTCTTTACTCTGCGATTAAGGGCTGTCTATTAAGAATAGGCTAGATAACTGGATTAGGTTGGATGCCGTAATTATTTTCTTCGTTGTAGGAGATGAGGATGATGAGCCTCGACTTTATTATTCGAAGTTATGATTAATGGGGCGCCGTTATAATCGCTCTAAAAATCGGGTCATTAATTGCAGGAGCGATTGGGTTTCAGGTAAGCGCTGTTTCTAAAGCGATAAGTGTTTGTTCAGTGGTGACAGAGCGCATGTGCTTATTCGCAGAAAAATCAAATTGCACGCCACAGCGGATAGTYTCGTTAACAGATTCTGAGTTACAGATAAATCCAACTAAATTAATAAGTTGAGTTTCTTTATAAGTGATAGTGAATAGCAACTCGTCACCGATTCTATAGTTGTGGTCGGATTCAAATGCCAGACCAAATCGATTGTAATCCAATGTTTTTACATTGCCTGAATGTTTTATTTTGGTGAGTAGACCACGATATTTGACGGAGACCTTTAAGTTACCCGGTTGAATCCTCGGGATTTTGCGACGCTCGCCCTCTGATGATTGGGGAGGCGGAGCAGCCTCCTGGGGTGGGTGGGGGTTGTTGGGTTCTACAGCCATTCTATGAGTACTCTTATTAATCCTAAGATTCGAAATTGAAGCCTAGTGGTTAAAATATCAGTTGGATTGCTAGTATTKGMTGCAATCTTCAGCTGTTTTCTAAGTKAAAGCACYGTTACAAGCACTATTTCTAATTCCCGCATTTTAGCGTTGACGCGTTTGCGAAAGGACTAAGTTAGGGTGATAAAACTGTGCTTCATGACTGTTCTATAAATSTTTTATGAACGCTCTYTAAATGAGTATAGCTCCTCGTTTTCAGAACCATAATGAGTCAACGGYTAAAAATTAAGTCGTTAATTTTTAAGTGAAAATTGTCGCGTTGGATATCGGTTCCTTCCTTTATGGTCTACAGTGATTGAGCAGTGGATAGATCTATTCAGTGTATCGATGGCTTATATCAATGATATCAATGCTGACCTATTAAGACTGTAACCTTAATCACATTAATATTAGGTTTTGCGAATTTTTGATCTTCGCCACCGCTATCAATTTTTTACCAGGTTGGGTTGATGTTTTTCGAATTGAAATATTATTTAAAGTTACTGTGCCTGGTGGGAGGTATCTGTTTTTGCCCTCAGATGGCGCTGGCTAAGAACGTGAAATCAGTGGCAGAGCTTCCTCTCGAGTGGCGTAATCCGGTGCCTAGGATGCAAGAATTAGGCTTTGATTGGCGACAGTTGGAAACGTTGATTGATGAAAAAATGATGTTGTTGGTGCATCCGTTAAGTCGATATGAGCTGCCAGGGAAAAAAGGCCGGTTGGTGGAGTTTAATTCAGCACGGGCGGTGACTGCGTTTGCGGTGATTGATGCGCCTTTGGGTGAGGTTAAAAAGGTGGTTTCTGGTTATGAGCGATACGTTGAGTTTATGCCTAGAACTACTGCTTCGAACATAATTCAACAATCCGGGCGACATACCATTGTCGCCTATGTGTTAAATTTTAAAATCCCCTTGATTGATATAGATATTAAGTATTTGCTACAGCATACCGAAGAAGAGAATGGCGACTTGTCGGTGCTTATGTTGGAGGGGGATATGAAGGGCGGGGCAAGTCGTTGGGAATTTGTTGCCTTAGAGAACAATAAAACATTGTTGATGTACACCAATTGGAATGATGTAGAAAGTGTGGGCCTGGTATTTAAAACCGTGGTCAAGGCGCAGCCGGAGATGAAACTGACGTCGCCAGTATTATCGGCAGCCTTGGCTGTGGAGGCGGTTCAAGAATATTTTATGGATTCGTCGAAACCGATACCGAAAGCAAAAATAATTTCAGAATCAAACGCGGCACCGAAGCCAACGGCGACAGTAAACAAAACTGACTCGATTATTCTTGGGTCGGTATCCGAGCCTCGAGTCCCAAGTTATCAGCAGGAAAACATTCCTCTTCTTAGGACGCTGACTCGAGTGGGTATCGTGTTATTTATCCATCCCGCCCAGACGGTGCGAATAGAGAATGAAATCACTGAGTTGATGTTTGTGACGGTATTAGGCGGAGTGAACGGCGGGCTTGATGAAGTGAAAAATTTGTCCACAGAATTCATGCGTTATCCAGAGTATTTTAGACAAGTGGCGCGGGTGAGAGAAATAGAGGCGGAGCAGGGCAAAGAAGTGGATTGGTATTATCGATTTGGATTTGGAATTATTTCTATCCCTCTACGGTATTCCTTAGCTTACCGGTGGCAGAACGACAATCAATTGCTTTTTGATCGTGTCGCCGGTGATATTGACTACATCGTTGGGGGGTTGGAGTGGGTGGCTATCAATGAGGTCGAGACATTGTCCTTTTATACGTCGGCCATTGCGCTTAAAGAGTCCCCAAGTTGGGTGATGACAATGGTCAAGCAAATGCCCAAGTTGGCAATGATTGGTGGGGTTTCATTTGGGATTATGGTAATGGAGAATCAATTACCTTGGATTGAAGCGATGATCCAGGGAGTGGAATACCGGCCGACTTGGAAACGTGAGAAAAAAAGACGCAGTAGTCGCCCTTCAAGGAGGCGGTAGAGGTGAATGAGCTTGCCTGGTTATGAAGGAGATAGGTTTAAGGGGCTGATTCATCTCGCTTTTAAGCCAATATTGGTCGTAGCCAGGATACAATGCGCTAACAAAAATTAGCGAAAATAATTGGACAAAGTGCGCGCTTTTTATGACCCTATAGCTTCCTGTATTCAGTTGTGAGTTGGAGCTCTTCGGTTTGCCTTTCGCGAAAGATCAGATGTTGGATAACACTAAGAATAATTTTGTGGCAATTTTTGTCCTGATTRTTGTTGCCTCTGTGTGCGGGGTATTTTCTTCATTCTCCCATGGTTTAGAAGTGAATGAGGAGGTGACTGAATTTCGTATTGAGGGCCAGAACCTTTATTTTCTAGAAGCGAAGGGGCGAGGGCTTACTGAGGTGATGGAGGATGAATCCTTGGTTTGGAGAAGCCAGCCAGGGAATACGTTGAGCCTCGGTATTGGTCGGCCGGCCTATTGGTTTCGTTTTGAGTTACACAATAATTCTTTTAAATCGATTGAACGTTTGCTTGAGATTGCCTACCCCGTTTTAGATAAGATTGACGTCTATTTCGCTGATCAGGGTAAAGCGTTTCGTTCTGAGCATCTAGGCGACCTGTTGCCCTATTCGCAGCGATTGTATGCCCATAGAAATTTTGTGATCCCCATTTTGTTTCAACCTGATCAACACGTTACTGTGTTTCTGCGTGTGGAAACTCAGGGCGCGTTACAGCTTCCTATCACGCTTTGGCAAGAGCGTCAGTTTTTACTGGAAGATCAGAAGAAGGTGCTTTGGCAAGGGCTGTTTTACGGCGCCTTAATGATAATGATTCTGTACAACTTCTTTATATTTACTTCTATTCGTGAGCGCAGCTATCTTCTGTACGTGGTGTTCGTGTCCTTATCCTTGGTTACCCAGGTAGTTTTGTTTGGTGATGGTTACCAGTATTTATGGCCCAACTTTCCTTGGTGGAATAGCAAAATTTTGCCTTTGCTCGGGTTAGGGATGGTGGTTTCAGGGTATGCGTTTGTGAATGAGTTTTTGGGCTTGAATTATAGCGCGCCCAAATTCTATAAGATCTTAAATGCATTGATGATCGTTACTTTTTTTGTTTTTGTGGCCAGCTTTTTTATCGAGACAAATTTTATTTTACGTGCGGTCAGTGTGATTGTGTTCCCTGTAATATTTATGGGGATTTATGTGTCAACGTCACTTTCGATGAAAGGCAGTCGAACTGCGCAGTATTTTACTTTGGCGTGGATGAGTTTTTTTATCGGGGTCATTGTCTTTGCGCTGAATAAGCTTGGGATTATACCGCGAACTTTCCTTTCTGAGCGAGGCATTCAAATTGGTATTGTTTTGGATGTGTTATTTTTGTCTTTTGCATTGGGGGATCGAATTAATCGTGCTGGACAAGAAAAAATTGATGCGCAAGAGTCAATGATTTTAAGTGAGAAAAAGGCCCGTGATGCGCAGGAACGCGTATTGAAAATGCAGGCTGAAGCCAACGAAGAACTTGAAAAGAGGGTGCAGGAGCGCACCCAGGATTTAGAAGTGGCGATGGGCGAGTTGGAATTGTTGAACCAGAAGCTTCAAGATCTTAATACCATTGATGCGTTGACCGGCGTTAAAAATAGAGGTTTTTTTGAAACAAAATACGAACATGAGTGGAAGCGCGCGAGTCGGGAGCAGGCTTATTTAGCTGTTTTGATGGTGGACGTGGATCGCTTTAAACAAATCAATGATCGCTATGGGCATTTAGCCGGCGATCATTGTTTGAAATTAGTCGCTGCGAATATTCAGATGTCCGCTCGCCGGCCGGTGGATAATGTGGCTCGCTACGGTGGTGAGGAGTTTGTGGTCATTTTGCCTAATACGGATATTGGTGGTGCGAGGTTTGTTGCTGAAAATATCCGACGTGAAGTGGAACGATTAAGCATCGACTTCGAAGGTGTGGATATTTCAATGACAGTAAGTATAGGCGTTGGCGTCTGTGTGCCCGAAGAAGGGGTTAACGAAAAACGTCTTATTGCTGCTGCCGACGCTGCGCTGTATAAAGCAAAGCAGGGCGGACGGAATAAGGTGTTGTTGGGGGAAATTAAACTTTAGCGATGTCTTTTAGAGGATTAAAAAAACCAGACTCAGAAAAGGATGTTATTGAGTCTGGTTAAAAAGAATTCCTGCCTTATAGAGACACGTATTGCTCTAATGAAAAGCGTGAGATTGAGCTAATCTTCCACACCCCTCCCTTCTTACTCAAAGTATAAAGTTCGCTAAATTGATCAATTATATTTCCTTGCGTATCAATTTGAGACACGGTGGTGCTCGCAATGGCTAGATTCTGGTCTAGGGAGCGGATGGTTAGCTTGTGCCATTGACTGTGTTGTAATTGTTGATTATCCAAATAAGCGATAATGGGAATAAAAAACTCAGCAGAATTTTTTTCTTCAACGACTAGATTGATTCCTTCGCCTAACAGGAGTGTTAGTGGGTAGTTGAATTGTGTTGTCCACTGATTGACGTCGAGACCACTTTGTATTTGATGATATTTTTTTAGTATCAATTCTATATCGATCTGATTGGCTTGTTCGTAGTCGAAATCCGCCGTTGGGATTTGAGTCGGCGTGAATGAACAGGCGCAGGTGAAAAGTATTATCAATGCGGGCGTGAGTATTTTTAACATGCCAAAAACCTTTTGTTTAAGAAGAGTGAGTTGCAATTTAGTGGCTGAGCGTCGATATCGAATCGGAGTACTGATTAGTGCCGTTTCGTTCGGTGCCGTTAAAATCCATTTTTTGAAATTAAGTGAATTACAAGGCGAAGGTCGCAAAGTTCATTAATTCACTTGTTGCAAAACTGCAGATATTTCTAAATCGGTACCGTATTGCACTGTATTGCGCAATTGGGAATGCACTAACTAATAGGTGAAAGGTTTTTGGTTTTCTACTTTGGTCCTGGGATTGAATGACGGGTGGGGCCAGGAGTGCCCAAAGTTGCGAGGCGCATTCTAGAGGGTTTGCTAAGGCTTGTAAATACCGTTCAGCGGTACTCACCGTTATTATTAAATTTACGGCCAAGATTGAAATAAATGATGATGCGAATGTGCCCGGGTGATGATGGGTTGTCGGTATTAAGTGATAGTTATGGCTTAATTGGCTGAGGGGTGGGCTGTCTTGTGTGGGTTTTCTTATGCGAATTGTCTGGTGTTACTTGTCGGATGTAGGGGATAGTTTGAATGAGGAAATAAGAATTAAGGCGGTCACGTAGCCGGCTAGAAATAGATAGAATGCCTTTTCGTAGCTGCCGTACAGATCAAAAATATAGTTTGAGAGTGGCAAGCCGGCAAGATGAATGGGTAACATGGTGGGCCGTAATAACCCCATGGCTTTACCAAAACTGTGGCGGCCGAATAGATTGCCAATTAAAGCGCCCTGCAAGGGTACTACTCCGCCCATGCCAAACCCAAATAAGCTAGCGGATATAGCAAATTGATAAAACTCCCTGCATTGCATCAGCAATATCAAACCAATAAGCTGAATGGAAACGCTAAGAAATAACGCCAGTTTCGGATTGTATCGGTCAAAAATAATTCCAAAAATCACTTTTCCCAGCACGCCTGCTCCAGCGCAAAAAGACAATATGGTCGCGCCTTCATAAGATGCCAAGCCTTGATCTGTGGCGTAAGGCACCATGTTGGTTAGAATTGGGCTTAAGCAGGCTAGGATCAAGGCAAAGGTCAGGGCAATCTTCCAGTACATGGGGGTTCGGAAAATAGCGGCCACGGAATGGGGCACTTCGTCTTCGAGCGTTGGCATGCCTTCCGAATGATGGGCCGGGGTAATGTTRTCTGGGAATTGGCCTACGTCTTCAGGACGATTAATTACGAAAAAGAGGGCGATCGGACTGACGAGAAAAAATGTGCCTGCCCCATAGGCAAGGAACGCACCTCGCCAGCTCAGGTTTTCGATAAGCCAAGTGGCCAATACCGGCATTATGAGACCCGACAGTGAGATGCCCATCGTGGCGATGCCGAGAGCGGTGCCGCGTTTGATCACAAACCAATTGGCCACCAGCTTTGACGAYGCTAGTCCTCCCATAGCGGTGGTGCCAAACGCAATGAATGTTCCCAGAATAAGGTAAAACTGCCACTGGGCTGTGATTTGAGAAAGCAGTACGAAACCGCAGCTTACGGTGATGGCCCCTCCAGTCATAATAAACTTAATGGGCAATCGATCTAGAAAACGACCTAAATTGGGAGAGAGCAGTGCGGCCACGACGTTGGCTACCGTGAGTCCTAAGGCCGCTTCAAGTCTTGATCCTCCAAATTCTTCGCTTAGCGCTTTAAAAAAGACGCTGTAGGAATAGAAAAAGAACCCCACCGCAATAAAATCAACAAAAAATGCGACTTGCACCATCCGCCAGCCAAGAAAGGGGGGTTCTGTGTGGTTTTGGGGTGTTTGTGGAGGTTTATTCATGAAGTGACAAAGAAATGACTCGTAATGCGTAACATGTTGTAATTTATTGTATCTAATGTAACGGGTAATCTGGTCGTTTTAAGCCTGTGTATGCCTGTTTCGAGACGCTATTTTACGCCAATGACCACCCTGTCGCTAGCGCTGGTTTGAGAATGGTTTGGGGTTTCTATGTTGTTGAGTTGCCAATGGAAGTGGTAGCGAGCGGGGGGTTGAGGATTTGCTTTTAGCGGGCTGTGAAGCCAAAAAGTCAAGCGGGGAGAGTCAATAGATTGTCTTTTTTTAGGTGATTAATTAATAATCTTTGCACTCGTCAAAACTCTAACGGTTATGGGATAATCCCGGCTCGGAAAGAATGGATATAAGGCGCCGTCGGCTTTTGGCCCTGAGGTTTGTTTAAACCTAAATATTAGAAAAAATAGGAATTTGATAGGCTTATGATTAGCGGCTGGGACGGTTCTAAAAAACAGGCTCTTCAAGAGGCCGGGTTGGATAATTATTACGGTTGTTTGGCGCAGATTAAAGAGATAGCCGTGCCTCAGTTCGAACACTTAATTGGGGATACATTTAATAAAATCGAAGACACCTATTTTCGGTTTTCTGCTCGCGCTCGATCTAATAACGAGCAAAATATGTATTTTGAAGCGTTTCAGGAAATTCGCAGTCAACGCGATGAAATTATTTCGCTTTTTATTGGTGAGTTAGGCAAAGGCTTTGATCGATCTAATGAGCCAAAAGCGTTGCTCAAGGAGCATCGCACGCTAGAAGCGATGGTAGCGACTGAAAATTTAACGCTGCTCGATAATGATGATTTAGAAGAAAATATTGCCATTGAAGGAATGGTTTCTCTGGCACGGAGCCGGTTTCAGGGCGAGCTATATGATTTAAATGAACGCCTTAGCAGTCTGTGTGAAAAAGACGTTGTGGACGGCAGCAGTAATCCGTTGGACCCTGCGCAAATATGTGAAGCTTTTTTATTAGCAAGTGTAAAATTGCGCACTGAAATTAAAACAAAATTACTCCTTTATAAACACTTTGACATTAATCTATTGCGTAATATGTCGCCTATATTAAATAGCGCAAATGATTTGTTGATTGATGCAGGCGTATTGCCATCTCTGAAGCGGTTTGTGGTGCTCGACCCTTATAAATCGAGTAGTGATGAAACTTCGAATCAGGAAAATAATGCCGAGCAAGTGGGTGCATTTGGCCTGGGGTATGGTTCAGCGCAATCAGGACAATCAGGTCAATCGGGACAAAGAAGTCGCTCCGGACCCCAAGCGCGTCATGGGGCGGTCGGAGGTGAAGGAGGACACTTCGTTGATTATGGGAGCGAATCCGCCAGTGCTTCAGGGTCTGGTTCTTCTGAGTCGGGCGATGGTCCAGCAAGGCGTGAAGGCTATAGAGGCCGTCGGCAAGAGGATAATGAGGAGGTATTCAGTGTGTTAAGAAGTTTGCTTACAGATACGCGAGAGTCTAAGGAAGTAGGAAAAATATCGGCTGATGCTATTAACGTGTCTCAGCAGGACTTAATGTCCGTGCTTAGCAGCATGCAATCGGATCAATTGAAAAATATTGTCTTAATCAAGGGGCCAAAATCTTCGGTTGAGGGCATCGAGTCTGTTGGTGTGGCGCAAGACCCTTTTTATATCAGGGATGCGTTGATTGAGAATTTACAAGATCAAAATAAAGATGAGGCTCGAGTATTAGGTCAGCTGGATGAAGATGTCATTAACCTAGTGGCCATGTTGTTTGAATTTATTTTGGATGATTATAACCTGCCCGCTGCCATGCAAGTGTTAATCGGACGCTTACAAATCCCCATGTTAAAAGTGGCAATTCAGGACCGAGACTTTTTTAATCGCCCCGGACACCCTGCGCGCAAGCTTTTAAATGAACTTGCGCGAGCGAGTATTGGTTGGCAAGAGTCTCCGGGAGGGGTGAAAGATGAGCTGTTTGAACGCATGAGTGCGGTGGTGCAAACAGTCCTGCAAGATTTCTCTGGAGACATCGCATTATTTCAGAATTTATACGATGAGTTTAAAATCTTTGTAGAGCGTGAAAACCGCCGTTCGATCATTATTGAGCGACGTACCAAAGAGCTGGCGCTTGGAGAATCAAAATCAAGACAGGCACGCTCACTAGTGGGGCATATTTTAGCTGAAAAGAGTCAAGATAAAGACTTACCTTCTATCGTCGGAAGAATCCTTAATGACGGTTGGAGCAAGGTTCTTTTCAGAATTAGTTTGAAAGAAGGTGCTGACAGTGCTCAATGGAGTGACGCAATTCAGGTGGCTGATGATCTTATTTGGAGCGTACAAATTCATCGTAGTCTTGAGAGTCAGCAGCGGCGGGCTAAAATGCTGCCTAGTCTTTTACAGCGTTTACATCAAGGGCTCACTAAGGCGTCCTTTAATCCATTTGAAATGAGCACACTGTTTTCTGAACTTGAGAAAGTGCATATTTCAGTATTTAAGGCTGAGATGGAAGCAAGCATGGATGAAGGGGCTGAAAGCGCCCGCAAGGCTTCGCAACAGCTCAAGTCAGATTTAGGCAGGGTGGAAGTCAATTTTGCCGATAATGAAGCGATCGAGTCCATTGTTCGTTACGCTCGGCCAGAAGCCGAGAGAGTCAGCAGTGATTTGCAGAGTGGGCATAAAGACCAAAGTATCCTTGATAGCTTAGAAGAACCAGACAATGGAACTTCAGCCCAGTTTGGCGCTGGCTTGGCCAAACCTGTATTGCCTGAATCCACTCGCTCAGAAGCGCTTGAGTCAGTGAAGAATGATGCTGAAGCAGCTTCAGCTCCCGAGTCGAATGGAGCCGATGGTGATGCGGWGTTATCTTCTTCTACCGCATTGGCTGTARGCCGAAGCTGGGAAGAGATGAGTGCTGTGGAGAAACAGCAAGCTCATGCCACAGCGCTAATGGCGACGCGTTTAAGTCAAGTCGATGACCTAGAGATAGGCGGCTGGTTTGAAATAAAGCGCGAGGACGGCAGCTTACTTCGGTGTAAATTAATCGAAAAGTATGAGGGCGCCGAGTTCGTTTTTGTGGGCCGCTTTGGAAATAAAGTRGCGGAAAAAAACCGCTTCGAACTGGCGGATGATTTCCTWAATAAGCGTATTGTGATTTTAGACAGTGCGCCATTGGTGGATCGCTCCATTAATCGATTAATGAGCTCCCTTCGGTCTAAAATGACCGCCGAAGAGGGCTCTGAAAAACGGCGCATGGAGCCTCGAATTGAAAAAATAGAGTGTGAGGATGTGCTAGGGGACGAGAGCGTTCTAGATCAAACTGTCTAGAACGCGAGATCGTTACGGCCCGTTTAGTATCGTCTTTAGCCTCTCTTTAATTGACCTTCTTGGCATTAAGCGAGGCAGGATTACCACTGATCCCTCAGTTTACGTAAATGAACGAAAACCTCTTCTTCCGATGGGTCGATATCGGGGAATTTTTCAACTAGTTTGCTGATGATTTGGCTGTTGTCCAGACGAAAGAAAGCATTCATTTTTCCTTCAATCTCTAACGTAGTCACCATTCTGGTTTGCGGTGTTTGTGCGCTCACTTGTTGGAGTAATTCAGTGCTAAATTGATTATCTGGTTCACGGTCTAGAGAGAACTCCAAATTATTAGTGATGTAATCATGCCCTGGGTATATTTCGGTATTGGGTGGAAGTTTGAATAATTGCTCGCTAAACGTTTTGTAGAGAGCATTGGCATTGCCCGTATAACAGTTACCCGCGCCGGCGTTAAAAAGTGTATCGCCGCAGAATAATCTGGGGGTTTCTTGCTCGCAAAAAAGGCATAGGTGCGCAAAAGTATGCCCTGGGGTGTCAAGCACCTGGAGTGTGACTGAACTCCCTAGAGTGATGGTGTCTCCAGCATTCACAAACTGATCCACATTGGGGATGCTTCCCTTGGCGTTTTCGTGGGCGATTATTTTTGCCTGCGTCGCTTCGACTACTGCTTCATTGCCTTGTATATGGTCGAAGTGTTCGTGAGTATTGATGATTTTTTCCAGCTGCCAACCATTCTCTTTCACGGTTGAAAGGATTAACTCGGCATCAAAAGGATCAATCACCGCAGCGATCTGAGTGGCTTCGCAGACTAGAATGTAGCTATAGTTTCTCAATGGGTTGTTCATATACAGTCGTTTAACTAACATGGTACTCGCCCCCTAGCGCGCAATTTTTCCAAGCTAAATATGGCCTAATGAATTCCTGCAGGTCCGGTATAGATTGGGTAATACTACACTAATTTTTGGGGGCTCGAAAAGTGTTGTAAGTTTTGTTGGGATAGGACTTCGAATGGAGTTTTTTTAAACCTGGTGCAGACTTGATTGAGCCGCTTTAGTGTTGCATTGATCTCTGTCAGTAGTCAGTGTCTGTAATGTAGCTAAATAGCTTAATAAGCGGGGCTTAGTTTAGAGGGGCGGAAGGCTGATTGTTGTCCAAGAATATGGGGAAAAATAAATCAATACTGCTGGAGTTCGAGTTGTTATTGCTGTCCATCCGACCTCCCTGTTTTGATACTAATTCGTGGGTCAATTTAGGGTCGTAATTTAAGCTGAAGTCAGCGGCTTYGGACTCGGAATCAGGGGTGTTTGCTTCGATTTCTTTGGAAATAGAAACTTTAACGGCTTGGCCAATTTTTTTGTCGTTTAACTTATGTAATGAAATAACCACGATGCCTGGATTTGACGCATTGACGGTGTTATTCAATATGTCGTGAATGATTTGTTCAATGATATCCTTTTTGCCATAGACATTTAAATTTTCTTTGCGGTCACATGGGGTCAGTTGGAGTTGCTTTGGGTTTTTGTTGGGGTTGATTTTTTCGCATATTTCGTTGACCGTGCCTGCTATATCAAAGACTTCTTTTGCGGCGTTGTTGGCCTTTGTTTCGTCGTCGATATCATTCACTAAATTGATCAGCTGGGAMGCGCTGCATTGAATGGTTTTAAGTTTTAAGTAGTCGACTTCTGAAATCTGATTTTCTAAGTTGCCAACTAAACTCTCGTTTAAGAAGAAAATAGAATTGAGATGGGTTCTCAATTGACAGGAAAGAGAAGAAAGGTAACGATTCTTAGATTTAATCGCTTCGGTAGCCACTTTTTTTGCGTTGCTGAGCAACTCYTTGGTTTCTTTTATCGCTGTTATATCATGCCAGACAATGAGCAGAACGGGTTTATTGCCCATGTATACCGGGTTAAGCATTATTTCAATGCTGATTAGTTTTCCCTTAGGGGTTTGATATATCCAGTCAAATCGATGTATGCCGTTAAGCCTACCGTGATAAGTCATAGGCGGTTGCGTAGTGGACGAGGATTCCTCTTCCTGTGTGGGGGGGGAAATGTTTTTGGGGTGAACCTTAAGTACTTCCGCTTTAGATTTATAACCTAATATATCAACGGCCGCTTGATTACAATCAATGATCTTATCTGTGTCGCAGATAAAATGTGGGTCTGAGGATTGTTCAAAAACTAATTTGAATTTTTCTAGCTCTTGATTTTTATTGGTGATGTCTTGAATGATTACTGCGAAGTGACTCGTGTGTCCTGCTTCGTTCCTGATCCGGTTCGCTGTCATGATCACACTGACGGCTTTTTTATCGAATCGAATAAATCGTTTCTCGGCGGTAGTGTGCAGACAGTCACTCGAGTTGACTCGTTCGAAAAAGAACAGGTCTGGCCCTCTATCAGCGGGGTGGGTGATTTCTATCCAGGAATGATTGATCAATAGATCTCTTTTAAATCCCACCAGGTCGCAGAAATAATCATTTACTTCCACAAATATCCCTTCAATATCGATTTTTACAATGCCCACTAGCCCCAGGTTTAACACGCTATCGAGGGTTCGTTTTTGTTGTGCGAGCTGTAGTTCTAACTCTAACTCTTTTGCTGGTTGCTGATCGGCATTCGTTAAAGGTGCAATATTATCCGTCGGTGTAGACTGGGTTTTTGATTTCCCTGTTACTGAATTTAGGTGTGAAGGACCGTTGCTTTCGAAACGAAAAATAATTGTCGCGAGTGCGTCGAAGAGAGACCCCAATTCGAGCACCGTCGTTTCACTGTATTGGTCTTCTTTATTAATGATTCCTATAAGGCCCTGGGGCGCATTTTTATAATGCAATGGAATTGACATTAAATTATAAATGGGCGGGTGATCGACTTTCAATAACCGAAGTGTCACGGGTGGGTCGTATTGATAATGGGCGAATTTATCTTGATCTAGATTGATATTGCAAACGGCATAATTTTCAACGGCGTAGGGGTGGCCTTCGTTCGGTGTGGAGGACCAGTGTTCAAAATTTTGTTGGCTCGAGTTGGTGTTTTTATACTGACCTAGAAATACAAATTCACATTGGATAAAAGAAGTAAGTTGGCTTATAAATTTCTCATAGACCAGCGGCTTTTCTTCTCCGATAAGGAATAGTCGTTGTAGTTCGGCAATGCTTTTGTAGAGTTTCTCTTGGTCAATATGAATCATAGTTATTTCGGTATGGCCAGGTTTCGGATTACCCTGAATGCAATGTTCGATTTGTTTGTATGTTGGATTGCTAGGACTCATCGAACTAGGCCCATTCATTGGGGCTGTTTGATGAAGCTCCTAATATAATGATAGGAGACTGTAGGGGAAATTACACACGCTCTGTGACTAGGTTTTTAGACTAGGTTTTTACGGGCGTCTGTGTAGATATTGTTTGACGGGGGGCGGTGAAAAAGGGATGGAGTGTGTGTGAGGCTGGGTACTCCCTGCTCGTCATACCCTGCTCGTCGCTTACGCGGCGGCAGTAGGTACACTGAAGCCTGATTTTAAAGGTTTTATTGCTTATATCGCGGAGGCGCTACTTGCGACCATGATATCTTGGGGGTATATATCGAAAGCGCCCACTTTTAAGTCCAGAGAGATGCTAATTTTGGGCTGTTCTTTGGTGTTTTTTTGGTAGTGCTTTAAGTCAATGATTTTAGAGGGGTAGATGGGGATTTTATTCTCGTCCAGGACGATCATGACTTTGGGGCAGAGTCGTCGCTCTTTATTTTGGGCAACGATTATGCCGACTTCATCAGTGCTCAGTTGTACTAGGGTGCCTGTGGGGTAGAGTCCAATGGCTTGAATAAACTGTTCAACCAATTCTGATTGAAATTCCTTGCCGCGCATTTTATAAAGCATGGATACGGCATCTGAAGCTGTTTTAGGCCGTGCGTGGCTTCTTGGACTGGTTAACGCGTCATAACAGTCGACTATTCCGGCTATTTTGCCAAGGGGATGGATTTGTTGATTCCTAAGCTGTCGTGGGTAGCCGCTGCCGTCGTGCCTTTCGTGGTGACTCCAGACAATCTGTAAGACTTGGTCGGAAATGCCGGGAGTGGAGGCTAATATTTCAGCGCTGTATTCAACGTGCTTTTTAACTACCTCATATTCCTCATCGCTTAATTTGCCGCTGTTTTTTAACAGCTCATCGGGGATTTTAGCCATGCCTACTTCCGAGAGCAGCACTCCCATGGCTAAGTTCTGCAATGGAACCGGGGGAAGCCCTAGATGACGCCCGAATACGATGGCTAAAATTGCCGCTCGAATGGAATGCTCATAGCTATAGGAGTCTTTTTCTTTCACTCGAGCGAGCCAAACAAAAGCGTCTGGATTGCGGATGACACTCTCCACCATTTCTTTGGCGGCTTGCTTTGTTTCGGTGATATTGATGGGTTGACCACTGCGGATGTTTTTAAACACGCTCTGCATCGCCTGGGATAGATCGTGGAAGGCGAGGTCAGCTTGAGGTAATTCTTTCTCAACTGATTGGCTGGTGGTGTAGGAAAACTTTTTAAATTTATTTTCTTTGGTGGACTGGGGTTTTTTTGACTTCGTTTGGCTAGTATTGGGATTAAGTTTGGCGACGTTGTTTTTGGCGATGTGAACGTAATGCTGTTTAATGACTTTGGAAGAACTTTTAGTTATATCAACGTAGACATGATTGCAGTGCCGATGCAGTGCGGTAATGTCGCGGCCGGCTTTAATTAATAACCCCTGCAGAAGAAAAGGGGTTTCTATCCAGGGGCGATCTAACTGAGACACATACATGCCTATCTTAAGATCGGTTATATTGACTTTTATTTGCTCTCTACTCACAGCATCACCCACTACATTACCCAACACATCATTTGCATCTTTATTATAGATTCAGGTTTGTCATTTAAAATTCCAAACTGAAAACTATAAAAAAGGATAAGGTTTACTTACTCTCAATGCTATCAACCCTTGGTCACGGCTTTTCCTAAGTCGTCCTACCAGGATAATCTTCCTCTCCAAGAAATTATGATGATTATCTCGCAAAAATCTTGTTAAGGTCGCTTATTGTTGATTAAGGTGCTCGACATCTTTCTGCTACTGAGAACCCTGTCAACGAATTGCTAACCCATTATCTATCTAATTAAAAGTTATAAATTAATTCATTTTGTAAGTATTTGAGTCTAAGGAAATTCTACGTCGTCTATTTTATAGTGTTAGAGATGCCCTATATTGCAAGCTCTAAAGCGCCGCCATCGATGCGAATGGTTTGACCGTTAATAAAGCTGGCGCGTGGGCTTGCCAAGAAACTCACTAAATCCGCTACCTCTTCTCTTCGAGCGATTCTTCCGCAGGGGTTGGGGAAGTCATATTTGGCAATGGCTGATTCGATGTCAGCCCAATCTTGTCCCCAGTTTTTCTTTTCCGCTCTCATTTTATAATACGCTTCGATTTCTTCGGTCTTGATTAGGCCGGGCGATATTGCGTTGACGGTAATGCCTGTATTGGCGAGTTCTTTGCTTAAGCTGACGGTTAGATTGGCAAGCGTGGCTTTGGCTGCGTAATATTGCGGCATTCTACTGTTGGGCTTGAGTGCTCCAATAGTCCCTAGCTGAATGATTCTGCCAGTGGGTTGGGTTTTCATTTGCGGCAAGAATAAGTTGATCAAACGTACTGCAGAAAGGACATTTTTTTGGTAGCTCGTTACCCAATCCTCAGCACTACTGTGTTGCCAGCTGCCGGGATCAGCTTGTCCGTAGTTATTGACTAGAATGTCGAGTTCGGTGCTAAAAGATTGGCTCTGATCGAAAACTTGCTGCGCGCCTTCGTCAGTGGTGAGGTCGCCATAGACGCAAAAGCAATTCGAAGGTAATGAATCAGGAAAGGCGGTTTCAAGATAAGAGGGAGAGTCTTCTTTTTGTCTATGAATAACGACTCGTGCTCCCTCGCTTGCAAGTTGTTTGGCGATGATCGCCCCGGTGCCACGATTAGCGCCTGACACTAGCGCTACTTTATTGCTGAGCTGGAGGTCCATAGTTTTATACTCGGCTTATTGTGGACATCTCTAAAAATTCTAATTTTTAGAGATGTCCTTGTGTTATCAATGGTTGTGAAATTAACGTTTATTGTTGTTGCATTACTTGGACTAAATAACCGATTGCCGTAGCAAGTTCCTTTGCGGCCGATTCGTTATTATCGAGTTCTAGCCAAACTGTTTGGTTGATGGGGTTTTTTATCCAACAGCGCTGCGTCATGTCTTCGCATTTAAATTCGATTTGATGATTTAGCCCGTAAACGGAAATTTCAGAGGTGTTTAATTTGACTTCTTTGTTGGGGCTAGATCCCGGCTTGTTAATGGTGAGGTGGGTTTTGATTGACCCTTGTTCGGTGGTTTGAATATTATAGTTGCGGGTATTGTGGCGTTTAGCGTTTTGGTTTCGAGGTTTTAGGTTTTTGTTCACTGCGGTTTTGTTTGCTGTGGGATAGGAACTTAATAGATCGTTAATGTGCATTTCCAAAGCAAGCTTTCCTTGTTCGGTTAAGTACAAGCTCTTTAGGTTTTCAATGTAAGGCGGGGCGCTTCGGGTGCGATGCCATTCAATCTGTGGTTTTTCTGAGAAGGAGTTCGCTTTTGTTTGTGCACCTTCTTTCTCTATGGCAGTGAGCAGTGTCAGGGTTTCTTCGTAATGAGGATCATCCGATTTTACACCTTGGGTATATTGAACTAAATGTTGTTGTGCCGTTTGAAAATCATTTTTTGAAAATGACACTTTGCCCCGGTAAAAGTGGTAGTGATTGGCAAGCGGGGTATTTAGCGCTGCGGCTCGAATTAAGTAGCGATCGGCTGCATCGCTTTGTTGATTTTTTAACGCATTTTGCGCTGCTAGAATTAGGCGTTCTGCTTCTATTTCGACCGTCAGGACGCTTTCTGAAATACTGTAGGTACTTGCGGCTATCAGTGTGATGAAGGTGAATGTGCGAAAAATTTTGCTTGAAATATACGGCAACATGAACCTAGATTTCGACATGGATTCTACCTTAGGCGTATCTTTTTGAGTTGCTTATTGCGTAAAGGAATGACTATCCGACGTATTTTGATCATACAGTAATCTGGTGCAGTAATCTGGTGCGGTAATTTGCTGCAGTCATCTAGTGATAAGAGGGCAAGTTTTTAACGCCTAAGGGAACCTTTTGGAGCAATGAAGCAAGGAGATTGATTTGATTGGAATGCGCGGTCTGAGGTTGTGCGACGCTGGGTTGCACGGTGTTGAGTCGTATGGTGCTGAGTAATACGGTGCTGAGTAGTACGATGCCGGATTGTAAAGCATTGATTTATTGAGTTTTAATTTCAGTTTAAAGAGCGCCGTTAGACTGTTTCCCCCTTTTGTTGGATAGGGTCTCCTCTGTTGGATAAGGTCTCCTCGGGGGACTCTTAGTTTGGCGCGAGGGACTCGAGAGCCCCTTCCATATTGCGCCGCTAAGATCGAATTAAAGGATTTCTTTCGAGTCTTTGCCTTCAACAATCAATTGATGGCATTGGGCGTATAGTTCAAACCAATAAGCTCTGTCTTTAGTGGATTCTTCGCCTTTCGCAATGTCTGCTATCAGTGACATTAGGTCAAAAGCGACCCGTTCTTTACCGTCTCCGCCGATGTTGATTTTAGGGCTTGCCATATCTTCACTCCGTGATTGATTGGGACGCTAGGGGCTAATCTTTCAAAAGCTAACCTTTCAAAACCTTTAACTTCAACAGTTATAACTTCAAAGACTATAACTTCAACAGCTATAACTTTAGGGGTGAATAAAGGCTTAGACAAGCAAAATAAATTCTAAAAATATCGATTGCGCTGGCTTGAAAAAAATTGGATTTAAGCCTCGATCTCCTTAAGCCCGCTTAAGAAGTGTACTTTGCCGTTAATCGTAAGATGATTTTTATTTTTTCGATTAAGGATAAGATGTTACCTGGGCCTGCTTTTTGGCGGCTCGCGGTATGGGTCCGTGCTGTGCGAATTCGTAGTGTGTTCATGCGTGTCCTATGGTTTGTGACCATGACTGATGCGGCTGTGAATTAAGCCACTATGAATGAAGCCAGGGGCATAGGCGTCAGTCGACTGCTGTATTTTGCAGGTATTTGAGAGCGTGTTTGGGAGTATTTATGGCCATTACGGTTAATTCTATTGCGAATTCTTTGATCGCTCAGCGTGCTTTAAAACAGTCCTCTGAGCGCTTGAGTGATGACTTTCAAAAGCTCAGCTCCGGTAAACGCGTCAATAGTGCTAAGGACGATGCCGCCGCATTGGCGATTATTGAAAAGCTTAATTCAGAAATTAATGGTTTTAGTACTGCAATTAACAATGCCAGCAGTGGCATTGCCTTGAGCCAAACTGCTGATGGCGCGCTGGCCAATATTGGTGACGGTATTCAACGGATTCGTGAGCTTTCTGTTCAAGCCGCCAATGGGTCTTTAAATGACACGGATCGAGCTGCTCTACAAAAGGAGGTCGTGCAACTTAAGGAAGAAATTGGTAATCAAATAGAAAACACTCACTTTAACGGCCAATCGTTATTAAATTCATCGGATAGTTTGGATTTTCAGGTCGGCAGTGGGGTGGGCGATCAAGTCAGCATTAACAAACAGGATTTAGCCGCATTATTTAAAAATTCCGGCTTTGATGACATTGATATTTCCACTGCCGCTGGGGCTAGTAGTGCGCTTGGGACCTTGGACACTGCTCTTGATGATGTCGGCAAGGCCCGCACCCAATTTGGTGCCGCTCAAGGGCGATTTGAGGCCACCGTGGATAATTTGGGGCAAAATTTGGTGGATTCTTCACGTACTCGAAGTGGCATCCAAGACGCTGACTATGCGGCGCTTATCGCCTCTAAAACTAGAAATGAACTGTTGAATCAGTCCGGCATCAGTATCCTCGCACAGGCAAACCAGCAAGCGAGCAGTGTTTTAGGGCTGCTTTCGTAGTAAAGAAGTAGGACTGACATGGTGGGGGCTCAGTTGAGCGCGAACCGCGCCTTTTTCAAAGATTCAATTTGCGGTATGATTTGTTTCATCTGACGCAGTTAAAAGCGCAGTGACTGGTGCCGTATTATTTTGGTTTAACAGTACTTGTCCTCGCTATGAATGGAGATGATCCTCCTTGCTGTTGCAGTAATCGCTAATTAAAACAGAATAACAAAAAGGATTGCTTACTATGAATTTCATTACCTTAGGAAAAATTGCAACTTTAGGACTTTGGGTGGTTCTGGTTGTGAATTTATTTGCTCCGTTAGGCGGCGAATACAGCGTTTATTTAACCTGGGGGCTACTTGGGCTTGTCCTAACTCATCAATTTGAGTCCCTACTGTTTGTCACTAATGATAAGAATAGCGAACGCCCTTTGATTGCCGATGGAATGCAAGTGTTCGTATTTGGATTTTTTCATGGCTTGGCTGTAAAGAATCAGCAAGCGGAAGCATAGGGGTTAAGACTGAGATTTAGATTGCTAGGCTAACTCGTTTTGACTGGCGGGTTAGTCTAGCGGTTTGTGCTGACTGTTGTTTTTATTGCTGTTCCTTCTCCGCATTATTTTCCTAGCATCGAACGTGCGATAATTTCTTTCATTATCTCCGAGGTTCCGCCGTAAATTCTCTGTACTCTAGCGTCTGCAAATGCACGCGCGATGGGGTATTCCATCATGTATCCGTAACCACCAAACATTTGTAAACAGGCATCAGCGACTTGGCCTTGCATTTCAGTAGTGGACAGTTTTGCCATGGCGGCGGTGGCCACGTCCAAGTCATTTTCTTTTAAGCGCTCAATGCATTGGTCTACAAAGGCTCGATTTATTTCCAAGCTGGTTTTCAGTTCTGCGAGTTTAAAGCGGGTGTTTTGAAATTGACCTAGAGTTTGTTTAAATGCTTTTCGTTGGGTGACGTAATCTAGAGTCCAATTGAGCATTCCTTCCGATGCGCCAATCGCAAGGGCGGCGATAATAAGTCGCTCCCTAGGAAGCTCCTGCATCAGGTAGGCAAATCCTGCGCCTTCTTCGCCTAACAAACTATTGATAGGGACTTTTAAGTCGGTGAAAAATAATTCAGACGTGTCGCTGGCATGGAGTCCTAGTTTGTCCAGATTTTTGCCTTTGTTAAAACCTGGCCACAAAGTGTCGACTAGAAATAGACTGATGCCTTTGCTGCCTAATTTGGGGGCGGTTTTTGCGACGATAACGGTGAGGTCGGCATGTTGGCCATTGGTGATGAATGTTTTTGCG
>NVTH01000242.1 GCA_002401525.1 Moraxellaceae bacterium | reverse complement strand
AGCCGTTAATGGCCTCTAACTTGGCATGAACGTTGGCAATGGCATGTCCATCTTCAGATTGTTCGGCTTTAATTAATTGCTGTTGCAGTGAATAATATTCCTGATGTCCAGTTAAAACATAATCGACTGCAGTAAGCTCACTTGCAGGTGTTTCCTGTTTAGCAGAGCTGATAATCCACTTAGGCGGAAACTCTAACTCGCCTTGTTCTGGTGATAATTCTTTTTGTAGCATCTGAAAAACGCTTGATTTTCCACAACCATTTTTACCCACAATACCTATTTTATGGTCGGGATAAAGAGTCAGGTCAACCTGGTTTAATAGCTGCTTACTTCCCCGAAATAAGGATAATTTTTTTAAACGTATCATGAGTGTGACTAAATAATGCTGAGCTTAAGCTCTAAATTGGGCGTGATTCTAACATAAATTGTGACGATAGAGCCTGATTTAGTTTTTAGCGTAATGACAGTATCTGGGGGATGTTGGTATTACCTTAGCTGGTAAAGCGCATAAGAAAAACTCCCGGTCTTTTTGAATTTGAGTTGTTGCTTCCCGATGACGATATCGAGGAAGTAAGTGAATGCATTAAGGCGCTTGGGGCATGGTGCAGTGGTTTTATGGTGGGATTTGGTACCGGCGCCAAGAATTTAAAGGATGACCAAATTACTGCGGAACTTCAAGAAATATTGAAGGACCTGATGGAAATTGGCGAGGTAGAGGATTCCGAATACAAGGAAGAGGAAGACGAAAATGATTTTTATGAGCTGATTGAATTCGTACGTACTTCGAGCATGCTTATTTTCACTGAGTTGGCTCTGCAGCGCGAAGACCAAAAAGAAGCCCAAGAGTCGAGCAATTCCGGCCCTACCGTTCACTAATCGGAAGCATCAATATGGCGCTTAGACGAGCTGAATTTGCCAGACGGCGTAAAGAATTAATGGATTTGATGGGTGACAACAGCATTGCCATTGTGTCCTCCTCGGAAGTGAAGATCAGAAATAGGGATGTGGATTTCCCGTATCGGCAAGACAGTGATTTCTATTACTTAACTGGGTTTTGTGAGCCCGAGTCTGTGGCGGTGTTTGCGCCTGGACGGGAGCACGGTGAATTTATAATTTTTTGCCGAGAGCGAGATCCTGCAAAGGAAACTTGGGACGGTTATCGCAGTGGTCCCGAAGGTGCTTGCAAGGATTTCAATGCCAATGATGCGTTTCCCATCACTGACATCGATGACATTTTGCCGGGACTGATTGAAGGTCGGCAGCGGGTCTACTCGGCCATGGGCTCGAATGCAGGTTTTGATCGCCGTTTAATGGAGTGGGTGAACGTGATTCGGGCGCAGTCTCGTAATGGCGCTCAGCCTCCTGAGGAATTTGTGGCCCTTGACCACTTGTTGCATGAGATGCGTTTGTTTAAGTCAGCAGCAGAAATCAAAGTCATGGCGGAAGCGGCGGAAATATCGGCCGCGGCTCACATTCGTGCGATGCAACACTGCCAAGCAGGGCAGTTCGAATACCAGTTGGAAGCAGAGATAAATCATCATTTTGCGATGAATGGTGCGCGTGAATCAGCCTATTCGGCAATCGTAGGCAGTGGTAAGAACGCCTGCACGCTGCATTACATTGAAAATAACTGCGAGCTAAAAGACGGCGATTTAGTGTTGATTGATGCGGGGTGCGAATACCAATACTACGCCTCTGACATCACCCGCACCTTTCCTGTCAGCGGCAAATTCACTGCCCCTCAAAAAGCGATTTATGAATTAGTCCTAAAGTCCCAGCTTGCAGCGATTGCATCGATTAAGCCAGGTAGCACGTGGAATCGCAGTCACGAAGTCACTGTGGAAGTGATTACTGCAGGGCTGGTGAAGTTGGGGCTATTGACCGGGGAAGTGGAAGACCGGATTAAGGATGAGTCCTATAAAAAGTTTTACATGCATCGTGCCGGTCATTGGTTGGGGATGGATGTTCACGACGTTGGGGATTATAAGGTCGAGGGCGAATGGCGGGTTTTAGAAGCTGGCATGGTGATGACGGTGGAGCCGGGCATCTACATTCCCCAGGACTGTATGGACGTAGCGAAGCAGTGGCGGGGCATTGGGGTGCGCATTGAAGACGATGTGTGCGTGACTAAAACCGGTCATAAGGTCTTGTCCGCGGATGTGCCTAAAAGCGTGAAAGACATTGAGCGTTTGATGCGACCGAACCGTAAGGTGAAGGCCAAATCCGCTTCTAAGGCTAAAGCTCGATCCAAAACTAAAGTTAAAGCTAGCGCAAAAGCAAAAACCAAAGCGGCATCCTAGTCCCCAATTAAACCACTGTGCTGCGAGAATTTATGGCACAGTAAAGCGGTAAGTATGAGTAAAAAGACGTAATGAATAAATCAAAGGCCCAAGCAGAATCACACTTCGATATTTTAATTGTCGGAGGGGGCATGGTAGGGGCCACCTTGGCGTGTTTAATCGCTGAAAATACGGCATTGAAGATTGCGGTGGTAGAAGCCGCGCCGCTGCTTACAGAAACCCAAACAGTGCGCCCTTTCTCACCCAGTTATGATTCTCGCAGTACCGCGTTGGCTCGGGGAACGATCCAAATTTTTGAACAATTAGGGCTCTGGGATCAGATTAGTCAGCGGGCTGAGCCAATCCATAAAATACACGTTTCGGAATTGGGGCAGTTTGGTTTTACCCGTATTGATCGTGAACAAGAAGGGGTTTCTGAGCTGGGCTGTGTGGTTGAAAATGCTTGGTTGGGACAAGTGTTGTGCCGTCGGTTATTGAAATACCCTTCGATTCAGCTGTTTTCTCCGGCGTCGCTGCAATCGCTGCAATGGAATGGCGATCAGGCTCACTGGAATGCTGAACTTGGAATTGCAGCCGCTCAACCCAAGTCGGTTGATGGGCAGAGCATCCAATCAATAAAATCCAAAAAGTCCATTAGTGCAACACTATTGGTTGCGGCAGACGGCGTGAATTCTACTTGTTGCCGTTTGTTGAATATCGAACATCAGGTGGAAAGTTATCAGCAAGCAGCCATTGTGGCGAATATCACCCCGCTGAGAGGCCATGAGCAAATTGCTTATGAACGATTCACCCCTGATGGCCCTATGGCGTTGCTGCCGCTGACGGGTAATCGTATGGCCTTGGTGCTGACGGTTAAAGAAACCGAGTTGGATCAGATTTTACAGTTGTCGGATGAGGCGTTTCTAAAACTAGTGGATGATCGCATCGGTGGGCGCTTGAAGGGCTTTAGTCAAGTGGGCCAGCGGGCTCATTACCCGTTGCGATTGGTGCGGGTTTGCGAACAAGTGAGGCCCCAATGTGTGGTGGTGGGCAATGCGGCGCACTCCCTACACCCTATCGCTGGTCAAGGTTTTAATCTGTCAGCGCGGGATGTGGCGATGCTGGCGTACAAGATTCAGCAGGCCAGCGATAAAAATGAAAGTATTGCCTCGGTATCGTTGCTGAATGATTACGTAGAAAGTCGTCAGCTAGACCAACATGCCACCATTCAATTTTCGGATAAATTGATGAAAGTATTCGGTAGCACCTTGCCGGGGCTTCCATTGGCCAGAAACTTGGCCATGTTGGGAATGGATTTGTGGCCACAAGGCAAACAGTTATTGACCCGTCAGGCTATGGGGTTGTCAGCTGGGCTGCCTTTTAGAGAATGAATCTACTCCTCCAAAGACGCCGTTAATTAACAAAAATCAACTTAGAGAAGCCCATTGCCGTGAGTGAAAGTAAACTGATTGAGTCTGATTATGATGTGGTCATTGTGGGCGGAGGCATGGTGGGGGCGAGCGTTGCCTGCGCGTTGCTGCAAGCCAGTGAAACTCAATCGCTTCGCATTGCCATCGTTGAAGGCCAGGCCTTTAATTTTGAGTTTGCTGAGGGCTTCGATCCTCGCGTCAGTGCGATTAGTTTGGCGTCACGTAAATTAATGGAAGTGATGGACGTGTGGCCGAAAATAGCTCAGCAGCGTCTTTGTCCCTATCAGCGCATGTCAGTGTGGGATGCCGAGGGCACTGGTGGCGTGGATTTTTCAGCCCTGGACATGGGGGAAGTGGCGCTGGGCCATATTATTGAGAATCGCGTAGTGCTTGCATCGTTACTGCATAAGATCCAACAATTTCCGTCACTGCAGTGGTATTGCCCGAATAAGTTAGAAGCCCTCAATAGGCTCGACGACCGCTGGCTTTTGACTCTTGCCAACGGCCTGGAGTGCTCAGCAAAGTTAATCATTGGTGCGGATGGCGCTCATTCTGTAGTGCGAAATTTATGCGGCATTGACCACTCAGAGATGCCCTACGATCATCGGGCGGTGGTGACTACGATCAAAACTGAACGAGCCCATGAATGTGTGGCACGTCAACGTTTTATGCCCAAAGGCCCGCTGGCGTTTTTGCCGTTGCTGGATGACGGTGGGGCTGAGGATTATTGTTCCGTGGTTTGGTCTCTCGATTCTGACGAGGCGGAGCAAATACTGGGGTTGGAGGATGAAGCGTTTTGTGAGGCGATTTCCAGGGCGTCCGAACATTGCCTGGGCGAAGTGGTGTCGGCGTCGAAACGGTTTTCGTTTCCGTTAATCCAGCGCCACGCTAATCAATACGTTCGCCCTGGGGTGGCTTTGGTGGGGGATGCGGCGCATACCATTCATCCTTTGGCTGGGCAGGGGGTGAATTTAGGATTTATGGACGCGGCAGCCTTGGTGGAAGAGCTTAATCGGGGCGTTCAACGTGGGTTGCCGATTGGAGATTTGTCGGTATTAAGGCGCTACGAGCGACGCCGCAGGGGGCCGAATACATTAATGATCCAATCCATGCGTGGTTTTAAGGAGTTGTTCGCTGCGGATGCGCTGCCGGTTCGATGGGTGAGAAATTTTGGGCTTTCAGTGACTGATTCAGTGACGCCGTTGAAGCATCATTTTATGGCCCATGCAATGGGTTTAAAGGGTGACGTGCCTCGGATGGCGCGGGGAATCAAAATCTAAACCCGCAGACAATGCCCAGACCCGCAGCAATACCCAAACCCGCAGCAATACCCAAACCCACAAGCAATATCTAAAACCGAAACAATATCTAAAGCCGTAAACAATACCCAAACCCAGAAACGATACCGAAAAACAGAAACGGCGTGGCGCCCATCGAGTCTTCTAAAGGGGGCGGTTTCGAAATCCCCTAGGATTTGCTACTATTGAGAATCATTATCATTTAAATGCAATGGAGAGCGGGCCCTGTGAAAGCTTATTTAAATCAAGTGAAACGCTATTTTGGATTAAGCCTGGCGATGTGCGCTTTTATTATGGGAGTGGCCGGTGTCGCGCCACTCTGGGCCAGCGAACAAGTGGTGGTTTATTCGTCTCGCAAAGATCATTTGATTCGGCCTTTGTTTGAGCAATTCGAGCAACAAACCGGCATCGAAGTAAAGTACATCACTGACAAGGCGGCGCCGCTTATTTCTCGGATTGCAGTGGAGG
>NVTH01000241.1 GCA_002401525.1 Moraxellaceae bacterium | reverse complement strand
GTAGTAGATCATGGGTTTGTCGTAAATCGGCAACAGTTGTTTGGATACGCCCATTGTAATGGGGTACAAACGGGTGCCAGAGCCGCCGGCGAAAGTAATACCTTTCATGCCTTTTCCCCTAAACGGCCTAACTGATATTCAGCATTCAAAACACGCTGCCACCATTCGCGGTTATTTAAGTACCATGCAACGGTTTTACGCAGGCCGGTTTCAAAGGTTTCTTCTGGCTTCCAGCCCAGTTCATGTTCAATTTTGCTGGCATCAATGGCATAACGCTGATCATGGCCAGGCCGATCTTTCACAAAGGCAATTAGATCACGGTAAAACTTCACTCCAGAAGGCTTTTCAGGCGCCAATCCCTCTAATAACTCGCAAATGGTTTCCACCACCTGGAGATTGGTTTTTTCGTTATTACCGCCAATGTTATAAGTCTCACCCACCACCCCTTGAGCGGCCACCCGATACAGCGCCCGAACATGGTCCTCGACAAACAACCAATCTCGAATCTGTTGCCCATCGCCATAAATAGGCAGCGATTTACCACTTAAGGCATTCAAAATAATAAGTGGCACTAGTTTTTCGGGAAAATGATACGGCCCATAATTATTGGAACAATTAGTGACCAAAACGGGGAGCCCATAGGTGTGAAACCAAGCGCGAACCAGGTGATCGGAACTAGCCTTCGAAGCGGAATAAGGTGACCGAGGACTATAGGGCGTTTGCTCGGTAAAAAAACCGCTCGCGCCCAACTCTCCAAACACCTCGTCAGTGGAGATATGATGAAACCGAAAACTCTTTGCTCGATCCTCGCTCAACCCGCCCCAATATTCACGTGCCACCTCCAGCATATTGTAGGTGCCCACCACATTGGTTTTGATAAATTCGCCAGGACCATCGATAGAACGATCTACATGAGACTCCGCCGCCAAGTTAAAAATAATGTCCGGCTCGAAATCAGCCACCGCCGCGGTAATGCCCTGGCAATCACCAATATCCAACTGAGCAAACGAGTAACGATCCGAACTTGCCACAGGCAACAGCGAGGCTTGATGCCCGGCGTAAGTTAATTTATCAACATTGAGAACCACATCATCGGTCGCTTCAATGAGATAACGCACCAAAGCCGAACCAATAAAGCCCGCGCCACCCGTCACCAATACTTTCTTCATAACTCTCCAAAAATCAACTGCACTCAAACCCTATAGAGCAAGCACTCAAACAAGACTTATTTATCCTGCAAATAAACTTTCAACAACGCCGGGCTACAGGCCTGCAATTGCTTTCGACACGCCAACTCATCGACCTCATCCCCTGCGGCGTTCGCCACCAACAAGGAAAAAACGCTATTGTAAACCAACCCAGCACCGGGTAAGGAGAAATCCTTCAGCTGATGCACCGCTCCCCGCTCATGCAACAACAACCAACCTGGAAAATCGCTCAAAGGAAGCTCCACCTCCAGCTCTTGAAAGCGTTGCCAAATACTCAAAAAACGTGAATCGGGGCAGTGCTCAAAAGATTGCACAGCAAAATTCTCATCGCGACTCAATAAAAGGCATAGCAATCCCAATCCAGGCCCACGCTTCTGCTGATAGAAATAAGATAACGCTAAACGCCACACCAATACCGGCTGCTCCAAACTGCCCTCGCCTCTTTCCACAGCGCTTTGAACCCGACTCCAATCTTGATATTGCTGCCAGGCATAACTGGCATGAAGTTTCGGTTGCCCAGGCAAAAACTCCAACCCTTCTAGCGCGTGCCCCAATCGAGCCCAAGCGGGCGCCAAATAATCACGCGCGGATTGCGCTAATACCCGCGCACTCAACGGCAACACTTCAGTTTCCAGCCCGACCAACTCCTCCTCGATCATGCTGCGATCATTGGCAATTGAATCAGTCGGCGAGTCACTGGATAAGCCGCCAGCAAGAGAACCTCGCAACAAAGGCGTTTCGCAATGCAGTCCATAGGCAATTAAATCATCAAAATCCCCAAGCTTTATATTCCCGGGATCACTTTGATAGAGCTGATCAAGTTTCTTCTGTGCTTCACCCCAACGCCGTGCAACGAGAAGCTCAAGCAAATCGTTCTCAAGCACCAACCCAGGGTTGTCCATAAATAGATCAAACTGCTGCACCTCCAACTGTGGACGACGCCAATGTTGCTGCAACAAAACCGCCAGCGTTTCATTTCTGCTAGTCAACAGAACCCGCTGGGAATTCTCACTGTGCCAACCTTTAAACACCACGGGCTCAGATTCCAGGCCAAGCTCACCGGCATACCACGCCCCATGATTTAATAACTCCAGCAAATCGGCCTCAGACAAGCACACCAAATCCTCTAAACATCCGTTCAGAGTGCCGTCTTTAGCGCCATTCCTCCAAGCCACGTAGTCGGGGTATTGCACCGCACCTGAATCGATCAACCACTCCAGAGGGCTATAGCTCCCCGCGACCATTAGCTGCTGTTCAACTGCTGCCTGAATTTCATGCTTCATGCCAAAATCGCCAATAATTCTTGTTGGGTTAATTGCAATTGTTCACTGCGATGCTGCACCGCGTCATTTAAACCTTTGAGCAGTAATTGCTTGCGCTCTTGCAACTGATAAATTTTCTCTTCAACGGTGTCTTCCATAATCAATTTATACACAAACACTGGCTTGTCCTGCCCGATACGATACGCTCGATCCGTGGCCTGCTGCTGCACCGCTGGATTCCACCAAGGATCATAGTGAATCACCGTATCGGCAGCCGTTAAATTTAAGCCTACTCCACCCGCCTTCAGGCTAATCAAAAACACCGGCACCTCGCCCTGTTGAAACTGCTCCACCAACTGCTGTCGGTTGCGCGACTTGCCTGTCAACATCACATAAGGAATCCCCAGTGCATCTAAACGATCGCCGAGCAAAGAAAGCATACTGGTAAATTGAGAAAACAGCAGAATCTTGCGCCCTTCCGCCACCAGCTCATCCACCATCGACAACGTGTGTTCAAGCTTTGCCGACCCAATTTCAGAATTTTTATGCTCAGGCTGTTTTTGTTCAGACTGTTTTTCTTCAGATAGCTTTTGCTGAGAATTACTTTGCTGAGAGTTATTTTGCTGACTAATGCCGGGTTGATCGTATTGCTCCAAGCGCGCCAAACGGGGATCGCAACAGATTTGCCTCAAGGTCAGCAAGGCATTGAGAATCAATATTCGCCCTTCGCCATTGCCTCGCCCTTGTAAATCGGACAATAAATTTTGCTTAATGGAAAAACACACCCCTTCGTACAAGTCCTGCTGCTGTTCCTGCAAAGGAATACGAATCACAGTCTCAGTTTTCGGTGGCAACTCCGTCGCTACTTCCGACTTACAACGTCGCAAAATAAACGGCGCCACGCGTGAAAATAAAGCCCGCGCCTGATCGCTATCCCCTTCCTTCTCAATAGGATCCTGGTAATACTTTTTAAATCGCTGAATTGAATCCAAAAAGCCCGGCAGAATAAAATCGAACAAAGACCAAAGCTCCGCCAAATTATTTTCCATCGGCGTGCCAGACAAACACAATCGAAACGGCGCATGAATACGCTTCACCGCTTGAGAAATTTTGGCCCGGCTGTTCTTAATATTTTGAGCCTCATCCAAAATAAGGTGGCTCAACTCCTGCTGCTGCCAAAACTCCAAATCCTTCACCATCAGACCATAGGTAGTAAGAATCACGTCATGCTCCGCCATCTGCTCGTGTAATAATTCTCGCTGAGCACCGTGATACACCAAACAACTTAGATCGGGGGTAAATTGTTTGATTTCTCGCTGCCAATTAAACAGCAAGCTAGTAGGCATCACCACCAACGCCGGCGCAGTCAGACACCCTTGCTGTTTTTCGACCGACAAAAAAGCCAAGGTCTGTAACGTTTTGCCCAAACCCATGTCATCAGCAAGAATGCCGCCCATGCCATATTTCTTCAGTGCCACCATCCAACTGACGCCGAAGTGTTGATAATCCCGCAATTCCGCATTGACCGTACTAGGCAGCGCGACCCATTCAACCTGGGAGATTTCTTCCACTTGAACCGCCCTAGCAAACAAGCCGGATTCATCCTGGATATCAATCCCCTCATCAAATTGATTCTGCAGCTGCGCCAGCCTCGCCGCTTGAACCGCAGGCAATACCAAACGCTCACCGTTTTGCAATGACGGGGAATGTAATAACTCCACCAATACCGACAATACATTACGCAAACGCCCAACGCTCAGATCCACCAAGCGACCGTCCGCTAAAGGAATAGCGATGCGTTCATTGGGGTCTTTACTTCCTAAAGCCGACAACGAAAACCGAGCCGGATAACGACGTACCAAAGCAAGCAAACTGGGCAGCAAATTCACCGATTCGCCGTCGATCCGCACCCCCAACTCAAAATCAAACCAATCGATTTTATCCGCCGCATCGACTAATTTTACGTCGCCATACCATTCATCAATGCAAACAAAATGAAACGGGAACCCATTTTCCACCACCACTTCGCAACCGGACGCCTTAATGTCCGGCAACTGTTCCGCGAATAGCTGTCGCCAGCTGTCTCGATCAGAAGCCACAAAATCGAAAACGGGCTGAACGCCGTCAGAGAACACGTCACTAATAAATTCCAGACAAGAGGCTTGCTGCCGAATGCGCTCCAACACCTTCGCTTCGTAATCCAAATTTCGGTGAACTTGGTATACCGAGCCGTTAAAAAACAACGCTTTTTGTTCAACCTGCGCCCGACACGGAAAAAACTCTGGCGGCGGCCCGTCATCAAAACAATACTGAAAACCAAGGCACGCGCCTTCATTCACGGCAACGCCATTGATGGTTTCAGGGTGTGCACCACTAAACAACCTCAGTTGAGGTAAAATGACTTCAGAATGAACCTGAACAATAGACAAAGAAACCGGCTCCGGAAGATGATTGTTATGAAGAAAATTCTGATACTGGTGAACAAAGCTTTCGATATTATTAGGATCCACAGCACGTTGATGCTTTATATAATCCACCACCTCTTTGGCAATGACATTATCAATAAAACCAAGCTGGTTCTTACTACCATCAAAAAAGAATAGCTGCTCAGAACTCAAACAAAACCATTGGATCTCATCACACTGATTCCCCATGGAAAGATCAAGCCGTTGACAGCCCTCACTATCCACTTTCCATACCATTCGAGCCGACCGTGGAGACTGCCATTGAATAATAGAAGATTGCGTCGGTTCTCTCTCTTTACAGCAATAATAGAGACGTCCAGTACGCTCTAATTTTTGCAAACAAGCGCCAGAAAAAACACCGATCAACGCCCCGTTTTCAACATTACCCGGTTTAACATTACCCCGGCCAACGCCCCCCTGTTCAGCATAGTTTTTTTCAAGCAACGCCTCGAGCGCGACAATATCGTTGTCGCTTAAAAATCGTGGCGGATGGCTTAGTACTTGAGCTTGCAACTTAAAGGCTTGCAAAGAGCGAGCGCCGGAATTCAAATAAGACGGCTTTGAGATAGCCTCTATCGATCCAGTCGCTTCTGGCTTGGTCGCGGCCATTTCCGTCTCAGCCGA
>NVTH01000240.1 GCA_002401525.1 Moraxellaceae bacterium | reverse complement strand
TCCACTTTAACCAGGGCATTTTCTTGTGTTTGACGGTGATGACTCGCCGACACTAAACCTTGATACATTGGCGGCACAGCATCGCCGTATAAATGTGATAGGTAAATGGACCAATCCACTGGCATGGCCACCAAGGTGGCAGGGATATTGTGCTGCTGTTGCTTTTCGAGTACCCAACTTAAAAACGCCATGCCGTAAGTTGGATTAATCGCTTCAATGCCATACCCCGAAAACCGTTGCTGATCTTTTTGGCTTTGATCTGCCGCCATACCGGCTTCGGCCCAAGGACCCCACTGAACACTTTGAGCCGCCAGGCCTTGTAATCGACGCCAAGCCATTAATGAATCCGTAGCAGCATTGGCCGCTGCGTAAGCACCCTGGCCCATCGACCCTGTTAATGCGGCGACGGAGGAAAAACAAACAAAATAATCCAGAGGATGATCAATAAATACCTGATGCAAGGCCAGGGCTCCCCCTAATTTTGGCCTTAACGCAGTTTCAAAGGAGGACACACTCAATTCCGACAACACATTGTCAGCGAGTTGCCCTGCAAGGTGAAAAACACCACTCACCGCCGGGGATTGCAAGCAATAGGATTTAATCGTCGACGCCAAAGCTTGTTGATCAGATACATCAATATTCTGAACCTCGACGTGTGCGCCGCCACTTTGCATTTTATCAATGCGTTGCTGCTTATCCGCAGTGGCAACATTGCGGCCCAATAACAATAAATGCCTCGCGCCTTGCTCAATAAGCCACTCAGCAAGCCGTAAACCTAACGCCCCCAGCCCACCGGAAACCACGTAACTTGCTTCTGCGCTAAAGGCAGCAGAATCAGGAATAGTCACCGCCTGACGTTGTAAACGCGGCACCAAGGTATCTGCTCCGGATAACAGAACATCCGGTTCTGTTAATGCAATTGCCTGAACTAATTTATGCACCGCAACACCAAAGTCCGGATAGGTACTGGTATCTAAATCAATGCACTGGCAATTTAATTCAGGGTGCTCCAACCTCACCACTCTAGCCAACCCCCACAACGATGATTGATCGGGCTGCAATAATTGCGCGGCATTTCTTGCTTGGGCATTATGGGTGAGTACTATTAATTTGGTTGGTTCTGGTAACTCGCTCAGCAATTGCACCCAAGACACCAATAAATCGCACAGGTAGGAAGCCGAATTAACTTTAGTCGTGCTTGGGTCCAAGTTGGTGCCCGTGCCCGTATCGCTGGCTAAAAATATAACCCCCGCCAAGGGCGATAGAGCCAACATATCTTGTTTCCAAGCAGCTTCTTTGGCGACACTAATATCGGCATGCAGTACCTCAACGCCGATGGCCAGAAGCCCAGCGGCCAACCAGTCCCGAGCCGAAGACGAGCCCACCAGTAACCAACGCCCGGTGGATGAAACCGGCTCTAATTCAATTTTTTGCCATTGCTGTGAGTACACCGCGTCTTGCAAACCGCGCTCGCGTAAAAAGCTAGCACTGGCCACTCGTCTCGCTCGAAAGCCTTTGACTTCGATCAACACCCGACCTTGATCAGACAATAAACGCACGTCGCTAATGACTTCCTCAGCACGGTGATTATTTCTATTATTGTTCGCGTTATTGCCACTGTCTTGTAATTGCAAATGACTCCAATAATTCACACTCGTCAAAGATCCATAACAACAGAAGCGATCAAAACCAAAGGGCACCAGCGCCTCATCCTTTTTTAAGGGCACGGCTGCAGTTAATATTTGTAAAAACGAATCCAACAAACCTGGGTGAGCATGATAGCGGTCGTTGATTATTTCATCGGGCAATTGTAATTGCGCTAACACTTGGCCCTCGCCCCGCCATATCGATTTTACCCAACGAAATGCCGGGCCCAACGCGATGGCAGACTGCCAAACTTGCTGATAAAAATTTTCTTGCAGCAAAGTACATTGATCTTTAATAGCGTTTAAATCTGCCCAAGTCTCTGGGTCATTGATTTCTAGAATTCGACCCGAGGCATGTTGATCAACGATCTCTGGGTCCTTCACTTGAAGTGTGTTGGATCGATCAATCTCCGAGTCGGATTGAATAGCAGATTCAAAACTAACAATATTAAACACACGACCGTCCAGAGCAGCGTTTTTATCGATGGACAGATGCACCGCTCGAGCACTGGATTCAGGAATCAATAATGCCTGAGGGAAAATGACATCCTCAAGAACGCAAGGTGAACCCGCCAAGAATGTTTGCGAAGCCTCTAAAACAAGCGCTAAATGAGCCGCCCCAGGCACGACGATTTTTTCAAACACCCGGTGTTCTGACAACCATGGAATGTGATCCACCGAATATTGATTTTCAAATATTAGTTGGCTTAACAAAGGGGATGAAATCAGGCGTCCCGGGAATTTGATGGACGCACTGGCGCTGGTTTGTTTTATTCGAGGCAATCGATAGTTTTTATGAAGAAAAGGATAAATCGGCAATGCATGGCTTAATTGCTTTACGTCTCTATTGGATAGGTTGGGGTGTAAATCCAGTGCAACTCCCTGAGCACACAACCCCGCTACACTTTCAACAATATGCTGATGATCATTTATGTTTTTATGCAAACTTGAGTAGTAACGAGCCTTATCATCGAATGCCATTTTTGCCAGAGATAACAAACCAGCGCCAGGCCCGATTTCTACGTAAGTGTCGATGCCGATATTTTCTAAACTCACTAATCCATCGGCAAACCGTACTGGGTTGCGCACATGTTTAACCCAATAGTCAGCACTAGCGATTTCATTGCTGACTAATTCGCCATTCAAATTTGATATTACAGGCAAGGTTGGCGGATAGTAGGAAATACTGTTTGCGACCTCGGCGAAGCGACTCAATATTGGTTCCATTAAAACGGAATGAAAAGCATGTGAAACCTTTAGCTTTCGGGTTTCAATCTTGCGTTGATTAAATAGTTCAGCAAGTTTTTCCAAGACTTCTATTTCGCCGGACAACACTAAATGTTGTGGGCTATTGTAAACCGCAATCTCCACAGACGAATTTACAGAAGCCAATAGATCCCGAATGGTCGCTTCGTCGGACACCACCCCAAGCATTCCCCCTTGACCTGGCGCGCTATTCATCAAATCTGCGCGGGCAGCAACCAGTCGCAACCCGTCTTCTAAAGAAAATACACCGGCGATACAAGCAGCCACGTATTCCCCTAGACTATGGCCTAACAGCGCTTTCGGCTGCAGCCCCCAACTCATCCACAATCGTGCTAACGCATACTCCACCGCAAACAACACGGGCTGGGTAATATCGGTTCTCGTTAATAAAGAATCGGCGTGGTTCTCTTGGTTTTCGTCTTTGTTTTCGTCTTTGTTTTCGTTCTTCGCCCCATACAAAAGATCAACGATGGAGAGCTCAAGCGTTGGGGATAAATACGCATCACAGACATCGATAATTTGTTTAAACAATGCGTGGCTTTGATAGAGCTGTTGGCCCATCCCCAAATATTGGGAACCCTGTCCAGTAAATAAAAAGGCTATTTTCGGCGTGTCTACCGAGGCTTCAGAGGCAATCCAAGCGCCCTCACGATTTTCAATAAAATCGGATAACGCTTTATAGAGTTGTTCTGGGGTTTCACCTCGGACCACTAACCCGTGATTGAGTTTTGCGCGGCCTCTATTCGACGCACTACACCAAGCATTTAGATCGTTTAGCGCCACTGTTTGTTTGAGAAAATGCTGCCAGCGTTGGGCTAGGCGAATTAAAGACTGTTGGTTTTTCGCGTTCAACGACAAAACATTCCAGTTATTTTTTATTTCAGTCGCACGATTACTTTTAGTTTCAAATGGTTCCGGATTCGCCGCCTCTAAAATAACATGCGCATTGGTGCCGCCAAAACCAAAAGAACTCACCCCGGCCAAGCGCCGCCCCTGAGGCCACTCGCTACGCTCAGTGGGCACGTGGAATGACGGCTGCTTTAACTTTATATACGGATTGAGTTTTTTTAGATTCGGATGCGGGGGGATCTCTCCATATTGCAAACTCAGCACCGTTTTTATTACCCCCGCCACTCCCGCTGCGGCTTCAAGGTGGCCAATGTTTGCTTTCACAGCCCCAAGAGCACAGGTTTGCTCGGGCTGACGATTCTTCGATAAAACCTGTTGTAAAGAATTCACCTCTATTGGATCACCCAGTGAAGTACCCGTACCATGCGTTTCGACGTAGGAAATTTCATTGCCAGTGACGTTAGCAGCCGCCAACGCAGCACTCACGACTCGCTGTTGTGCTAAACCATTCGGCGCAGTGAGTCCGTTACTGCGGCCGTCTTGATTCACCGCCGAGCCTCGAATCACAGCCAACACCTTGTCGCCATCACGATTGGCATGGTCCAGTCGCTTTAACACCAATAACCCACAACCCTCACCACGCACGTAACCATTGGCGCTGGCATCAAACGTTTTGCAACGTCCATCAGCCGCTAACATTCCCGCTTGAGACAAAGCAATACTCATCTGTGGCGCCAACAAAAGATTAACCCCACCCGCTAATGCCATTGAGCATTCATCATTACGCAGCGACTGGCATGCCTGATGAAGTGAGACTAACGACGAAGAACACGCCGTATCGATCGCCATACTCGGGCCAATAAAATTAAACTGATAAGACAATCGATTGGCGGCAATACTCAACGCTTTACCCGGGCCGGTGTAAGCGGATATTGATTCACTGTCCTGCATTTGCCAGGTGCTGTAATCATCGGTACTAATGCCGATAAAAACGCCCGTTTCACTTTCCCCTAAGCTATCTGGCGCATAACCCGCACGCTCCAAACATTCCCAACCCACCTCCAACAACAGACGTTGCTGCGGATCCATGATCGTCGCTTCGCGGGCACCAATACCAAATAACTCCGCGTCAAAACCGTCCACATCGCTTAGAAAACCTGCTTGCAAAGTACTCAGTTGTCCAGGACTATTGCCCACTTCTAACGCAATACCCGCGCCATCCCAACGACCCGCCGGCACTTCGCTGATGGCCTGAGTTTTATTGATCAGCATTTCCCAGAACGCCGAAGGGCTGTTCGCGCCGGGCAGACGGCAAGCCATGCCAATAATAGCGATCGCGTTTTCTTGGTTAGAATTGCTCTCGCTACTATTAATATCAGTACCATTAATATCACTACTATTAACACCACTATCATTAGCGCAAGAATTAATGCTGGCCCCGACACTATTTTCGTGTGCAACTGACAAGTAGGCACTTAATCGAAAAATGCTCGGGTAATCCCACAGCAACGTCGGCGATAGCTCATCGACTCCAAGCCATTGCTCAAGCTCATGGATTAACTGAATGCCGATAAATGACGTTAAGCCATAGGAAGCAAACGGTTCTTTCGGATCGATAATGTGCAACGGCAATTGAAGTTTTTCAGCCAACGTTTGAATTAACCAATCAGATAATCCTAGTAATTTTTTCGCGTTTGTTTCGGAATTGATGGCTGCCCCTGTTAGTCTAGGGCGGTCTAATCCAGGGTTGTGCGATCTAGCGTTTAGTAGGCTGGGTTTCTGCCATTGCGCAAGCATCGGCAAACTGCCATCGAGAAATGCTTTACGACAGCCTTGACGCTGCAGCTTACCGCTGGAGGTTTTAAGAATGGCGCCTTTTTTAAGGGCTGAAAATGCAAACAGCTCAATTTGATGGGTTTCAGAAACAGCCATTCGAAGGCTTTTAAAAAAGTCATCCCATTGTTCAAG
>NVTH01000239.1 GCA_002401525.1 Moraxellaceae bacterium | reverse complement strand
GTTGGCTTAATGATGAAAAGGTAACTTTGCATGATTTGGCAGCGAAATACGGCATCTCTGCGGAGCGTATTCGTCAATTAGAAAAGAGCGCCATGAAGAAGCTGCGCTTAGCCATCAATGATGATTTTCTATTTGAAGCCTGATTTCTCTTAATGTAAGTTATTCTTGTTTTAGCTTTTCTTAATATAGCTTCTCTTAGAATAGCCTCTGTTAATTTAGTATCTCCTGAAGAGGGGAAATCTGTTGAATTAAAAGCCGCCCTTTCAGGCGGCTTTTTTGTTACTTATTATTGAGGGGATAATGGACATGCTTAGGGGGCGAAAATGAAACTATTCATGTTGCTCGGCAGTGTTGGAGCCGGGCTTGCGGTGCTGCTGGGTGCTTTTGGGGCACATGGGCTTAAAGGACGCTTAGATGCGCATGCATTGGAGGTTTTTCAGACTGGCGTGCAATATCAGTTTTATCACAGTTTAGGGCTGATATTAGTCGGGTTAACGTTGGCGCAATTTCTTGAATCGAGTCTGTTATTGTGGTCCGGACGTTTGTTTACCGTAGGAATTGTACTTTTTTCCGGAAGCCTATATTTGGTAAGCTTGTTGGGCATTCGCTGGTTAGGAATTATTACTCCTTTCGGCGGTTTGGCATTTATTGTCGGTTGGATTTTATTTAGCGTCGCGGTATACAAAACTCAAGGATCCTAACAGTGCAAATCATTTTAAACGGCGAAAGCCGGCAGGTAGAAGAAGCCTGTTCTGTCTCTGAACTGATCGCGTGCCTTGAAATAACTGGCAAGCGTTATGCGGTGGAAATTAATCAACAGATAATCCCCAAAAGCCGGCATCAGCAAACGCTTTTAGCGGCGCAGGATTGTGTTGAAATAGTACAGGCGATTGGCGGCGGTTAGGGCGGGTGCCGAGGACGCGTGAATAGATGGTATGGATAGGCCACATGGATAGATCGCATGAATAGCTCAGGCGATTCATTGCAAGTATGATGTCCCTATCCTCATCGGGATCATCGACGAAAACATTTTAGGCAGAGCATTTTAATAGCAAGCCAACACAGGAATCATAGCGTGGAAGACCAACTTATTATTGCGGGTAAGGCCTACCAGTCCCGGTTATTGTTAGGCACAGGAAAATATCAGGACTTACAGCAAACCGGTGAAGCGGTGGAAGTCAGTGGTTCCGAAATTATTACCGTTGCGGTGCGAAGAACAAATTTAGGCCAAAACCCCGGTGAGCCCAATATTCTTGAAGTCTTGGACCCGAAAAAGTACACCATTTTGCCGAATACGGCAGGCTGTTATACGGCGGACGACGCGGTAAGAACTTGTCAATTGGCTCGGGAGCTTTTGGATGGCCATGACTTGGTTAAATTGGAAGTGCTGGGGGATAAAAGAACTCTTTATCCTGACGTTAAACAAACTCTGGTGGCTGCTCAGCAGTTAATCGACGATGGCTTTAAGGTGATGGTTTACACCAGCGACGACCCCATTGTGGCGAAGGAGCTGGAAAATATGGGCTGTGTTGCGGTGATGCCGCTCGCGGCACCTATTGGTTCCGGATTGGGAATTCGCAACCCTTATAACATCCGTATGATTATCGAAAATGCGGAAGTACCTATTATTGTTGATGCGGGGGTGGGCACTGCGTCCGATGCGGCCATCGCCATGGAGCTAGGCTGTGATGGCGTACTCATGAACACGGCAGTAGCTGAAGCTAAAAACCCTGTGTTAATGGCATCAGCGATGAAGAAAGCCATTGAGGCGGGGCGCGAAGCATTTTTGGCCGGGCGTATGCCGAAGAAGCTATACGCCAGTGCGTCATCCCCCATTGACGGCACTTTTTTCTAGCGTGTTGTGGGTAATACTGAACCAGTTAGCACGAAATTATTAACGCTAGATTTACTGCATTGAAATTATGACTGAAAAGAATTCTTCTCCAGACCTGCCGCCACAACGGGAGATTAAATCCTTTGTGTTGCGGGGCCGAATTACTAAGAGCCAGGGGAAAGCGCTAGAGGAGCATTGGTTGGACTACGGCTGTTCACTGGAGGATGGCATACTTGATCCAATCGAAACGTTTAATCAAACCGGCCCCACGGTGGTGGAAATTGGTTTTGGCAATGGCGACGCTTTATTGCATATTGCGACGCAGCAGCCCGAAGTTAATTTTGTAGGGATTGAGGTGCATCGTCCTGGTGTGGGTCGATTGGTGGCTGAAGCAGAAAAGGAAAAATTAAAAAACTTAAAAGTCTATTGCGATGACGCGGTGGAGGTATTTAAAAAATGCATTGCAGATCAGTCTCTAGAGCGAGTACAAATATTTTTCCCCGATCCCTGGCATAAAAGAAAGCATCATAAGCGGCGTTTAATACAAGATTCATTTGTAGCGCTGCTGATGAAAAAGCTAGTTGTTGGGGGTGAAATTCATGTCGCCACTGATTGGCAAGATTATGCTAAATACGTGGTGAAAGTCTTAAACCGGCACAGCGGATTAAATAATCAGGCGATTGAAGGAGATTATTGCGATCGTCCGGAATATCGCATCGATACTAAATTTGAACGTCGAGGCATCCGAAAAGGACACGGTGTTTGGGACGTAATTTATAAGAAAATAGATCCTGCAGCCGCGTGACGGACTAAAATATTTTGGCTGCTGAAAGATCCGTCATCGCGTAGGCAAAAGAAAAAGGTTTATTAGATCATTTAAGAAAAGTAATCCTTTGGGGGTGGCTTTAATGCGATGATCCGTTCGGTGCAATAAGCCGAGCGCTTCCCCGCGAGCAAGCCCTGCTTCAATCACCTGTAGTTCCAAACCGGTGCGTTGTTGAAATAAGTCTTCTTTAAATCCGTTATTCAAGCGCAATGCATTGAGCATAAATTCAAACGGTAGATCTTGTTGATTAATTTGTTCGATTTGACTGGAATAAATTCGTTTCGGATCAAGGTAATGTTTGGGCAGACGGGTTTTTTGGTATCGAAAAACTTCGCCGTTTGCAAAACTAATTTTGCCGTGCGCCCCCGCTCCAAGGGCGAGATAGTCGCCAAATTCCCAGTAGTTTAAATTATGTCGGCATTGAGTATTAGACGAGGTGTTGGATTGGGCGTAAGCGGAAACTTCGTATTGTTGAAATCCATTCTGCTTGAGTAACGCCTGGCCTTCAGTTTGAATGTCTATCAGTAATTCTTCGGCGGGCAGTTTGGGAGGGGTAGAATAAAATACTGTATTGGGTTCGATGGTTAGTTGATACCAAGATAAATGCGCGGGGGAAAAATCAATGGCTTGTTGAAGATCAGCTAAGGCTTGTTCGACATTTTGCTGGGGAAGGCCGTGCATTAAATCGATATTGACCTGACTAAAACCTGCGTCGAATGCACTGTTGATTGCTTCGATGGAATTTTGCGAATTATGAATACGGCCTAGGGTTTTTAAATGAGCGTCAGAAAAACTTTGTATGCCTATGGATAGCCGATTGATTCCCGCCGCATAATATTCTGAAAATAAATCTCGTTCCACTGTGCCTGGATTTGCCTCCAGGGTGATTTCGATGTCATCGGCAAAAATGACTTGTTGTTTGATGGCGCGAAGCAGTGTTTCGTAGTGCTGCCCAGAGAATAAGCTGGGGGTGCCGCCGCCAAAAAAAATACTATTGATCTTCCTGCCTTGAACGTATTTTAAATCTTGCTGTAGATCTTCTATTAATGCATTGATGTAAGCTTGCTTAGGGATTTCAGTGTTCGATTCGTGGGAATTAAAATCGCAATAAGGACACTTTCGCACGCACCACGGCATGTGAATGTATAAGCTGAGGGGGGGTAAGATCGAAGCCATCGCTATTGTTTAACCGCAGGGTCAATTTTGTTAGCAAGGCTCTGGCTAAACAGAGTGGCGAATTTTTTGAGTGCCTGGCCGCGATGGCTTATCTTAGTTTTTTCTGATTTAGTCAGTTCTGCTGCAGAGCATTGTTGATCGGCTAGATAGAAAATAGGGTCGTAGCCAAATCCTTGGTCACCACTCGGTGATGTCGCAATGGTGCCGTGCCAAATCCCTTCGGCAATGAGTGGGGTGGGATCTTCTGCATGGCGAACAAACGCCAGTGCACAATAGAAATAGGCGCATCGTTGTTGATTTGAAATATCTTTCAGTTCATGCAATAGCTTTTCCACATTGTCTGCATCAGTCGCATCAGCACCGGCGAAGCGCGCGGAATAAATGCCGGGAGCGCCCTTTAAAAAGTCCACTACAATGCCCGAATCGTCGGCAAGCGCGGGAAGTTGGGTATGTTGTGCGGCATGACGTGCTTTGATGATCGCGTTTTCCACGAAACTTAAGCCGTCCTCAATGGCTTCTGGAAACCCAAATTCTTTTTGGGAGACTAATTCGAAATCGCTTTGCGGTGAGCTGGTTTCGAGGGCGTGTTTTATTTCAGCGATTTTGCCGGCATTGCCGCTGGCGATAACTATTTTTGACATAAATGGATGATCAATTTTTAAAATGTATTTGGACTGAAGAAAGAATCAATGATTGGCTTTATTAGTCACTCGGTAAATCGCAATCTCCCCAAATAAATTGGGAAGGGCTAATGATCCAATCCCTTTGCGATGGTCTCGGTCCACCACCGCGCAATCCACAATGGTTATTTGTTTACGATGACACAAGGCTTCGAAATCTCGAAATGTACACAGGTGAATGTTGGGGGTGTTATACCAAGTATAGGGCAATGATTTTGAAACCGGCATTCTGCCATTCATCAGTAGATAGAGCCGGGTGCGCCAATAGCCAAAATTGGGGAAGGTAATAATGCCCTCTTTGCCAATTCGTAACATTTCATCCAGCACTTGATCCGGGTTATTCACCGTTTGTAATGCCTGGGTCATTAATACCGTATCAAAACTATTGTCATTGAAGTTGTTGAGGCCTTTGTTAACGTCCTGCTCAACGACGTTCACTCCCGCTGCAATACATTGAGTAATATTGCGAGCATCGATTTCTAGTCCATAACCTCGAACTTGCTTGTACTTCCCCAGCCACTGCAGAAATGCCCCATCACCGCAGCCTAAATCTAAAAGGCTGCTTTTGGGTTGGATCCAATGTTTTATTATTTCTAAATCTGAGCGCATTCGATTGGCCTTAAAGCTGTGAAGAAATTCGATTCATATAGGCTTTAAATGTATCGACGTATCTGGGAATGGGCAGTAAAAAAGAATCGTGACCTTGCGGCGCATCAATTTTAGCGTAGGAGACGTTCTTATTGCTTTTGACTAATGCGTTGACAATTTCTTCGGATCGATCGGGAGCAAAGCGCCAGTCAGTGGTGAAGGACATGACCAAAAATCCGCACTGAGCTCGACTTAGAGTACTTGCTAAATCTTGTTCATAGTCTCGACTAGGGTCGAAATAATCCAATGCTTTGGTCATGATTAAATAGGTGTTGGCGTCAAAGTATTCTGAAAACCGTTCCCCTTGATGACGCAGATAGCTTTCGACCTGGAACTCAACGTCGTAACCAAAATGAAATCGACCGGTGCGCAGGTCGCGGCCAAATTTAGCGGCCATGGCGTCGTCGGACAGATAAGTAATATGACCTACCATTCGCGCCAAAATTAAACCTTGTCGAGGATAGGTATCGTGGGAGTAATAATGGCCGTCGTGAAAGTTGGGGTCGGATAAGATCGCCTGCCTCGCGACTTCATTAAAAGCAATATTCTGTGCCGATAGTTTCGGCGCAGAGGCGATGACTACCGCGTGCTTTAGTTTGTCGGGAAAGTCCACCGACCATTGCAAT
>NVTH01000008.1 GCA_002401525.1 Moraxellaceae bacterium | reverse complement strand
TCCCTCTGGGGTGGTAATTAGCGGACTAATAGCCGCTTTCTGATAATCATCGGCATCCGTCGCCCCCTTTTTGCTGAAGAGTGAACCGCACCCTACTAAAATCAGCATTCCGATTACCAATAGCGTTTTCGCCACAGCCATTAATTTATCCATAAATTTATTCGTTTCCTGCCAGCTCAATCGCTTGGCGAAGTGTTCCATGAAAATGATCTGAAAGTTCGGTCAAAGGTAACCGAATGGCAGGCTTAATTTTGCCCATTTCGGCTAACACCCATTTCACCGGAATAGGGTTCGATTCAACAAACAAATCTTGATGCAGCCCTAACATGGATTGGTTCAGCTTCTTAGCCAGATCAACCTCACCGCCCACAGCTGCTTCATACATTTGCGCCATTTTGAGGGGACACACATTGGCAGTGACCGAAATAACCCCTTGTGCACCGGCTAAAAAGGCATCCAATGCTAAATCATCATCACCACAATAAACAGCAAAGTCCTTGCCGCATGCTTCAATCAGCGTCTTAATTCGATCGATACTGCCTGAGGCTTCTTTGATCCCCACAATATTTTTCAACTTCGACAGCCGCGCCACAGTCTCTGGCAGCATATCGCACGCAGTACGCCCAGGGACATTGTATAAAACCTGAGGAATATCGACTGCATCTGCAACGGCCTTAAAATGAAGAAAAAGGCCTTCTTGAGTGGGTTTATTATAGTAGGGAGTGACCAAAAGGCACGCGTCTGCGCCGTCTTCTTTGGCGTCAAGTGTGAGCTTAATAGCTTCCTGAGTGCTGTTAGCCCCAGTTCCTGCAATGACCGGAATTCTACCTGCGGCTTTTTCCACCACGAAGCGGATTACACGACTGTGTTCAGAAAAATCGAGGGTCGCGGATTCGCCAGTGGTGCCCACGGCAACAATCCCATGAGTCTTGTTTTCAACATGCCAATCAACCAAATCTGCCAAGCTTTGCCAATCAATCGCACCAGCTTCTACCATGGGAGTCACTATCGCCACCATGCTTCCAGAAACCATTCACTCTCTCCAATCATTTGCATTAAAAATAAACCGCACATGGTACTGAGCAGCAGCACTAATTTCAACTGATTACATTGAATATGCAGGGTTGAATAACCGTCGTCGCAGTATAGCGCCGTATATGGATCAGTAAATGCGGCTTTATCAAGGTCCCTGCTGCTGACCTTCATTTACTCAGCGCCCTAGAGGACAATCCTCAACAGCTGTAGATTAACAGAAAACCTGGATTACTGATCGCTGATCACCTAAAGTGTTAGTGCAAAGGAGATCCCTAGGCTTTGGGCCTTGGTTCCTATTTTCAAAGTAACGATTGCCCCCAAATAATGGCATACTCGTACTTCAACCAGTTCATTTTGAGCACTAAATAACACCTCATATAAAGCGCAATAAAAATAGATATTTAGTCACCCAAAGGAAGGAGCGAAAAATAACCATGAGCACTGCAGAGCTAAATCAACCAGTCCCCGACTTTTATGTTCCTGCCACCAATAACAAAGATGTATTGCTTTCCGCCCTTAATGGCTACGGCGTTGTCCTCTACTTCTACCCAAAGGACGATACACCAGGCTGCACTACAGAGGGACAGGACTTTAGCGCCCATTACGAAGAATTTAAATCGCTAAAAACGGTGGTTTTCGGCGTTTCTCGAGACACCCTCGAATCTCACGAACAATTCAAACTAAAGCAACAATTCCCATTTGAACTCATCGCTGATTATGACGAGACTTTGTGCAAGCTTTTTGATGTCATCAAAATCAAAAATATGTATGGCCGAGAGACTCTCGGCTTAGAGCGAAGCACATTTTTATTAGACAGCGAAGGAGTTCTGCGCAACCAATGGCAAAAAGTAAAAGTTCAAGGCCATGTTTTAGAAGTTTTAGCTGCGGCAAGAGCGTTATATAAAGAAAAATATGGGCAGCTTCCCACTCCTAAACCGAGATTAAAACCCGCGCCAGCTGAAACACCAAAACCTCAGCAATCCGAATCTAAACAACCCGAGCCTAAACCATCTGAGCCTAAACAACAGGAGCTACTCGGCAACACAGGATCACTTTTTGCGCCCAAATCGGCAGAAGCCGCTGAACCAGATGTAGCGCAACCAAAAGCAGCGCAACCAAAAGCAATAGACCCAATCAACACTGAAGAAAAACAAGAAGCCAACATTACTAAAGAAGAGACGGCTGAAGTCACGAAAACTGACACTCCAGAACCCGTTAGCTTAGAAACTGATACAGAAACATAACCAGCAAACCCAGAAACTTAGAACCTATCCCTAGATGACTGCCTCCTCGAGCCGCAGTCATCTAGGGAAATGAACCCCCAGACAAATCCACCAGCACCAACCTTTAAGTACGATCCCTTCGATACAATCCCTTAAATACAATCCCTTCTTAAATACGATCTCTAGACATTATCCTCAAATATATCATCTACGACGCTACTATCTTCGCGCTGCAAACCGATAGGCCACGCTGAAATAACTGCTTTACATAAAGTGGCGAGAGGAATAGCAAAGAATACTCCCCAAAAACCCCATATCCCCCCAAATATTAAAATTGCGACAATAATCGCAACCGGATGGAGATTAACCGCCTCAGAAAACAACAGAGGAACCAATACGTTACCATCCAACGCCTGAATCACTCCATAAACAATCATTAAGGTGAAAAATTCCGACCCCACCCCACCCCAACCATGCTGCAAATAGGCCACCAAAGCCACCGGAATGGTCACCACCGCCGCTCCTACATAGGGCACCACTACCGACAAACCCACCAACATTGCTAATAACGCAGAATAATTTAGCTCTAACAGCGCAAAAGCGGCAAATGAAACACTGCCGACGATGATTATTTCTAGCGCCTTACCACGAACATAATTACTAATTTGGTCATTCATTTCTTCCCAGACCTGCTCCAAAAGCCCCCGCTTCCTAGGGAGGTAGGAAAGAAACCATAAGACTATTTTGCGTTGATCCTTGAGAAAGAAGAACACCAACAGAGGCACTAAGACCAAGTAGATTACTAAAGCCATCACACTAGGAATTTTGGAGATTGAAAACGATAAAACCGTTTGCCCAACAGCGCCCAACTCCCTACTTGCCATATCCGCCCACTGCTCAGTCTGCTTCACAGAAACAAGGTCCGGGTATTGTTCAGGCAATTTCATTAGTAATGTTTTTGCTTCCGAAATCATATTAGGAAGCTGATCATTAAGAAGACTCGTTAATTGCTGCCAGCTCAGAGGTAAAAGCCAAAATAACAGAATGACAAACAATCCAAATGTTCCGCTATACACCATAATTAAGGACAGAGTCCTCGGCGTATTACGTTTCACCAGGGCATTCACAATGCCTTGCATTAAATAAGCTAAGACTATCGAGATGAACACGGGCGCTAACATTTGGCCAAACAGCAACACCACAGCAAAGCTCACTGCCAAGAAAAAAAGCAGCAATACAGCCTCTTCATCTGAGAAGTATTGGTTAAACCAGCCATTCAAAATTTTTAGCATTTATATAACATTCCTCAACCTAAATTATTTCGAGCAATCTTCCCAAGGGCAGCATTTTTTCCTAAATACGACGCGCTTTTTTCGCTCTGCCTAGTGTTGCTCGACTTGTGTTGCTCGACTGGCTTTACCTGACTAGTTTTACCCAACTACTGCTATTGGCCTGACTATTTTCTGATCCAAAACCAATACTCACCGTCGTTTTCAATCTGATGTTGCAGACAATACCCTGCCTGCACTAAAAACACTTCAAAATCCCTTACGGATCCGGGGTCTGTAGTTTTCACATAGAGCACCTCACCCGCTACAAGTTGATTTAATTTTTGCTTTGTTTTCAGTAACGGCATAGGGCAGCGAAACCCACATACGTCTAACATTGCGTCATAATCAAATCCATTGTTCTCTGGCAATTCTTTACCTCCTCTATCTAAGACTCGAGTAAAACCAATATCTAAGTAAAACTATTATCTAGGTAATACCAATATCTACCTAATACCAATCAGTGTGAGACTGCAAATATTGAAATTAGGCGTAATTTTTTTAAACTATTTTCTAAAAGTTACGTCTAATTCCAATCTATTATAACCCAGGCCCTATTAAGAGCATGTAAACTCAAGGAAGCTTCATTAGATTGGCTCCTTTGCACACAATATCTGGCCAATCAGGCCTTTAATCATTCCCATCCTCTTCCAAATTGATGGTTAGCATATACTAATCATTAGAGGTTCGAGATTAATCGGAATTGGCCTCGGGGCCGGCTAAGAAACAAGCAGTGCCATTACCCCTGAAATAGAAACGATTTACTGTTGCGATTGTTCATGAATCAGCGTGATTGAACTTGGAAGACCACCCCCCTTCACGCAGCTCACATTAAATAGTTTAATACTAGGGCGTCCACATTTTAGGCCTAACCCATTATTAATTAAGTGAATCAGATATTGTTTAGAAAATACCACTGCATTTTATTACTCTCTTTATCGAGCTGTTTTTTATCCGTAAAACTAGCCATTGCCAATCCTGATGAACTTCCTATTCTGGGGGATTCAGTCTCCTCCGTTGTATCCCATCACCAAGAGCACGTAGTGGGTAAGTCCTGGCTTAGATCATTAAGAGCCCAAGCGCCCATNAGCGGCGATCCCTTACTGAACGACTATACCGAACACCTGATTTACAGTCTGGCAGCYAATAGCGAATTACAAGACAAACGTTTATCACCCATTATTATCAATAGCCCCGCGATTAATGCCTTTGCTGTACCAGGAGGAATTATTGGTGTAAACGCAGGTTTATTTCTCAATGCGGAAACAGAGGACGAGTTAGCCGGGGTATTGGCCCACGAAATCGCCCACYTAAGCCAACGTCACTTCGCACGCAGCGTCGAAGAAGCACAAAAAAACCAGCTCACTCAGAGCGCTGCTTTACTCGCGAGCATTCTAGTCATCGCCACTGCAGGAGGCGACGCAGGGTTAGCCGCATTGGCCACCACTCAAGCCGCTGCCGTGCAAGCCCAATTGCACTTTACACGCCGCAACGAGCAAGAAGCTGATCGAATAGGCATACGAACCCTTATAAAGGCAAAGAAAGATCCCGAGGCAATGAGCCGTTTTTTCGAACGACTACAAAAGTCAACTCAGTTCCTCGGCCACAAGCCCCCCGAATACCTTCTGACTCACCCKGTCACKGAATCTAGAATTGCGGACGCCCGCAATAGAGCCACCCAATTTCCYGTTAAACACTTCCCTGACAACCTCGAATTYCACCTGATGAAAGCGAGAATCCAGGTGCATTACAGCCAGAACCTCAATCACCTAATTAAGCAATTTCAATCCAAGCTCGATGGAGAAACAACGTTCAATCAGATCTCTAACCGTTACGGCCTAACCTTGGCCCTAGTGAAAGCAAAGCGCTTTAAAGAAGCAGCAATAGCCATAAAACCGCTGATTGAAAAAGAGCCCGAAAGAATTGCTTATGTATTAGCGAAAGCTAATATTTCCGCCGAAAGTGGTCACTATGGRCGAGCAGAAAAACTACTKCGYTCCCATTACAAACATAACCCYRACAACTATCCGCTAACGCTCTACTACGCTGACACGCTCACTAATAATGGCAAAGCCAAAAAGGCAGCGAAAATACTCGAGCAATACACCATTACTCGACCAGAAGACCCTTACGTGTGGGCGCTATTATCAGTCGCACAAGGGAAATCTAAAAACATAATTGGCGTGCATCAAGCCCGAGCTGAATATATTTATTTGCAAGGTGATACCAAACACGCCATTCAACAATTGGAATTTGCGCTAGAAATTGTGGACGACGATTTCCCTCTTTCATCCAAAATAAAGGGGCGCATCGATCAACTAAAGCAAAAAAACACCCACTTTAAATTTTGATTTAAGACGTAAGAAAACCTCTAATCTTTTAGATGACATGCTAGAAGCATTTGTTTAAGCGAAGCGATAGAATTGATAAACAAAGAACATAAAATTAAGCACCAAGAACCACGCATTAAAAACTAAATTTTAAATGCCAAGTTTTAAATGCTCAATTTCAAATACTAAGAATGCTTTTGCCCAAAATCTAACATGCGTTGTAAAGGCGGCACTGCACGATTTGCGATGGCGCTCTCAACAATAATTTCATTGCTAATCAGCGCGTCACTCTGAGGCGACTTTTCCAGCAATTCCACCAGGTTTTCTAAGCTATTCATCGCCATCCACGGGCAATAAGCGCAACTACGACACGTAGCCCCTTCTCCACCCGTAGGCGCCACTAGGAAAGATTTTCCGGGCGCTGCTTGTTGCAACTTGTAAAAAATACCTCTGTCCGTGGCAACAATAAACGTCTCATTACTAAGCTCGCTGGCCGCCGCGATCAACTGACTAGTGGACCCCACCACATCGGCCATTTCAACCACTGCTTTGGGAGATTCGGGGTGCACTAAAACAGCAGCGTCAGGATGCACGTGCTTCAGTTTCTCGATACCGCTGGCTTTAAATTCTTCGTGGACGATACACGCACCATCCCACATGAGCATTTCAGCACCGGTTTGATCCGCTACATATTGCCCTAAGTGCTTATCTGGCGCCCACAAAATTTTCTCGCCACGATCCGATAAATGCTCCACCACCTTCAGAGCTATGCTGGACGTCACTACCCAATCTGCACGCGCTTTCACTGCAGCGGATGTATTGGCATACACCACCACCGTGTGATCAGGGTGTTGATCGCAAAATGCATAAAACTCGTCCGCCGGGCAACCGATATCCAAAGAACAGGTGGCTTCCAAGGTGGGCATAAAAACGCGCTTTTCTGGGCTTAAAATCTTAGCGGTCTCACCCATAAAACGCACTCCGGCAACAATCAACGTAGAGGCAGAGTGTCGACTTCCAAAACGAGCCATTTCTAATGAGTCAGAAACGCATCCTCCGCTTTCTTCAGCTAAAGATTGAAGCTCGGGATCAGTATAATAATGGGCCACCAGAACCGCATCCCGCTCAACCAACAATCGCTTAATAGTCTCTCTGTATTCTTGCTTTTTCGCGACAGACAAATCACACGCAGTGTGCGGATTATGCAAAAACTCACGAACAAGTTCCGATTCTTTTATACCCATTGATAAATCAATCTCTTAGCTAGCTTTGCTGCGGTCAAATTGCTCTTGAGCTCACCCTCTTGAACAATCGCCATAAGAGGAACCAAGGGCAAAAAACTGACCCGTATATTACGCTTAGAAGAATCACTCTGTAAATGGTCTGAGCAACAATCATTATCACTCGGTGATGCTGCAGAAAGCGGGCACGGCTAGTAGAAAACAAACAGGGGGCGTTTAGAACATTGAAACTAATCACAAAAATCTGTCATTCAATCCTGCGCCACAAATTGAATAGGGAATAAAAGTGAACTTAATACTATTAATTAAATGGTAACTTTTTTCTTCGCGTCCAAATCGCCGCGCGTTTACCAATTATAAGCCACTTGATTTCGACCCAACGATTTTGCCCTATACAATTGAGAATCGGCTCTCTCAATCATATCATCGGCTTTTTCTCTAATCCGAAACAACGTTGCTCCTAGGGAAACTGTTATTTTTAAATGGCTTTCTATTTCGTCAAAACACATCGATTCCACATAGGCCCTAATTCGTTCGGCTAAAAGCAGTAAAGTAGCGCCGTCAGTATTAGGAAGCAACACAACGAATTCCTCTCCCCCCATCCTGGCAATAAAATCAGACTTTCGTAGACAAGATTCAGGAATTTCAGAAAAGCTTTTTAATATTTTATCCCCCGCAGGGTGGCCGTATTTATCATTAATTGATTTGAAATTATCGATGTCCACCATCAACAACCCCAAAGGGCAACCTACGGACTTTGCAACACTCACTTGAGCATGCAAAGTTTCGCTAAATTGATGCCGGTTATACAAGCCAGTCAATTCGTCTCGCACGGCTTTTTCAGCCATCTGTTTTAGCGCTGACCGTAGTTCCCGCTGAGCCAACTCAAGCTCGTTATTTTTTCCCAGTATCTCCCTATTTGCGACTAGCAGGCATTCTTGGCTTCTAGCCAGCTCATTCCGTTTAGCCTTCAAACTCAGCTGAAAATGGGTCAAATAGTGCGCTACACAGGAGAATGAAATCACCATAAGCACCAACACTACCCACTCCAAGACGGCAACGCTTAGCTCTATTTGCARACCACCCAAGTAATAGTCGCGTGCAATTATCCCTCCAAACACAAAAATTGGGAATCCGGTTAATAAAATAAACTGCTTTTTATTGAGCGAATGAAGCCCAAAAACGGCGCCCAGCACCGACATATTCGCTAGCGATGACCGAACATCATCACCAACCCAGCACATAAAATAGAAGATTAAAGACAAGCCAAATAAAATTTGTGTAAATACAAAAGACGACAGACCCACGCGGGCGTATAGACTGGTGCAAGCAATAAAGAAAAACAACACCTGAACCGAGCAGGCGAAAACCACAACCATCACGTACTGAGACATAGGCAGGTCGATCAAGCCAGAATTTACTGAGACGGCGCCAATTAAAAAATAAGCCAAGTACGTTACCARCGCCCAAGCCATCAGCTTGATAGTCAACGCCTGCTTAGGATCCATCTCCTTCACAAACAACCTCATTTCACCTCCGAGCCGACAAAACGTATTMATAAAATTCACCTGCAGCACTCCCCGTCCCCGCGAATTGAAGAGCTGTGAAGCAAGTCTTTTTATCTCATGCCAACCGGAAAATAGAAATTGCAGTTTTGTAGGGCAACTGAAAAGTGTTCAACAAACAAGTAAACTTATTATTCTATAAGCATACGTAATGTAACCGCACAATTTAAAACTCGCGTGCGCTCTAAATAGGAAGGGCTACAGCTAGGTAAGGTGCTTTCGTTAGAACTCGAAAAGACTCAATAAAAATGATTTTGACACGATGGCGCTTAAACACTTTGCAAACCAACGGCTAATAGGAAAGGCTAACATCCCTCACCGGAACGGCGAGAGAGAGTTACAAATTCATATAAAACTAATTGAAACTATATATGACAAAATAAAACGCTATAAAATCCTAAAAAACTTAACACTTGATGAAAGCATCGTTAAATACTTTAGACACCTTCATCAAGCGTATTTTAAATGCCAGCTTGAAATTTTCAGTTTAAAAACAAACACCGAAAATCAAACCTTCAATCTACTGCCTACTGCCTACTGTCTACTACAGTGGCAATCAACTACAGAGACATCCACTGGATCACGCCAATTAAGCCTCCGAACAGGCCTCCGTAGGCAACAATCATAGCGGGCTCAGACGTTAATACCGTTTCCATAAACAGCATAAACTCGTTCGCCGAAGCCTGAGGTTTAGCGCGCATAATAGCCAGCACATCAAACTTATCGTCTACAAAAGTTTCAACTTGAGACTTCATCGTAGGCAAATTCTTAAGCACTTCTTGAGTCACATAAGCTTTTAACTTAGCTTTATTTTCTTCAGTCAACGCTTGCTCTAATACGGGCTGCATATCAGACATATTACGAGGAATTGCTGTTTCAAGATGATAATCAATATTGTCAGCAATCACTTCCTCAGTAATCTGCTCGATCATCAGTGCAGCCAACTCACCAATCACTAAAAAGTCTTGGGCAATTGTGCCTTGCACACTTTCAAGCAGCTCATCAGCTCTTCCTGGAATCGCGCCTTGAATCTTGAATCCACCGATATATATAGGCTCTCGAGGAGACCAAAGCATAATAAGCGCCATGTAGTTGGTAACGATGCCTACAATACAGCCCACTACAGGCAGCAACCAACCCGCCGCGCCGGAGGTGAACATTGCGTATTGAGCAAAACCAAGCGCCGCACCAAATACACCGCCGTAGTAGATGATAAATTTCATCTCCCTACCCGCTACCGCATATATTAGCTTCTCAAAAATAGAGGGATCTTGTTTCAAGGTACGCTGAAGAATAAATTCACGAATGCCTATTTTCTCTTGCCCATACTCCATGAATAAAGAAAATGCCTTCGGCGCTTCTAACAACATATGATCAAAAATTTTGTCCTGAAACATCTTCAACGTATCGTCATTCACAAGGGACTGATACTGCTTAGGAAGTTTATCTTGATTCTCGTTATAGAATTTAGCAATCGATTCATAAACAGATTCTTTATTATCTAAAAGCTGCTTTTTAATATCGACACTATTAGAAATATCATCCATTTGGATGAGTTCATTTTCTACCACGTTAGCAATCATTTTTGCGAAACGCGGGAAATTTTTAGCAACAATCCCTTGCCACTTAATAAACCCAAAGAATGTTTTCTGTTCAAGAGGACGGAATAACATCAGAAGGGCTAACCAATTGGTAATGATACCAATAAACCCACAACCGAGGGGAAAAACTAATAACAACCAAGACATACGAACTTCTCTTCACTGGCAAATCTAAAACAAACCACCTTAAAAGTGTGGCCCCAGGGTGCACGTAGAGTGCTAATCACACTATACATGGTGCAATAGGGCCACATTCTAACCTGACTTTAAAGTYATATACAGCTTTATTCGCCTAAATCAGCGAACCGGCTTAAGTGGTAATCAGTGCTACCAAAAGCGCCACAGAACAAAGTCAACCGTCTAAAGTAATGACCAATATCAAGTTCTTCAGTCACACCGATGCCACCATGAAGCTGAACAGCCTCTTGAGCACAATAACGCGCATTGTCACCAATGTAGACTTTCGCAGCTGAGGCCGCCTTCTTACGCTCAACTACATCGCGAGAACCCAGCTTCAGGGCAACCATCATGCCCATGGATCGGCTTGACTCAACCGCCATAAACATATCCACCAAGCGATGCTGAATCACTTGAAAGGATCCAATAGCGACGCCAAATTGCTCACGGGTTTTAACGTATGCAAGCGTTTTTTCGTAGGCTGCGTTCATTGAACCAAGGGCTTCTGCGCACAAAGCAGAGATGCCGTAATCAATGACTTTTTCGAGTAGACCGAAGCCTTCATCCAGTGATCCAACGATCGCGTCGGCACCCACTGAAACGTTATTCAATGAAACGTTCGCCATGCGAGCGCCATCCATTGACTTATAAGCGTTGACCGAAACACCTTCTGCTTTAGCGTCCACTAAAAACAAAGTAATTCCCTGTTCAGAGCATTGATCACCGCTAGTACGTGCAGAAACGATCACCTTATCCGCCCACGCACCACCAAATACTACGGTTTTTTCGCCATTTAATACGTACTGATCTGCTTTCTTTTCAGCACTAGTTTTAACATCAGATAGGTCATATCGAGATTGAGCTTCACCATAAGCAAGCGCCAATAACACATCACCACTGATCACTTTAGCCAACACTTCTTGCTTTTGCGCATCAGTGCCGCCAAATGCCAAAGCATTTCCGCCAAGCACTACAGTAGAAAGAAATGGTTCTACCACCATACCTCCACCAAAAGCTTCCATCACGATATTGGTTTCAACTGCGCTGCCACCAAAACCACCGACTTCTTCGGGGAAAGAAATTCCTAACCAACCTAAATCAGCAAATTGCTTCCAAATCCCGCGATCGAAGCCTTCGTCACCCGCGATTATTTTGTTACGTGTCTCAAAGTCATAGTCGTTCTGAATAAACTTTTCGACGGCATTTTTAATAAGCGTCTGCTCTTCTGAAAATGAAAAATCCATAAATTCCTCCGATTACCTTAGACCTAACAACATTTTGGCGACAACATTCTTTTGCACTTCAGTACTACCGCCATAAATGGTCGCAGCTCGAAGGAAGTTGTATTTCTCTGTCGCATGCAGAAACTCCGCAGGACCAGCAGTTTCATCCGCTTTCCATAGATAGGCGTAATAACCCGCCATTTCAACAGCAAGTTCCGACAACGCTTGTTGTGTCTCAGTCCCTTTCACTTTCAACAGTGAAGACTCAGGGCCCGGCGCTCGTCCAGCGGCAGTATCCGCTAGAGTTCGAAAGTTCGTGTATTCAAGGGCTATTAATTTAATTTCTTCAGCGGCAATTTTTAAACGCAATTGCGGATCTTCAATTAAAGGCGCACCGTTTGCAATTTGAGTTCGCGCAGTTTCTTTCAGATTCAAAAGATTCAACTTCGAATCAGCAACACCCGCGATAGTAGTCCGCTCATGAGTGAGAAGGTATTTAGCAATAGTCCAGCCTTGCCCTTCTTGACCCACTAAGTTTTCTTTAGGTACGCGCACATTATCAAAAAACACCTGATTTAAATGGTGTTCGCCGTCAATGCTCACGATTGGACGAATCTCAATGCCCGGAGCAGTCATATCAATTAAGATAAATGAAATGCCTGCTTGGATTTTACAATCATTGTCAGTACGCACTAAACAAAAGCAATGATTGGCGTGATGCGCATAAGTGGTCCAAATTTTGGTCCCATTAATCACGTACTCATCACCGTCTAACACCGCTTGGGTTTTCAGGCTCGCCAAATCTGACCCAGCGCCTGGCTCAGAGTAACCCTGGCACCACCAATCCTCGCAATCTTTAATACGAGGCAAGTAACGTTCTTTTTGTTCTTCGGTGCCAAAGGCCATTAATACCGGCCCAAGCATAATAATTCCCATTGAAAGACCAATAGGCGCTCCGGCAGCAGCTCTTTCACTATCGAATATATAGCGCTGAGTAGCGGTCCAGTCGGGTCCACCGTGTTCTTTCGGCCAGCTCACTACTAAATAACCGGCGCTATTCAATGTTTTTTGCCAACTTACCATGTCTTCTTTGGATAACGTCTCACCAATTTGGTTCTTGCGTTTCAAATCCGCTGGCAAGTTCTCTTTGAACCAAGCCCGAACCCCTTGCTGGAACTCAAGTTCTTCTTTCGTGTAGTCAATATTCATACTGGCTCCCTAACCATTTACGTGTAAATTCTAGGAATGTGTTTTTATTCTTAGAACCGCGTGCTCTTGACGGTGCACCCTAAGTAATTCAAAACTCAGTTTGAACATAAGGACATACAATCAAAATTCTATTGTTTGTGAAATGCGTAATGATGAAAATAGGATGTCCTCACCAATCACGCAATGCGTTAGCCTAGCAACCTAGTGAAGCTGCCAGCCAAAGTAGTTTCTACCTATTGTTATTTCATAAGCGATGACTTGTATGGGGATAAGAGTTGCCTTGAACAGCAAAACTAACCAGTCATTAGTTCCTACAGCCAAACGGATAAATCCGGGCCAAGCAACGCCACCTCATAAACGCAGCGAATAATAACAGATTTAGATTCAACACCAATAAGTTTAGTTCAGGCAGGAAATTTTGGCGTAAAAATACAAGCGATGGCGCAAAAACACAAAAGCCTCATTGCACAACCTATACAAGTCAGCAACAAGGCTTTATTTACTATAAATTTTATTCACAACCCAGTGACAAACAGCCGCCTAACAGGGCACTCGAAAAGCTAGGCCGTCAAGATGACTTCATCCAAATCCACCAAAGACCCTTCATAAGCTTCGGTTCCGTTAACAATCACCTTACCGTGACTGCCTCCAGTGATGGGCGAACTTACGAACCCGGAACGATCAGTCAAAGCCGTCGCGGTGCCTCCATTCGTTACCGCTACAGTGACTTTGGCTTTTTTTACAGGGCTTCCATCAGCATTAAGCACTTTAAAAACTAGCATTATCTCGCTTCCTTTTGGTTAGGGATTTTTATTGTTATTAATTGTCCAGCATCTACATCAATACTTAGTTTAACTCTTTATTTTAGTAACTCTTTATTTTAAAGCCGCATCCATGGCTCTATATTCTAACCTTCAGTCTTCCAAGCTTTATTTTTGTGCCAAGATTATTCCGTAGTGCCACAAGCCCCGGTCTAGCGCTATCTTCGCACGATGCACTGCAATCACATTGCCGTGCTGGGTGTCATTACGAATTTTCATCCAGTTCAATATTTTAGCCCCCCACAACGTCCATTTCGCGTATTTATGGAGCCGCTCTGCAGACGGGCGAATATTTTCAGTGGCGTCTTGGTAGCTAAGCTCTTTAAACCCAGTGTCCGATAAATAACCGCGGAAGTTGTCGCTATGCTCCAGACGATTGACGCTCCATCCCGCGACCCACTCTTTCATCACACGATCATCTTTACCTTGATACTCATGATGTGAAGCCCAAAAATCGGCGATTATTAACTTACCACCAGGCTTTAAAATTCGATACGCTTCCTTTACAAAATCAGCTTTATCCGGGGCATGGCACACAGACTCTACCGCCCAAACCACATCAAACGAATTATCTTCAAATTCAGTATTGCAATAATCATTCACTTTAAAAGAAGTCTTATCGCTGGCCTCATGCTCTTTGGCATTAGCAGTACAGGTATTCACTTGCTCAGGACTCAAGGTAATACCCACCACCTCGCAGCCCACATTACGCGCCAACCAAATTGAACTTCCCCCTACGCCACACCCAGCATCAAGCACTTTTTGCTCTTTGGTGATTTCTGCACGTTGCGCAAGAATCTCATTTTCTCTTACTAACGCGTCCGAAACTCCTTCAGTGGTCTCATCCCAGTACCCATAATGCATTGCAAGACATCGATCTAGACGCCATAAAATCTTATAATCAAATTCACAATTGTCGTAGTAATCGACAATATCTTCATAATACTTCTCTGTCGCAGGAGTACTCATGGGCACCTCCGTATTAGGTCTAAATTAGTTCTTTTCAGTACCCAACGATAGAAAACCTCTAATCTAATGAGGCCTTTTCAGCCACGTCCACAACGAGCGAAGACACACTAGAACTACTACAGCCGGAACTACCTGCCAATTAAACGTTTAATGCTAACACAGGACAATGGCCTATGAGGGCATTTTTATTGCTTCAGAACTCACTCACTAAGAGATTCAACAATCTAATCGCCACACGCACTAATAGCCACACAAAGAGCTCCAATTAAATTGCGCTCCGCCCAACAATCTGGGCTAGAATCCAAACAAACGCCCGTTTGAAATTAGGGCAAAAAACGAGTACATTTTCTAGCGCTTAGTGGCTATGACCAAGGCGCTTCGACAGACATACTGTCAATTGCTCCGCAGAAAATGAGCGAATTAGTCATCGACTGCCATGGTAAAAGATTGTTTTTAAAGCATTTATGACGAACTTCTAGACTCTTATTGACACCGAAACGGAGGTTATCGAACGCAAAATCGTCGCTTAAGGAACTATAAAGAAGCCTAACATCGGCATGCTTTTTACCCCTAAGAGTGGCTCAAAGGCCCATCCAAGCAGCACATTTATTGGAGAAAGCCCCAGATTTTAGCAATAACTCACCAGTGATATAGGTATTCGCAGTATGAACGCAGAATTTAAAATTGATTTCGACGCAGTCAAAAGCATGATGGAAACACAATTCTCTGACTTCAACGAACTAGGCAAAGACATGGGTTTCGAACCTGTCGAAGCAACCGATGAGAAAGTGGTCATCAAAATCCCTTTCAACCCGCTTCTCGCTGACCATCGCGGCGCGTTGCACGGCGGCACTATTACTACCCTTCTCGATACCGCGAGTGGCATGTGCATCTTCTTAAAAACCCAAGCCTTGACCCCCATGGCAACGCTTGACTTAAGGGTTGAATACCTAGAACCGGTGCAACCAGGGAAAGGCATCATTGCCGAGGTATCCTGCTACCACGCCAGCGACATGCTAGCCAATGTACGAGGTTTTGCTTATCACGAATCCAGTAACAACCCAGTGATCAGCTTCACCGGCGCGTTTATGATGAATACCACAGGGCCTGACTTTTTCAAATTCCCTGGTACGTCCTAGGCCTGAGGAATAGGCCTGAGAAACACCCCCAAGGAGTCATGCTCCGTGATTCAATTAATCATGCTCCTTCGACGAATTTTATTGCCACTTTTAAGTACACCTAACCAGCTGGTGCAGGATTAGAAAATGAAGTTAACTCAAGCGATCACATCCCCTGAACAACTTAAACACAGCTTTGACAACCTATTCCCCTATTACGAATATCTAGGCATCGAAGTTTCTGACATACAAAAAGAGCAGGTATCCTCCTTGATGCCATTTCAAGAAAGACTGATTGGCAACCCGATGATCAAAGCAATCCATGGCGGCGCACTGTCCGGATTTCTCGAGTGCACAGGATTAATCTGTATATTGTCAGCTTTACAACTACAAAATAGATTTGAGCTTAATACCAAAGAAGAAGTGGTTCCCCCAGCCACCATCAATCAAACAGTCGAATACCTGAATCGAACCGGGCCGGTTGATACTCGGGCAGTATCAACAATCACTAAATTGGGGCGTCGCGTCGCAAGCGTTCAGACCACTGCGTACCAAAACGACAAAGTGGTCACCCGGGCAATTTCAAGATATTTTATTGGCGAACTTTTCGCCCCACAAAACGCTGATTAAAGGGCACTTTAATCAAAACCACTGATAAACCACTTTAAAAAAGTGGTTTATTTCAAGCCGCAATTGATCAGAGGTATGCGCCTACTAACAATTCAGTTATTCTGGACATCTTAAAAGACACGGATTTGATTTGTTATGGAAAGAAGATCTTGTAACTTACCCCACTCAAAAGGCCGCCTGTCCTATCTGTTTCGCCCCGCCGCCAGCGGGGCTAAAGTGCATTTCCATATGGCCCACGCTAACGGATTTAATGCCTTAACCTATCAAAAAATTCTCGACGCCCTGCCCTACGAAATCGAAGCGTCAGCCATCGACCAAAGAGGCCATGGCCAATCCACCCTTCCTGCAGACCCCAAGCGCCTTAACTCGTGGAAGATTTACGAAAAAGACCTTTTAGCCTATATCGATCAACAATCTCATCCTATCATATTGGGTGGGCATTCCATGGGCGGAGCCGTCAGCATCACAGTTGCCGCAGCGCGACCTCAAAAAGTCAAAGCATTGCTATTAGTTGATCCAGTTCTACCGCCAGAATTTGCAGGCCCGCTGCTGGGATTAATGCGCTATACAAAACTCGGCAACCAAATCCCCATGGTTAAATCAGCGCTGAAAAGAAAACGCCAATTTCGAAGCGCACAAGCAGCGGTGGAAAACTACGTTGACAAAGGCGCCTTTAAAACCTGGCCTCGCGAGTGGATAGAAGATTACGTAGCCGGGGGCACTCGACGAACTGCCGACGGCGTAGAGCTGAGTTGCGCTCCCGCTTGGGAAGCTCAAAACTTTGCTGTATCAGGCAACCATCCTTGGCCAGCGATCCGAAAACTAAAGTGCCCCGTCACTTTATTAGCTGCCAGTGAGGGCAGCACCTGTCCCGAACCCATCTCATCTAAATTTAAAATTTATCATCAAAACACCGTCGTCCGAAGAATTACCGGGACGAGTCATTTTTTGCCGATGGAAAAACCTGCACTGATCGTCGATGCCATCAACGAACTAGTCCAAAAAGCTTTCACTTTTTAATGGCCTATCTATAAAACTGGATTCCACCGCCTACGGAAGCGGACCCCTGCCTCTCCTAGCGCGTTCATTAATGCTCACGCGATTAAGACACCCTACATTTAATGGAGTGGGCTGTTATGCGTATAAGAATTTTTGGGGAGGCCTGTTTGGGTCTGATTTCTACCATTGTCTTTTGCTTGATAAAGCGCTTTATCCGCCCCGACCAATAGCGATTCAACGTCGTAGGCATTTTCCGGCACATCAGTACAAACCCCTATACTCACTGTGACAGATATACTCAATTCGCCAACAACAATCGGGGTGACCTCAATGTTATGACGAATCCTATTCGCCACTTTTAATGCGCCCTCTTGAGGCGTGTCTGGCAAAATAACTACAAACTCCTCCCCGCCGTACCTCGACACCACATCCCCTGCGCGCCCAATACTTTGGCAAATGACCTGAGCAGTTTTTCTTAAGCACTCATCACCCGCCTGGTGCCCATGACTGTCATTTACTTTTTTAAAGTAATCCACATCAATGAAAAGAATCGATAGCGGCTGCTTCTCTCTAAAGCTACGCTTAAATTCCAAATCATAACGATCTTCAAAGTAACGCCGATTTTTAACTTTAGTCAGCTCATCTTCAGTGCTTAGCTTTTCCAACTTATCGTTGGCTTCAAACAACTCTTTGAGCACGCCCTCCAATTCCGCTGTTCGAGCCTGAACCCTAAACTCCAAGGATGCGTTCGATTGAATTTGAATCTCCAAGGTTTTTTGTTTTGCCTGTTTGGCCAGCATCGCACTGTCTTTTGATTCTCGTTCAGCCTCAATTTGAACCAGCTTAATTAAATTAATGCGTTGCCCCAAACCTAAAGACAACAGAATTAATTCAGCCACCCAAGCCACTCTTAAAAAAGGTTTTAATTCCTGAATGCTAAAGCCCATGCCATTTGAACCTATAATCGCAATCAACGCAGTCCCCAAAAACATGGACCACGCAACGAGGTAAATCTTGGCGACAAAATACCCTTGATATAACCGAACAAAGCCCAAGACAAAAAGAGACCCAATGGTAATTAAAGCCACCACACTCATGTACAAAGCAATGGTTTTTTCTTCGGTCATCGGAATAAACATCAGCCCAACAACAGCGGGAAGATTCATAAACCGAGACAAACTATCAGACTTAAGGCCTTTACCTGCCGAATCTAAGAACGACCTGGAAAATGCGGACGCAAAAATACACGCCATAAAAACAGCGTATAGATGGAACAGTTGCTGCCAAGCAATACTATTTGGCCAGAACATATAACTATAACCATCAATGGAACAATAAATCCCAAACATGGATAAGGTAAAACCGGCATAGTAAGCGTAAACTAAATCTTTAGTTGAAACCCCTAACAACAAATTATAAAGGCCAAGTCCTAACGCAATCCCATAAGCCAAACCGATAATCCACTCATCAATCGAAAAAAATCCTAAATGGCTTTCTATCGAACTAATAGTAATAGGGATTTCTAAGGGACTGGTACTCTTAACACGAAGATAAAACTCATTAAGGGCATAGCCTTCAATATTAATGGGAATTTGAAAATGTCGGGATTTAATGGGCCGACTGAGAAAAGGCATCCGATCCCCTACTCGGAACTCCGCCACCATCTGCTCACCGTTATATTGATAGATATTAACGTCATCAAGCAAAGGGAACTCAATCTGAAAAATCAAATCAAGCTCATAGGCGTTTAGGTTTTCCATTGAAAATCGTAGCCAATAAATACTATCGGAATAGCCAAAAATTGGTGAAAAACCTTCGGGATGTTTAAATTGCTCACTCCAAGCGGGCTGCCGAACCTGATCAACCTCTAGGGAGCTTTCGTTTGTTTCAAAGAAATATAAAAACGGCCGGGCAGAGATGCGTTCAATCGGTCCGTCAGTTAACACTAAAGCATTCTCGCCACAAGCAAATTGGCTCATCATCAACAAGCCAAAAATAAATAACCACCGCCTGAGGCAAACAACCATCAAGGAGAACCTTTTACGCCTAATACAATAACCTGTTGTTAGTATAGCCCGCTCACGATCAGACGACTGTCACCTTTACATCCGAATTAGATCCTAAATACTGCCGAGATAAAAGTTTACCTTCGGCACAACAACGCATAATAAACGCCTCGATCAATCAATCAAGGAATAAGAATGGCCTAATACTAATGGGGAATGGAGGTTTACAGAGGGAAAAGAAGTTAAGCTGCGAACACAGCCCAACTTCGAACACAGCCTAGTGTAGAAGGATAAATTACGACGAGATAAACGGCCTAACTCACCGTTTTATATTTCTCGAACAACCTAGCCAATCTAGATCGCCACCTTAGTCATCATAAATATTTTGACAACTAAAGTCGCGTTTCCTTGCCTTAGACTGTTTAGGCATTTATATCATTTAGATCTAATCACACCGCCCATAAAATGCTACGCGATCTGAGCCGACTCAACTTGTTTTGGTTTCTGCAGATCGCTTTTATCGAGGAATTTATCAAAGAAAATATTTTTATCATCAACGCCGTTTTTATGAGCTTCCGCAATTGCGGCGTCAATCATGGGCGGTGGCCCACACATATAGAGCTGAGCGTCTGCATCGCAATGGGTTTCAAAGTGAGCCGTCACAAACCCTCTTGCGCCCTCCCAAGCACTGTCTTTAGGCTCATCAGAGAGTACGGCAACAAAATTGAATTCACCCTTCCAGCGAGCTTTAATGGCTTCGATTTGATCCAAACAATATAAATCCTGCTCGGTACGCGCACCGAATAAAAACGTCACAGAGCGATTAACTTCTCGGTTCGCTGCGTCTTCAAGCACGGCAAGTACTGGTGCAAGACCACTGCCGCCGGCCACACATAACATTGGCTTATCGGAACTGCGCAAATAGAAATCTCCGAACGGCCCCTGCAATTCAACTTTACTGCCTACTGCTTGATTGCCTAATACCCAATTGGACATTTCCCCACCCGGGACCGCACGAACGAAAAAATGCACTTCATTTTTATATCGGCCTGGCGCAGACCCAAAGGAATAGGATCGAGCATCGGCAATTTGTCCTGGAACGGTAATTTCTGCAAATTGCCCGGCGGTAAATTCAATGTCTTTATCAGTGGCGATTACTATTTCACTAATGTCATGGGTAAGCGGGTTTTGGGCGATTATTTCCGCCGTAGTGGTGACCAAATCATGTTCGGGGATATCGGCACGGGAAAAATCGACTTCCACTTGCACATCGGATCTCGGCAGCGATTGGCAGGCCAAGATATAACCAGTTTGCAATTCTTCGGCCGATAAAATATAGGATTTCTCAGTCAGCTCTTTCACTTTGCCTGAGACCAACCGACACTTACACATTGCACAACCGCCGACTCGGCAACTGTGGGGAAATTTCACCCCATCCTTCAATGCAGCCTGCAAGAGAGTTTCTTTCGAACTAATTGAAATGGTTTTATCAACGCCGTCTATTTTAAGGCCGTGAGTTTTTTCTTTGTTTCCGAATAATTTACCTAACACCTGTTGCAACTCCCCTAAACAAAAGGACGAAAAAATTAAAGCGTCCCTTTATTTGTTCGTTAATTCGTTAATTTTTGTTGTTGTCCTAGAATACCTGAACACTACCGATCATACCTTTGCCCCTACCACAAGACAAGACTCGCTAAACCGTTGATCTACAGCCAAACCGCACATGCCGTTAATCCCCTTAAAGATAAATTCATGACCCGCATTTACGGGGTAACGTCCTTTTAAACAACCCTTTATTGCTCACTTTAGCCCAACTACCCCTCGCAGCCTTGAGAGGGTATAATGTGCCGCTAGCGCCGCCGTACTGGGCGACTAACAGCCTTCTGACCCAACAAGATTATATCTTTATTAATCAAAAGGTTACCTCCAAAAAATAAGTTGTTGATAGCAGCTCAGGTATTAGCTAATCATGTACGTTTATTCAGAATACGATCAAAAAATCATTGAGGAGCGAGTGGCCCAGTATCGGGGTCAAACTGAACGCTTCTTAGCTGGAGAACTGTCTGAGGACGAGTTCCTAGTGCTTCGCTTACAAAATGGGCTTTATGTACAGCGCCATGCCCCCATGCTGCGTATTGCTATCCCCCATGGAATGTTTAATTCCCAACAAATGAGAAAGTTTGCCGAATTATCAAGAACCTACGATAAAGGTTACGCTCATTTTACCACTCGCCAAAATTTACAATTGAACTGGCCTAAGTTAGAACAAGTCCCCAATATCCTCGAAGAATTAGCGTCGGTTCAGATGCATGCCATTCAAACCAGTGGCAACTGCATTCGAAATACCACTTCAGACCAGTACGCAGGCGTTGCAAAAGATGAAATAGTAGATCCTAGACCGTATTGCGAAATCATCCGCCAATGGTCCACCTTCCACCCCGAATTCGCTCTACTGGGTCGTAAATTCAAAATTGCAGTATCCGGCTCCAAACAAGATCGGGCAGCGGTACAAGTCCATGACGTGGGGTTGTATTTAACCCACAATGCCGCTGGAGAATTAGGCTTTAAAGTCTATGTCGGTGGTGGCTTAGGCAGAACCCCAGTAGTGGCGCCACTGATTAATGAATATGTTGCTGAACGCGACATATTGTCCTACCTCGAAGCTGTATTACGGGTATACAACCGTAACGGCCGCCGAGACAACAAATATAAAGCCCGTATTAAAATTCTAGTGCGCGCAATGACCCCCGAAGTATTTGCAGCAAAAGTCGAAAAAGAATGGGCCGAATTAAAAGACGGTCCCATGACTTTGCCGCAGCAAGAAATTGATCGCGTTAAAGCCTGCTTCCAGCCTCCTGCCTACGAACAGCTTGAAGAGCACAACGAAGCCTTTTTAGGAAAGTATGAGACTGATAACGCCTTTAAAATATGGGTCAATCAAAATGTCGTCACTCATAAGGTGCCAGGCTATTCCATTGTTAATATAAGCCTTAAAAATACCAGTCGTGCCCCAGGCGATGTCAGCGCAGAAGACATGGATATCATTGCCGATCTTGCGGATCAATACAGCTTTTCAGAGTTGCGCAGCACCCATGCTCAAAACTTAGTTTTGGCCGATGTAAAGCAAAGCCAACTCTATGAACTGTGGCAAACGCTGAAAAGCCACCAATTCGCCACCCCCAACATCGGCTTATTGACTGACATGATTTGTTGCCCAGGGGGCGATTTCTGCGCCCTTGCCAACGCAAAATCAATTCCTATTGCCGAACAAATTCAGCGACGATTTGACAACTTAGATTACCTCCACGATTTAGGGGAAATTGAACTTAATATCTCTGGTTGCATGAACGCTTGTGGACACCACCATGTCGGTAACATCGGCGTGTTAGGCGTGGACAAAAAAGGTTCTGAGTTTTATCAAATTTCCATCGGCGGCTCGTCTAAAGAGGACGCTACAATCGGTAAAATCCTCGGCCCTTCATTTGATGAAGATGAAGTAGCCGACGTAGTAGAAAAAATCATTAACGTTTATGTGGAGCAACGCACCGAAGGCGAACGCTTCATCGATACCACTCGACGTATTGGTATTGATCCATTTAAGGAGCGAGTCTATGCGAAAAATAATTAAAGATAAAAAAATTATCGACGATAGTTGGGTGGTTTTGACTGAAGCTCAAGACCCATTGCCCAGCGGCAAGTTGATCGTCTCCGTTGCTTTGTGGCAATCCCACAAAGAGCAACTGCTGTCTCACTCGGACGAAATAGGGGTCCTATTGGAACCCGAAAACGAACCGGCAGAGATTGCAGATGACTTGGCGCAGTTTTCGTTAATCGCGATTAATTTCCCGAAGTTCGCCGATGGCCGAGGCTACAGCAGCGCCAGAGAATTGCGCACTCGCCATCATTACAACAAAGAAATACGAGCAGTCGGGGATGTACTCAGGGATCAAATTTATCTGATGGCCCGATGCGGCTTTAACGCCTTTGCGGTTCGCGAAGACCGCTGCATCAACGACGCGCTGAATGCGTTCAATGATTTCAGCGTCAACTACCAAGCGGACGCAGTGGAGCAACGGCCTCTTTATCAGACCCGGTGATCAACCGCTCGGCACGATAACGAAATATTGAAGCATAAAAAAAGGGCCTTAATACAGGCCCTTTTTTCGTTCTTTATAACAATCACTACCCTAGATTGACCAACACACGCCCTTTTTGACGGCCATTATATATCTCTTCAATCGCTGCTGGCAGCTCAGCTAAAGAAACCTCCGTGCATATTGCTTCCAGATTCTCTAGTCGCCAATGAGAGGCAAATTCCTGCCATATGTGCATCTTAATATCCAACGGCAGCTCGACGGAATCAACGCCCAACAAATTCACGCCGCGCAAAATAAATGGAAACACATTGGCTTGAAATTCAGCGGAAGCGACCATGCCACAACAAGCGACACTGCCTCCGTATTGAGTGGATTTGATGGCATTAAATAACAGTTCGCCTCCCACCGTATCCACTGCGCCGGCCCAGCGCTCTTTGAGCATGGGACGATCAGCGCCTTTCATTAGATCTTCACGTGAAATGATGTCTTTCGCCCCCAGCCCTAGCAGATACTCTTTCTCGCTAGCCCGGCCAGTCCCTGCATAAACATCAAACCCCAACGATGCCAACAGTGCGATGGCCACACTGCCCACCCCCCCGCAAGCCCCGGTCACTAGAATATCGCCTTGAGAGGGAGCAATGCCCACCTGAAGCAAAGAATCCACGCACATTCCTGCGGTAAACCCCGCAGTCCCCAAAATCATGCTGTCTCGTAAAGAAAGCGTTTCAGGCTTATTCACCACCCATTTTGCAGGAACAGAAATATATTCGGCAAAGCCGCCCTCGGTATTCATCCCCAAGTCGTAGCCAGTGACAATGACCTCATCACCTGCCTTGAAATGCTCCACCGAGCTGCGTTCGACAATACCCGCGGCGTCAATTCCTGGCGTATGAGGGTACTGTCTCGTCACCCCTTTAATTCCTTTTGCCGACAGTGCGTCTTTATAGTTTAGAGAGGAATATTTCACTCGAATTAACAGTTCCCCTTCAGGAAGCTGTTCAATGTCCCTATTTTCCACAGCCAGCGTGTACTGTGAGTTATTCTCGTTGATACGAAGCGCTTTATACGTCGCCATAATTCACCTTTTTATGCCCATTCCATTTAACTGAACCAAATACACCAACCTAACAAACCACACCAACCTCACAAACCACACCAACTTCACAAGCTATACCAACTACACCAACCACTACCAACTACTACCAACTACACCAACCACAGTCCGTTACGCCTTACATCAGCACTGCCCGCATAAAAACATTTCAATCAAAGTGTTCTTAATCAAATGGTCAATCGTTAACAGACTTTGTGGTTAAAGTGTTTGATTTTAGAAAAACTTCCCTTCAAATAAGCGATAGGCTTTTAACATCAATCGCTCCGAAACATCTTCGATGCCCAAACCAAAACGGTCCGCCATTGAAGGTTTTTGTTTATATTCCACCTCATACACATCCGCATCATCACAGGCGTCTACCAAATACTCATCACTGGTTTTCAATTCATCGACCAAATCAAGCTCCTTCGCTCGAGTGCCATACCAATGTTCCCCGGTAGCAACCTTATCAATATCCACCTTGGATCTCTGACTTCCCACAAACTCTTTGAATAAAACGTGGGTATCTTCCAATTCTTCTTTAAATTTTTCACGCCCCTTATCGGTATTTTCCCCCATCGTGGTCACGGTGCGCTTGTATTCCCCGGCAGTGAACATTTCAAAATCAATGTCATTTTTCTTCAGCAATCGATGGAAATTAGGCAACTGCGCAATCACACCAATGGAGCCAAGAATTGCGAACGGCGCTGCCACTATTTGATCAGCAATACACGCCATCATATAACCGCCACTCGCAGCGACTTTATCAACGCAAATAGTTAAAGGAATGCCTTTATTTTTAATTCGCTCCAGCTGGGAAGAAGCTAACCCATACGAATGCACCATTCCTCCTGGGCTTTCTAATCGAAGTACCACTTCATCTACCGGCCTTGCCATTGATAAAACAGCAGTGATTTCTTTACGAAGACTCTCTACAGCGGAAGCTTTGACGTCGCCATCAAAATCCAAAACATAAACACGCTTTTTCGATTCCTCACTGGGCTTATCATCCTTTGCGCTTTTTTTCAGTGCTTTCTTATCGGCTTTGTGCTGCTGCTTTTTTTGCTTTTTCTCGGCTTTCTGCGCTTCTTTTATCTGCTCCTTCGGCAGTACGGCCTCCTTAATGGTTCGCTGTACTTCCTCTAATTGCTCATTGAGCTGACGCACTTTAATCTGCCCCCCAGGCTCCTTTCTACCTCGAACAGAGGAAGCAAATATCGTCCCAAACACCACCAATGCGGCAACCACCACAGTTAAAGCTTTGGCCACAAATAGGCCATATTCTGCTAAAAAAGTAACCACTCCAGACTCCTCTTCAATGTATGTGCCATAGAGATTAATACGCTTTGTCGGCAAAGCCAATTAGTAAAATAGCTAAAGCTGGATATAGGGGGAGTTGGTCTCACAAATAACCGCATTAAGGGCCTTTGGTAAACGCGGGGGAAACTGTGATTAAATGACTGAAAAGGGGACTGTGGCCTTTCGAAACCCAGTCAAATAAAGAAGTGTCAAATAAAAGTCTTTCAGAACCAAGGTTTTTTGAAAGCCCTTTATTTCCAAGTAGCGATGGCTTTTTCCGCGGTAGGGTTGAGTGGGCGAGCAATAAAACCGGTGGATGACAGATTAACTGCGTAAATTGCACCATCCGCCATCGGAACAAAAGTGGCGCTCCCATAGCTGGCATCCACTCCAGGCAACCAAAATGCATTTTTCCTGGCTGCATCCCATAAATCAAAACCGATTCCCGGAGAAGACAAACCGTAGACAGTCCTAGACTTGCGACGCTCTTGTTCGATTGAAAGGTAGCGGCCTTGAATTCGATCCAACTTGTAACCAGGAGCAAGTCCCATGGCTAATAAATACCCTTTCCATTTAATTATCTTGGCGTCAATCTGCCACAAATCACCGTCTAAACTAAATTCAGACTCAACGCCACTGGCATCCACCAGAGTGGCCAAATAACGTTGTGACGACTCCTGGGAAAAACTCAAGGTAGCGACTGGCTCCTCTTCAGAGAGTCCCTTATAACCATTAAAATTAGCGGCCAAGAAAACAAGAAATACCGCCAAAGCGATTAATCCGAGGCCCGCGCTACCCTTCAACCAGGCTAGAATCCAATGCGGCCGCCATAGAATAAACACGGCAAATAGCAGGCTTGCTATGGCGATCAATATAATAAAAAAAGCTAAGCCGCTAAATTGCATATTCCCTCAACCAAATTAATGACGGTCTCCTCCTCTTCACGCGCGCCATTCCGTTTACCAAAATTGAGGCCCAATGCCGATAACTTTGGGCTGCAAAAAGATCCTGGACGCACCAATTTAAAGTATATACACAAAGCGAATTAAATTAAGTGTCGAATCGCTCAACCCGAAACGATGACATAATCGCGCCAGTCAATTATGGCAGGCTTATTGGTCTTCAAATTGAGCAACATAGTGATCGATTAGATTACGGGAAATTGACCCGCTTGGAGGAATCATTGGAAGCTTGGCAACCGGCCACCAACCTGCTTCAACAATCTCCTTCTCGTCAATGACAATGTCACCACTGTCATATTCGGCATGAAACCCAATCATTAAAGAATTAGGAAATGGCCAAGGCTGACTGGTAATGTACTGAATATTCTTTACTTTCACCCCCACTTCCTCTTGCACTTCCCTAGCCAAGGCGATTTCCAAGGTTTCGCCAGGTTCAATAAAACCGGCCAAGGTACTGAAAAGTCCAGGAGGGAAATTCGCCGACCGCCCCAGCAGCACCTCTTCCCCGCGAGTGATCAACACGATGATACAAGGAGACAACCTTGGGTACTGAAGGTGCCCACATTCAGGGCACTCCTTGGCGCGATCACTGGCATGAGGCTGAGTTCGAGTACCACATCGGCCACAAAATTGATGTTGAGAGTCCCAATCGATAATCTGTTGAGCCCTGCCAGCCAACATAAACCAATTTTCCGGCAAACGTGCCAACATAAATCGTAGATCAACAGTGGTAAACCCGGTGGGAAGTTCAGAATAAGGGTCCATCGCTACAGCAAAACAATGTTCACCTTTAAATTTACCGAGATAAAAGCGATTTAGGATCGTTAGGCCTACTTTCTCTGGGTCTTCAAAATAGGGAATTGGATTTTTTGCATCGCCATCCAAAATAACCATTTTGCCGCTTACAAATACAAACCAGTTAGCCGGTCCCTGAAAAGATTCCGGCGCAATTACGCCCGGTTCAAAGTCGAGTTCCATTATTATTTATCCCTTTGTTAAATCCAGACTATCAGGCATAACAACAATGATAACAATCCCTTTCCAACAAGGGTTGCCAAAACCATTTTTTGTTTGGGCACAAATTTGAAAATTCGCCCAGAAAGCAAGCGGGACTCATTGAGTTCAATTGACGCTTTAAGCGGCTTTCACGGGATAACCCAGTTCATTCATACTCTCTTCCGCTACATCCAGCATGCCATCACCAATGGGCTTTTTTTCTTCTAGGCTTTCAAGGTAATAATCCACGCTAGAGAGCGCGTCTGCAAGGGTTTCTAACATTTCAGCCCCAGGCTTTTCCTCACCTGACACTAATAGGGAATTTTTTATAAAGGTCTGACAGGCCGATAAAATCGAAGCGGCTCGGTTCAACTGAAGAAACCCTAGCGCGCCACAAACGGTATTTAATGTCGTAGGCACATTATCAAGATGCATGACATCCCAATCTGAATCCATGTAAGTAGTGATTGCTCGCTTGGTGAGTGTCAGGCCCGCACGGGATTCTTTCACGACAATGCCACTGACTTGATCTAAAACTGACAGTGCGACACTCTTGTTCGACATGATGTCACTGCTGTCGATTTGTTCTTTCTTGCTGCCCTCTGTCATTAAGGAGATGGCCGCATTTTCAATTTTCACCAGCATATCCGCCACTTCGTCGTATTCAAACGTCAGCGTGGTCGCATCATCCGGGCTCAACTTACTAAATTTCTCTACCTGAGTTTTGATTTGTTCAGATATTCTCGGTAACCCAACCATATAAAGGGTTTGACCGACGGTTAGTAATTTAGCTTCCAAGGACTCGTAGCTTTCAACATTTTTACCTCGCACCGCTAAATCAATCCATTCTTTAATCTGCGACAACTCTTCCTTCAATGCAGTCACCACCGCATTAATCACCGAACCATCCGGCCCAGTCATATGTCTCAATTCTGATTGCACAGTTCGGTCACTGTAACTTTGTGGCGCTAAGGAAAGCTTTTCCTTCAGCTCAGAAACCAACTCCAAAGGTCCCTCAGATAGGGTGAGAATATAAACGCAAGATTTCACCAATTCCTCAGGGATCTTGTTCAGATCATTTATTTCCTGCACCAATTGCTGCTTAATCTGTCGATCAATTTGCCCCAACATTATTTTTCTTTCGCGGTTTATCGAAACCTTACCCTGCTCAAAACTGCACAACACCCCTTCGACCAATCGCCAAAAAGCATGGCTAGAAGTGCCTTGAGTCAATGTAGAAATTCGTTGGATCGAACGAGCCATCATTTTCAAACCAGTCACTGGCTGCTCCGATCCAAAAACATCTAGCAAGCCTACTTGGTACATGAGTCTCAATCGAGGGAAAATAGATTGATAGTTTTTCGCAACAGCCACTTGCTCAACTTGGGGACGAACCAAACAATTTAAGTTCTCCTGATATTCGAAAGTAAAAAAGTGACAGTCGGGAATCAGTCGCTCACCCCGCAATACGCGTAAATCGTTAATACTAGGGATGAGTAATTGAGGTAAGGGTTTTTGGGTGATGTGGACGTAGGAAAGATAGCGCGACAATATCGTTGTGCCTTGCCCCAACAAAGTGAGGTCTTCATCCAAGGCTAAGCTGGACTTAAAGGGGATATATTTACTCGCTTCCTCGAGCTCGTGAGTCAACATCGACGCACCAGGCAAACCCACCAATTGAAAAACGCCATTCATTTGATGATAGGCATCAACACAAAACTGCAAATGAGAGCGTTCTTCTCTCTCATCGGCAAACGATTCAAGACGAACCTCTAACTCGCGAATGGTGTTTTCCAATTCGTCTTTAACAAGGCTTAATAAAGCAGTATTTTGAATATTTATCATTACGCCTACCCAGAACCCCCTAAATTCACTACACGTCTACCTCCCACCTACAGAAATCAATAGATTTATTATAGAGTCAAAGGCCCGCACATGATTTGTTAACTCGTTTTAATTATTTGAAATCCAACCCAATCAGATCTGATTTTTGCGCACCAAACCACATTATTGAGCGGTGGCAGCCTCAAGCATTTCTATTAGATCCAACCAAAATATTACCATCTTTAAATTAATCGTTCTAACAGAACCTGTTAGGAGGGAGTAACAAAATTGTGAAAATTGTGATCATTCGGTAACCATTTTCGCTGAATCAGCCCCAACCTGCCAATTTTTTGATCAATTGACAGGCTTCTCAGCCCTAAGGCCTCAGATTCTGCTTCACCTATCCTCTTGATTTTCGTATCATTCAACGTTGCCCTTCTACTGCTATAATTTACTTTTAGATCTTTTCTATTAATCACATGCACGCAAATTATTAGGACTTTACTACTCGATATGAAACCTGTTTCTGTTCCCCGCGCTTTGTTCCTTAATTTCCTCGGGCCAGCCCCATCTTGGTATAAATACGCAATAATTGCATTTTTGGGCATTAACCCAATCCTATTTTTGACCGTCGATCCGTTCTTAGCTGGCTGGGTGCTTGTTCTCGAGTTTATTTTCACATTAGCGATGGCGCTTAAATGCTACCCGCTCCAGCCTGGTGGGCTTCTTGCTATCGAGGCGGCCCTCATCGGCATGACCTCCGCTGAAACGATTAAAAACGARGTTTTCCTTAATTTCCCGGTGATTTTGTTGTTGATGTTTATGGTGGCCGGAATCTATTTTATGAAGGACCTGCTGTTATTTATATTCACCAAAATACTGGTACATGTACGCTCTAAGGCCCTGCTTTCTTTTCTTTTCTGCATCACCTCCGCAGTATTGTCGGCATTTTTAGACGCTCTCACAGTCACCGCAGTACTCATCAGCGTCGGATTAGGGTTCTATTCGGTGTACCACAAAGTTGCCTCGGGAAAGAAATTTAACAGCAGTCACGACCATGGCAACGATGATCAAGTCACTGACTTCCATCGCGAAGACCTTGATCAATTTAGAGCCTTTTTAAGAAGCTTGCTCATGCACGGTGCCGTGGGCACCGCACTGGGAGGAGTATCTACTTCCGTAGGAGAACCCCAAAACCTACTCATCGCGGGCAAGTTGGGATGGAATTTCGTAGAGTTTTATTTACAGATGATGCCTGTCAGCTTGCCTGTTTTAGCCTGTGGCTTGATTACCTGTGTAATATTAGAAAAAGTAAAATGGTTCGATTACGGCGTTGAAATCCCTCCCAACGTATTAAAAGTATTAACAGAATTTGATGCCCAAGAAACCGCGGAGAGAAACAGCCGCGATAAAGCCAAGCTTATTGTACAAGCCGTCACTGCAATGATCCTGGTGTTTGCGCTGGCTTTTCACATTGCAGAAGTTGGATTGATTGGGCTCATGGTCATTGTTCTTCAAACCGCATTTAACGGCGTGACTGAAGAGCACCAGTTAGGCAAGGCATTCGAAGAAGCATTGCCTTTCACCTCTCTATTGGTCGTCTTTTTCGTGATCGTCGCAGTGATTCATGACCAACATTTGTTTCAACCGGTGATCGTTGCCGTACTGGCTTTGCCGGAAGCCTCTCAAGCGGGCATGTTTTATATTGCCAACGGAGGGCTTTCTGCAATCAGCGACAATGTATTCGTCGCAACCGTTTACATTAACGAAGTCAGTGCCGCGTTCGAAGCAGGCGATATAAGCCGCGAACACTTTGAACGATTAGCCATCGCCATCAATACAGGGACTAATTTACCTAGCGTGGCGACCCCTAACGGCCAAGCCGCATTTCTGTTCCTACTTACCTCAGCAATCGCACCCTTGCTTAGACTTTCTTATGGAAAGATGGTTTGGATGGCATTGCCCTACACTTTCGTATTGGGAATATCCGGTTACATCGCCTTAGTGCTCTTTATCGCTTAACCTTAGTGCTCTTTGTCAATGAAAGAGTCGGTCCTTAGTGCAGTACCAAGGTCTAGTGTCGTGCAGACGCTAGACCGGGGCTTGTCACTGCACTAGTTCTCAATTACTTCGCTGGTTTGAGTTAAATCGGCTAGCCAAAGGCAGCCCGAGCCACTGGCTTGATCAATATCAGTTAAGGCCTGCTCGTGGCGCTCAATCTCTTCTGAAGTTGCCTTGATAATTCTTAATTCACCGCGATCACTAGAGATCCTCTTGCGGCTCGTTCTTGCTTCTTGACCAGAACCATCTTCTTCTCCGGCAAGAGACAACATGATTTGCCCGCCCGTCATTGCTAGATAAACATCCGCAAGGATTTCCGCATCCAGCAATGCACCGTGCAAATCTCGATGACTGTTGTCAATAAAATAACGTTTACATAAGGCGTTTAAATTATTCTTTTGCCCGGGGTGTTTCTTTCGAGCCATCACCAAGGTATCTAGGACGCTGCTGTGATCGCGCACCTGACCCCACTGCTTTCCAACTCGCTTAAATTCATGATCTAGAAATCCAACATCAAACGGGGCATTGTGAATCACTAACTCAGCGCCCTTAATAAACTCCAAAAAGTCTTCGATTATTTGCTCAAAAAGTGGCTTATCTTGCAGGGACTCATTGGTAATGCCATGCACCTCCATCGCGGCATCATCGATTTCACGCTGAGGGTTTATATATTGATGGTAGGTTCTGCCGGTAAATTTACGCCCCACCACTTCGACGCAACCAATCTCAATTATTCGGTGGCCTTGAGCCGCTTCAAGCCCAGTGGTTTCGGTATCTAGAATGACTTGTCTCATGAAAATTCAGTTCGTTATTTAGAGGGAAGATTAGGAGGGCATAACGCTAGGCACTTTTTATTTCGAGTAAATTCAAACATTTCAAGCTAATGTCGAACCAATTAGCTGAAACGGTACCGGACCAATTTAGCCGGCGCATACCTCGATCGAATCTTTATTACTCAAGCGCTCTAATGCCTGCTTTTGCCCCTTTTAAGGGTTTTCCTTATTTGGAAAATTATCTCGATTAGCCACTGGTAAAGCCACCAATTGGCGCCGAGAGTTATTCCATTTTGGTTTGATGGGCGTCAGGCATGATACGGATTTCTTCGCAACGAGGATATAAGTGGCGCCCCCTTGGTTCCATAATATTTTACTCAAGGATTGAAACCAGCTCCAACGTGCTCTTCCGGCCAAACTATTCATAGGCGGTAGGTAATAGCCACTCTCACACCCCGAGACGTCAAATTCGAGCAACGATAACCAATCATTCATTCGATAAGGGCTAATAAATCGCGCACCCCACAGCGGGTTGCCGCCGAGTTTCGCAACAGATTTCCAGCCCCCCCACAAGCTCCAGGGATTAAACCCAACGATAATGAGGCTACCTCCAGGAATAAGCACTCGAGACATTTCTCTAAGCAAACGATGAGGATGACGTTCGTAATCCATTGTGTGGTGTAACAACGCCACATCGACACTGTCTGACTCAATAGGCAGCTCACTGGGAGAGCATACTAATTGGGGAATATCGATATGGTGATTTATTTTTCGAGTCACCGCGAACTGATGACGAATTGGGCTATCCGCCATTATTTTCTTGGGATTACAAAGCCCTGAATAAAGCAGATGATACCCAAAATGATACGGTAAAACATGTTTTAGGATTTCCGTCTCAACATCAATGATGGCCCTACCCACTGGCTTCTGAAACCAACCGGTCAAATTTGACTCGATATCCACCGAAGGCTTATGTATCTTCTTGGAGGGCTTAATCAACCGAGGTAAAGCCATGGCAAGGAACCTCCCAATGACAGTAAAGATTATGCTGCAAGCATGTAGGTCTACTTATCAGCCTACCAAAGCATTCTGGTACATGTAACAGCGTTTCGATAGTTTTTTAGTTTATTATGCTTTATTGACGCCTGAGAACCTGCTTTTCTTAATTTTGTACAATACTTAACAATGTAAAACAAATATTGTTGCGACCGTAACAGGCGAGAACCGTTGAATAAAACCAAACTCGCAATACTGTAACTGATCATTCTGCTAACTTTGATAATGAAAATGGACAAGTGCCAAAGGAGCCATCCAATTGAGGTCATATCTTGACCATACCGAACCAGACACTCTAAACTCCGCCTTCGGCAAGAAAGTATGTAACTGGGCAATTGATGTTTTTTAAACAGTCAATTAATTTTGAAAGTATTAAGTTGGCTGCAGATGTTGAAATTATTGAATATTGACACGAACAACAAAGATCATCGTTACCGAAGTGGTATGTTAAAGATTAGGGGCACCCTCTACCTATTTGTTTTAGTAGGGCTATTTGGCTGTGCGCTGCCACCTTTAGATTTTTTACCGTCCTCTTCAGTTCAAATCGCAGAAGACGATTACTGCCCTATCCCCAATGCCCCTGTTACCGAAACCTCCCAAACAACGTGGACAGCAACGCCCTCGGAACTCATTGGCTTATTCGATCCAGAGCACCCCAAAGACCAACATTCCTTAGTGCGATCACACCCCATGGGACCGTTCGCATTTAATCCCGATGACGCCAGCGACTTCAATAGGCTGAAACAAGACACATTAATTTGGCCGAAAATACGCAGCCACTTCCAATTAGACCTAAACCAATCCAATTCCAAAATTCGCGCACAACGTAATTGGTACCTCCGCCACCCGAAATACCTTGCTCGCGTCATCCACCGCGCCACACCCTATCTGTACTACATCTCCGAAGAGATTAAAAAGCGTAATATGCCCATGGAGTTAGCGCTATTGCCCATAGTAGAAAGTGCTTTTGACCCATTTGCCTACTCTCACAGCCGTGCCTCAGGCATTTGGCAATTCATACCCAGCACGGGCAAGGCGTACGGATTAAAACAGAACTGGTGGTATGACGGCAGACGTGATGTCGTTGCTTCAACCGAAGGAGCCATTAAATACCTAAAATATTTGCATAAATTTTT
>NVTH01000238.1 GCA_002401525.1 Moraxellaceae bacterium | reverse complement strand
AGCCAATAGTTGTCAGAATGATGGATTAAAAAAGGGGCGATATTATCGCCCCTTTTTTTGCTTGAGTTTTGTCTACCGATAAAACCTTATCGAGACAATAAATCTTTAGCGATGGCATTGATTTGTATTTCGTCTGTGCCGCCGTAGATTTGCAATATTTTTGCATCTCTCGCTAACTGCTCAACGCGATACTCAACCATGTAGCCGTTGCCGCCATGGATTTGGATCGCTTCCATGGCAACGTCCACAGCCGTTTTGGCAGAGTACAATTTGCTCGCTGAAGCTTCGGCTAGAGACATTTGTTTGCCTTTCGCTGCAGTTTCAATAAAGCGGAATACCAGGTTTTGCAAGTTAACTCGGGCCACTTCCATGCGCGCAAGTTTTTCTTGGATTAATTGGAATTCAGCAATCGGGTGACCGAATTGAACCCTTTCTTTGGCGTATTTTAAGGAAAGCTCTAAGCATTGCTCAACGATGCCCAGTGCCATGGCGCACACGCCGGAACGTTCTTGAGTGAACGTGTCTTTGGCACCCGAACGAGTTTGACGGTCTTCACTACCACCGAGTAGGCGATCGATGCCGACTTTGACGTCTTGTAAGAAAAGGTCGCCGGTGGGTGAGGAGTGTAGGCCCATTTTTTTCAGCGCTTTGGATTGCACTAAGCCTTCCATGCCGCTGTCGAGTACGAAAGTCAGTATTTTACGGTCTTTTGGATCAACGCCTGGCTCGTCTAGTTTACAGATGAAGATGATGACGTCAGCGTGTGGGCCGTTGGTGATAAAGGTTTTGGAACCATTCAATAAGTAGCCACCGTCTTCGGTTCTACGTGCTGTGGATTTCATGGCGCCGAATGCATCGGATCCAGAACCAGGCTCAGTGATGGCCCAAGAACAAACCTTCTTTAGGGTGAGTACGTCCAGTCCCCAACGTTCTTTCTGCTCGATGGTGCCTTTGGACATGATGGAGCTGCCGCCTAATCCCATGCTCACGCCCATAGCGGTGACCATGCCGGGGCAATGTTTGCATAATTCGATCATGGGGATAAAGGTCATTGCGATTACGTCGCCTTCTCCAACCCCCATGCCTGTGGGTTCTTTGGCGGCATCTTCTTCGCTGATTTCGCCCGACTCAATGGCTTTGGCTTTAGCGATTTGCTTGTCAAATTGACCTTTGGCCATTTGATCCATGCCAAACGTGGTGATCATTTTACGAAGGATATCGTAAGGAGGCATGTCACCATGCTCTAATTCGTCGATATTAGGGACTATTTCCGCATCAATAAAACTGCGAATCATGTCGCGTACCATCAGGTGTTGTTCGCTCCACTCAATCATAGGGTTGCACTCCGTGAACTGCTATTTATTGTTTAATTGCTATTCTTGGCGAGGGCGCTGATGGTCAGCTTATTAACAACCCTGGGCAGAATTTATTTGTAATTAATTTATTTAAATCAGCTTCTTAAGATGACTTATTCAAACTGCATTAACGGCTTTCTGAGCTGTTAATCGCTCCGATCTTGAGCCTGTTTAGAACTGGCTAGTCGAATCGGTGGACATATTGGACTATTTGGAAGGGGGATTCAAGCGCAGCCATTTTAGGCCGACTTAAATGCCATGATTGACGTGTTAATACATGGTGGTCGCAAAGTGGTTTTAGCGTTAGAAGTACGAATTTAGGGCTGAGCTGATTTTTGAGTGTTTACTTAATTTCTAGTTTGAGCACCGCTTCTTTCAATGCGTTGTCATCGTCACTTTCGTCTTCATCAAAGAAGGCCTTGATTTCCAGCTTGCCTGCAGACAATGGCGTTAAAAGTAGGTGGTCCTCTTCGTATCGGATACTGGCAATGTCGGAGACGGAGCCGCTTGAGTCGACCGAGGTAACTTCCCAGTCTTCCGTATCTTCTAGCTGGACCTCGAATTGACCAAGATCAGCGAAAGCGCGAATTTTAGTTTCTTCATCGCCGATGTTAATGATTTGGTACTGACTTATTTCACCGCTACCAATCTCTTCGTCATCAATAAAGAACACGATTCCTTCGAAATCAATACTAATTACATCGAGGGATAAGGTGGCAAATTCTTCTTCAATATCGCCGCATCTTCCTCTAATGACGGTTTCTCCGCTGCCCACGCCTGTGACGTTGGTATTCTCAACGCTAGCAATAGAGGGAAAATCACTACTCCAGTCAAGGTATTGTTCAATGGACTCGGTCACTGCGCCATTGGCTGGATAAACCGAAATCGCTTGCAATGATCGGGTTTCACCGCTGGCTAATAGCGTGCCTCCATCTTGAAGTACCACGCTGACTTGTGGTGCTTCTGTGGCGGTTAGAAATTGCGGATAATCTACGTCATCCACATTGATGTTGAAGGCCACTTCTTGGTCTGTATACAACACAAAATCCACTTCTTTGGGAAGCAGGGCAATAATTTCGGCTTGGGTTGCATTGCTGGTGGACCAGGTGGCCCATTCGGTGACGTTGCGCACCGTGCCGTCGGTAAATTCAACGGGCCTAATTTGGGTGCTCAAGGTGGTGCAGGGCGGCGCAGGATTGGGCCAAAGGACCTCCAGGCTACTGGGGACAATTTCAGCATCGGAGACATTAATCAGTAGTTCGGTGGTGATCTGATTGGGAGTGAAAATAGTGCCTGTGAGGGTGGCGGTGCCTTTGGTGATGCCGGTGAGTACGCCGTTGGATTCCATTAGGATGCTGGGATCACTGCTTGACCAGGACATTGCTTCGGTGGCGTCACTGCTGCTGCCATTGGTTAAAATCGCCGTTGCGCCTAATTTGGCGGTTTCGTTTTCATTAATAATGCGATCGTTGCCATTTTGCAAAAATAGATTCAATGATTCGACGGTGGTGCCATTGTCCGTCGCTTCGGCAAGGATTACGGATTGAATCAGCTCATCGCTGTCTGCGCTATTCCCTCCACAGGCTGTCAATCCAGCGAGGGTGATTACAAATAGGCAAGCTTGAATAATTGCTTGAATGGACTGTTTTGAAGGTGTGCAATTCATAGTGGTTATATGCGTTAATTAAATGTGTAACGAATGCCTAGATTGGCGCTGTTAATGTCAATTTCGTCGTTAAACAATTGGTTGGCTTCGAAGTAAAAGTATAGTGGCTTGTAGTATTTAAATTGATCCTCAAAACCAAAACCGTATGAAATCCCGCTAAAGCTATTGTTAATTTCATCGTCGCTGTGATCGGATTGCAACAGTTCAGTGCGCGCATAGCCGCCTTGAAAATAGATCCGGAACCCTCGTTGAGTAGGCGATTGGAAGCGTGCATAGAATGCCTGAAGTTGGTCTATTTCAATATCCAAACTGTCGAACGGCGAGTCACTGTCGATTCCTTTGCCGAGTTGTAATTCAAGGGCAATATTATTCAGTACGAACACACCGCCGCGCAGCCGAATTACGGTGGGATTAAATTCGGCATCTCCGATTAATAGTTGGGTGTAATTTGCCCCAACTCCAACGTAGTAGTCTCCCCGTTGATTGGAGCGCTTTTCGTTGGCGGCGTAGCTAGGCGTTAATGCAACGCTCAGAGAGAGGAGTGTGGCTATAAATATAAAGGGTCTAATGGGGAAGGAGGCCATAGATCGCTAGAAGAAAGTCCCTGTCAGTGCTTGTTTTAGGCAGAAAGACTGTCAAGTTTATCTTTGTCGAGGTGATTTTACGAGTATTTTTTAGAACACCAAGCAGAGGATGTGTTGAAATAAATGCGAGGGCGGTGCAGTGCTGATTGATTAGGGTAGCAGGCTATTCACAAGTTCGATCAAGCTGGTTTCATCTGCGGGTTTGACGATGTAGCCTTTAGCACCCTGACGTTGTCCCCAAACTCGGTCCGTCTCTTGGTCTTTGGTGGTGACTAATATTACCGGAATGTGTTGGGTTAGCTTGTTATGGGTGATTTTTCGGGTGGCTTGAAAACCGTTTAATTTTGGCATGACCACGTCCATAAGGATTAGGTCTGGAAGTTCTGCTTGGGCTGTGTCTACCCCTTCTTCGCCATTTTCTGCCGTGATTATTTCGTGACCGTGTTTTTCTAGCATTTTAGTCAGATTGAACGTTTGTGTGGGTGAATCGTCTACGATCAGTATTTTAGCCATTGAAGCAAAAACTCCCAAACTATGAGCCGGTAAAGCGGGTTTAGATAAAGGTGATCGTAAGTATAGGCTTATTGCACTGAGGGTCAATATAATGATATCTAAGCGTTATTTCAGTGCCTGGCGTCGCATTTTTTGAATCGAAACCCTGCCGTTTGATTGAATCGATAAGCTTATCGCAAAGTAACAATTTTTAACGAAAAGGGGGTTAAGGCGAAGCATGAAAATAAAAGCCAGTTTAACTGCGCCAGCGTTTCTTAAGAATTGGAAGGGTTTGGATAATGGGCACGGTACAGACGTAGCCCACTATCCCTGCAATGTCGGCAGCCACGTCGGCGATTGAAAAATCCCTGTGGGGCAGGAAGTTTTGCACGCACTCCAGTAAGACGCCGTAGGATAACAGTGCAACATACTTTTGGTAATAGGTGCTTTTAGTGCTCGGAAATGCGAAGTCGAGTTGCAACGAGAGTACAAAAAAGGCAAGGAAGTGATTGAGCTTATCATTGATGCTTTCCACTGCCGGTATTTGCCTGGCAGTGGTGGCTAGAAAAAAAATCACTAACACTGTAACGATTAATCCAATTCGAGCGAGGATGATTTGTGATTTGAGGGTCATAGTTAACCTGATGGATTATTAATCAATCTTTACCCGGTTTGAGTAAACATTGACGCGGCTTTGACTCTAGTGTTGGCTCTAATGTCTGATTTAATAGGCTGCCAATTTAAGCCTTATTGAAAATCGCAGCATCTTGCCCCGAAGAACCTGAGCCAATGTGATTAGAGACAATATTTTTAAGACGCTTTTTGGCTTGATCTTTGGCTTCATTATGAGCCCATTTAAAATCTGGTTTTCCATTTGGATTGCGGTGTAATTTTTCTACAAAGTAGATTAGCTTGGGAAGTTTGTATCCGCTAATTTTATCTCTCATTGAATCAACAATGGCGGTTTCTGTAGTTTCCATTTCTAGGCGTATTTGTATCAGCGCTGTCACTTGAGAGCCAAACTTTTCATGCGCCGTGCCAATGACGATTGTGTCGTACACTGCTGGATGATCTTTGATCACCATTTCCACCTCTTCCGAAAATACTTTTTCGCCGCCAGTATTAATTGTGGCGGAGTCTCTGCCGAGTAATTTAATCGTGCCGTCTTTCTGCCAATGGGCTCGGTCTCCAGGAATGCTGTATCGGCTGCCGTTAATGTCTGGAAAGGTTTTTTCCGTTTTGGCTTGATCATTTAGGTAGCCCAGAGGAATAAACCCGCTTCGGGCTAACCAGCCTTCTGAGCAATCATTTTGCGGCAGTTCGGCCGTTAATGCGTCATTGATAACTACGCCGAAATCGGCCGGTGTGAATTGCTCAATGGTTTGATTCTTTTTTGAATAATGCCGGGAGGCTTGGGCGCCGGCTTCGGAAGAGCCAAGTGTATCGACAATATTAAGGTGCGGGATATGGTCGATTAACGCCTTTTTGCTGGCGTCACTTAATATAGCCCCGCCAGAGGTGAGGCGTTTGAAATCTTTTAAGTGGTAGTTTTTTTGAGCCAGTTGCTCTATCAACGGAACGGCAAACGCGTCCCCCACAATGACGGCGCTGCTGACGCTATGTTTCTCCAGTGTGGACCAGAAGTCATCGGCGTCAAATCGGCTGGTGTTGGATTGGATGACTACGCAACCGCCTATGTACCAAAGCCCAAAGGCCACCCAGTGGGCTGTGGCATGCATAAAGGGCGGGGCGGGGAGGCCTCGAGTGCCGGTGTATTTTTGTTGCTTGATCTCGTCCACGTAGTGGGACATTTTAGCGTAAC
>NVTH01000237.1 GCA_002401525.1 Moraxellaceae bacterium | reverse complement strand
TATGGAGTTTATTCGAGGTATCCATAACTTGCATGCTGGCCACCGAGGTTGTGTAGCCAGCATTGGCAATTACGACGGTGTGCATGTGGGGCATCAGGCGATCGTTCGGCAAGTGATTGATAAGGCCGATGAAATGAGTCTGCCTTCGTTAATTGTGCTGTTTGAACCGCAGCCGTTGGAATACTTTGCGCGTAGCCAGGCGCCTGCTCGATTGATGCGTTTGCGAGACAAAGTGTTGCGCTTAGAGGCACTGGGCATTGATCGGGTGTTGTGTTTGCAGTTTACCTCTTGGTTACGCAAGCTCAACGCGGAAGATTTTGTGCATCATGTGTTGGTCAAAGGCATTGGTGCAAAGCATTTAGTGATTGGCGATGATTTTCGATTTGGCCATGATCGTAGCGGTAATTTTCAGTATTTGAAGCAAGCCGGTGTCAAGGCAGGCTTTGCTGTAGAGGATACCAATACCGTAGAAATTAACGGTCAGCGTGTCAGTAGTACGCGGGTGCGTCAGGCTTTGCTCGCGAGTGATTTTGATGAAGTGAGTCAGTTGTTAGGGACTGCCTATTCAATTCAAGGGCGTGTGATCCTGGGCAAGCAGCTTGGGCGCACCATTGGCGTGCCTACGGCGAATATTAAATTACATCGCAAAAAGTCTCCTTTAGCGGGCACTTATTTGGTGGATTTTGAATGTGAAAATGGCCAGGTGGTGAATGGCTTAGCGAATATTGGGACTCGTCCTACCGTGAATGGCGTGGGTGAACTGCTGGAAGTGCATTTGCTAGATTTTAACGAGGATTTGTACGGCGACAAAGTGTCGGTGACTTTTTTGAGTAAGTTGCGAGACGAACAAAAATTTCCCGATCTCGACAGTCTCAAAACGCAGATTGGTAAGGACATTAAACAGGCGCGGGATTATTTTTTGAAGCGCCGCGAATGAATTTAGCCCCCTGATTAGCCCGACTCATTTTGGGTGCCAAGAGTTAGTTCTAAACATAGATAAAGATAGATCAATAAACATAGATAAATAAACCTTATATAGATAAGCCTTTTTTTGAATACAGCAATACTGAATACAGAGTGAAAGATTTCGAATGAGTGATTACAAAAGTACCTTGAATTTGCCGAAAACTCCTTTTCCCATGAAAGCGAATTTGGCCCAGCGTGAGCCAGAAATGCTTAAGTTTTGGGATGGGATTTCGTTGTATGAAAAAATGCGTGAGACAGGCAAAGGACGTAAGCAATTTATTCTCCATGATGGCCCTCCTTATGCCAACGGCGATATTCACATTGGCCATGCGGTGAATAAAGTGCTCAAGGATATTATTGTAAAGTCCAAAGCAATGGGTGGTTATGATGCGCCCTACGTGCCGGGCTGGGATTGCCACGGTTTACCCATCGAACTCAACGTTGAGAAAAAAGTCGGTAAGGCTGGGGTTAAAGTGGAGCCTGCTGAATTCCGTAAAGCCTGCCGCAAGTATGCGTACAAGCAAGTGGACGGACAAAAGAAAGATTTTATTCGTTTAGGGGTGATCGGTGATTGGGAGAACCCTTACCTCACCATGGACTATGAGTTTGAAGCCAATATCATCCGCACCCTTGGCAAGATCATTGATAATGGCCATTTGTTTAAAGGCTCTAAGCCGGTTCATTGGTGCATGAGTTGTGGTTCTGCTTTGGCTGAAGCGGAAGTGGAGCATCAAAATAAAACTTCTTCTGCCATTGATGTCGCGTTTGCAGTCGAAGACAGTGCGAAACTGGCGTCAGTATTTTCTCTGGCAGCCGATCAAGTATCGAATCCTCACTTTGTGATTTGGACTACAACTCCTTGGACTCTGCCGGCAAACCAAGCGGTGTGTTTAAACGCGGGTTACGACTATCAGTTAGTGCAAGCTAAGATTGCAGACCAAGTGGTGCAGCTGGTCTTGGCTGAGTCCTTGGTGTCAGATGCGTTGTCTCGTTATAACGCAGAAGAGATTGAGGTGCTAGGCAGCTGTCAAGGCGCTGAGCTTGAGAATCTTTCGCTGTTACATCCTTTTTATGATCGTAAAGTGCCGGTTATTGTCGGCGATCATGTCACCGCAGAAGCGGGCACCGGGGCGGTGCACACTGCTCCAGGTCATGGTCAAGAAGATTACAGTGTGGGTTTGAAATACGATTTGCCCATTTATAATCCGGTAGGAGGCAACGGGGTATTTTTAGCGGATACGGAATTGTTCGCTGGCGAGCATGTTGAGAAAGCCAACCCTAAAATTGTTGCGCTGCTGGAAGAAAAGCAAAAATTATTAGCGCACGTGAAAATCCAGCACAGTTACCCTCATTGCTGGCGTCATAAAACGCCGATTATTTTTCGTGCTACGCCGCAATGGTTTATTAGCATGAAGCAAGCAGGTCTTCAGGATCAAGCCACCAAGGCGATTAAAGAAGTGGAGTGGTTGCCGGAATGGGGGCAGGCTCGTATTGAAGGCATGGTCACGGACCGCCCGGATTGGTGTATTTCCCGTCAACGCACCTGGGGCGTGCCCATCGCACTATTTATTCATCGCGAGACGGAACAGCTGCACCCTAATACCGCTGAGTTGATTGAAAAAATAGCCTTGTTAGTTGAAAAAGAGGGCATCGAAGCGTGGTTTCAGTTAAGTCCTCAAGACATGCTTGGAGATGAAGCGGACGATTATGTGAAGGTCACGGATACCTTGGATGTTTGGTTTGATTCCGGGGTGACCCATGCGTGCGTATTGAATCAACGCGATGAATTAGCCTTTCCTGCGGATCTTTATTTGGAAGGTTCAGACCAGCATCGAGGTTGGTTTCAATCCTCTTTGTTAACAGGCATTGCCAGCGAAAATAGCGCGCCGTATAAAACTGTCTTGACCCACGGTTTTACCGTGGATTCAGACGGCAAGAAGATGTCCAAATCTGTGGGCAACGTAATGTCGCCGCAAAAGGTCATGAAGTCCTTGGGCGCGGATATTATTCGCTTATGGGTCGCGGCCACGGATTATCGCTCTGAGATGACGGTGTCGGATGAGATCTTAAAACGTACCGCTGATTCTTATCGCCGAATTCGAAATACGATTCGCTTTTTGTTGGCTAACCTTAATGGCTTTGAGCCTGAGCAACATTGCCTGCCTGCAGATCAAATGCTTGAGATGGATCGCTGGGCGGTGGATCGTGCCTTGCAAGTGCAAGCTGAAATCATTGCCGCGTACGAGTCGTATCAATTCCATTTAATTTATCAAAAGCTGCACAATTTCTGCGTGGTGGATTTGGGAGCGTTTTACTTAAGCATTATTAAAGATCGTCAATACACTTGTCAGACCGACAGTGTGGCGCGACGCTCTGCGCAAACAGCGCTGTATCATATTACTGAAGCGATGGTGCGTTGGATTGCCCCCATTCTCAGTTTTACGGCCGAAGAAGTGTGGCGTACTTTGCCGGGCGAGCGTGCTGAATCGGTATTCTTAACCGAGTGGTACGGCGGTCTTGAGCAATTCAATGCGCAACAAGACAGCGGTTTAGACCGTGAGCGTTGGGAGCATTTGATTGCGGTGAAAACTGCCTTGAATAAAGAGTTAGAGAGCCAGCGTGGCGATAATAAAATTGGCTCCGGCTTAGAGGCGGAAGTGGCGTTTTATTGTTCTTCTGAATTGAAATCTGAGTTGGATCGTTTAGGGGATGAATTACGTTTTGTGATGATTACCTCGGCGTGTCAGGTATTTGATGATTCTGACTTGCCCCAAGGCGCAGTTAAAACTGAACTTGAAGGCTTGCACTTGATGGTGCGCGCTTCAGCTCATACTAAGTGCGTGCGTTGCTGGCATTTGAGAGACGACGTCGGCAGTCATAAAGAGCACCCTGAGTTATGCGGTCGTTGTGTGAATAATGTGGCGGGTGAAGGCGAACAACGAACGTTCGCTTAGTGTTGTCTCTGTAAATTAGCTTGTTTGTAAACCGATTAAATGAGGTTGTTTTTTTGAGTGAATCCAAAGAAATAAATAAAGACATAAATATAGAAGAGGCAAATAGCGCTGAAATCGAGGCGACGGGGATGTTGTCTTGGTTGTGGCTTACTGTGCTCGTGGTAGGCTCGGATTACGTCAGTAAATCCATGGCGACAGATGCCTTGACGCTTTACCAGTCTATTGCTGTTTTTCCGTTTTTTAATTTCACTCTATTGCATAACACCGGAGCAGCGTTTAGTTTTTTAAGCGATGCAGGGGGTTGGCAGCGTTGGGCATTTAGCGCCATTGCCATTGGTACCAGCGTTGGCTTAATGGTTTGGTTATGGAAGTTGCCGAAGAGCGATACTTGGTTGGCCATTGCATTGGCGTTAATTATTGGCGGCGCCATCGGTAATGTCTATGACCGTCTTGCTTATGGTTATGTGGTGGATTTTTTGGATTTTCATTGGGCAGGAATGCATTTTCCGGCTTTTAATATTGCTGATACAGGCATTTCCATTGGCGCAATGATGATGGGTATCGACATGATTCGACACCCGAATAAATGAGGTTAGTATGTTGGGCAGTGACGTTTCTCCTTTAACAATCGATGCGGACACTCGCGTATCGCTTTATTTTTCCGTGGCCCTTGAAGATGGCGCCATCGTCGACAGTAACTTTGATAAGTCGCCTGCGACTTTTGTGATGGGTGACGGCAATTTTTTGCCTGGCTTTGAAAAGTCGTTGCGAGGTTTGAAGGCGGGGGATAAGCGCTCCATTTACATGCCTCCCAGCAAGGCGTTTGGCGAAGTCAACGCGGATAACATTAAGGTATTGCAACGCAATACCTTCTTGGGTGATGTGGAATTGGAAGAAGGTTTGTTAATTTCTTTTGAGACCGGTGAAGGGGAATTGCCAGGTTTGGTTAAAAAAGTCCGCGATGATTGGGTGGAAGTGGATTTTAATCATCCGTTGGCCGGCAGGGAGCTCACCTTTCAAGTGCATATTATTTCCGTTGAGCCTTGTGGCGCTGAACAGTGGGTGAATTTGCTCGGCGAATTATCGGCCGATTCTAAAGCCCAGAACTCTGGCACATTAAACCCTAAAGCATTGAGCTCTAAAGAGCTGTCAGGTCAAAACGATGAAAATTAAATTAGCCAACCCTCGAGGGTTTTGTGCCGGGGTCGATCGGGCCATTGATATCGTCAATCGAGCCTTGGACGTGTTTGGCCCGCCGATCTATGTGCGTCATGAAGTGGTGCACAACAAGTACGTGGTGGATAATTTACGAGAGCGCGGCGCGATTTTTGTGGATGAGTTGGAAGACGTTCCGGGGGACGGCTTGGTTATATTCAGTGCCCACGGGGTGTCTAAGAACGTCCAAGAAGAAGCCAAAACTCGGGGGCTGAAAGTGTTTGATGCGACCTGTCCTTTAGTGACTAAGGTGCACATGGAGGTCTTGCGCTTTAGCCGAGTGGGTAAAAATGTGGTTTTAATCGGTCATCAAGGGCATCCTGAAGTGGAAGGTACCATGGGGCAATTTGATGCCACCATGGGCGGTGAAATCTATTTAGTGGAAGACCTAAAGGACGTGGCCGCATTAGAAGTGAAGGACGCCACAGAACTTTGTTACGTCACTCAAACCACTTTATCGGTGGATGATTCGGCGGAAGTGATTGACGCGTTAAAGAAAAAATTCCCTCAAATTCAAGGGCCTAAGAAAGCCGATATCTGTTACGCGACTCAAAATCGTCAGGACGCGGTGAAGCAGTTAGCGTTGGAGTGTAATGTGGTTTTGGTGGTGGGTTCTCCCAATAGTTCGAATTCAAATCGCTTGCGAGAACTGGCGGAACGTTGCGGTGCTACGGCTTATTTAGTGGATAATGCGCAACAAATTGATCAGGCTTGGCTGCAAAATGCCGCTGCTGTGGGCGTAACGGCGGGAGCCTCAGCGCCGGAAAAATTGGTGCAGCAAGTGGTGAA
>NVTH01000236.1 GCA_002401525.1 Moraxellaceae bacterium | reverse complement strand
TTTGGGTCACGGGATTGGCGCGTTGTTGACCCGCCGATTCGCTGGATGCATTGAGGCGGTTTTTTCGCTGAGCGCGCACTAATTGTAAAATTTCTTGCTCATGCTGTTTAGAAGGATAACCAATGCGCACGTCCATTAAAAAGCGGTCCAACTGCGCTTCAGGCAAAGCATAAGTGCCTTCTTGTTCAATCGGGTTCTGCGTGGCCATGACTAAAAATAAATCGGGCAGAGGATAGGTGGTTTTCCCCACGGTGATTTGCCCTTCGCCCATGGCTTCCAGCAGCGCTGACTGCACTTTGGCCGGAGCGCGATTTATTTCATCCGCTAATACAAAATTATGGAATAAAGGTCCCGACTGGAATTCAAACTCGCCTTGCTGAGGACGATAAATATCGGTGCCGGTTAAATCAGAGGGAAGCAAATCGGGGGTAAATTGAACTCGGTGGAAGCTGCCTTCGAGGCGCTGCGCTAAGGCCTTGATGGCGGTGGTTTTAGCCAATCCTGGCGCACCCACCACTAATAGATGACCGTCAGCCAATAACGCAATCAACATCCTTTTTAATAACGCTTGCTGACCTAGGATCTCAAGACTAAGGTCTTCAAGCAGGCCATTGATCGCTTTATAGGCCATAGAGCCTGAATTTACATCGTCGGCTAAAATACTCACTAATCGCCCTACAGTTTATTATTCTTTGATCGTTAGAGCCGCCAACGATAACAGAAACCAGCTCCGATACCCAAGCCCTAAACGACCAACCCCCTTCTCAAAGCTTGGCCTAAATAAGTTTTCCCCAGCTCAGAAACGCTGATAACTCTTAAGAAAAACAACATCATTCAGACCAAACCTCAGAAGGCAGTGAGATAAGTCATGCGATTAGTAGCGCGATTAATACTTCAAGTACTTTCTATCGGTCGCTCTATATTTCTAATAGCTCACCGAAGCGATTTTGGTGATAACGGATATCGCCTAAGGTATGCTCAGCAACGCGGGCCCGTTTAAGAAAAAATCCAATTTCTTCTTCATCGGTCATGCCTATGCCGCCATGCATTTGGATGGCTTCGCTGCTCACTAGATTAAAAGCCTCAGTCAATTTGGCTTTCGCCAGGCTGGCATGTTGGGCAAGGGCATTGCCAGTCTCGCCGTCATCCAGGGCGGTTAAAGCGGTCATCACCACGGATTTGCAGAGCTCTATTTCGGTGTACATCTGCGCCGCACGATGCTGTAACACTTGGAATGACCCCAAATGCACATCAAACTGAACTCGCGTTTTGATGTACTCAACAGTGCGCTCAAAGGCTTCCTGCATGCTGCCTAACATCTCTGCCGACAAACCGATTTGGCCAATACTAAGGATATCCTCAAGTGCGTCATAGGCTTGATCCACCGTCCCCATGACCGCACTGCCGGGCACTGCAACGTCTTTAAACGTCACTGTGCAGGCATTACGGCTATCCACCATTTTGCGTTTTTCAAGGCTAATGCCGGCGCTGTCAACATCCACTAAAAATAAGGTTAACCCAGCAGCGGAACCCGGTTGCTCTGAAGTTCTAGCGACCACAATGTATTTATTGGCAATATTCGCATCCAACACAAAGGTTTTCTTGCCATTCAATTGAAATCCATTTGCAGTCTTAGTGGCACTGGTACGAGTCCTTTTGGGCCCGTGGGTGGCACTTTCCTCGAGGGCTAATGCTAGCAATAAATCCCCCGTCACAATCAACGGTAACAATTCTGTTTTTTGTTGCTCACTGCCCGCTAAGGCGATGGCACTGGCGCCTAACACACAGGTTGAAAAGAGGGGTGACGCAGCCAATGTACGCCCACTTTCCTCCAACACCACGCCTAATCCTTGGTAGCCAAATCCGAGTCCGCCACACTCTTCCGAAATCGCAATGCCTCCCCAACCGAGGGCGATCATTTCTTCCCAAAGAGGCTCGGAATAGCCTTTTTCTGCTTCACTGTCGCGTAATTCTCGCAGCTGACTCACGGGCATTTTCTTAGTGAAAAACTCTTTTGCTGAGTCGCTGAGTAGTTGTTGTTCTTCGTTTAATATTAAAGCCATTATCTGATTCCTTATTCTGAGGCTGGAAGTTATGAGGCAGGTATTTATGAAGCAGGTAGCTGGAGGATTCGTTTTGCGATGATATCCAACTGCACTTCAGAGCAGCCCCCCGCAATGGTGAATGCCTTGTCGAATAACCAACGGCGCGTAATGGCCAATTCTTGCTTGGTAAATTCGTCCCCTTCCCGTCCTAACGCTTCCGGCCCAAGAATCGACACCATCAATTCAGATTTTGATTTGGTCATTTCAGAGGCATAATATTTCATCATCGAAGTCGCAAACCCGGGAGTCTTGCCCGATTTGGCTTCGGCCATCATGCGTTTAGAGGTAGCCGCAAACGCACGCGAATTGATCTCATGCTGGATTACTTCATGACGCAGCAACGGATCTTCGATTTGACCGGTGTCATCGCCGCGATACTTTTTCGCCAAATCAATGATGGTATCGGTGATATCCGTATCGCGCGAAGTAATGCTACCGCCGCCAATGGAAGAGCGCTCGTATTGAAGCAAACGTTTGCCCACGGTCCAACCTTCATTCAGCTTACCAATAAGATCGGCTTTGTCCGCTTTCACATCATCAAAAAAGATCTGGCAGAACGGTGATTCACCACTAATCAAGCGGATGGGTTTACGCGTCACACCGGGATCTGTCATCGGAAACAATACAAAACTAATGCCCTTTTGCTTTTGCACAGTGGTGTCTGTTCGCACTAGGCAAAACATCCAATCGGCGTGCATGGCACCGGAAGTCCATATTTTTGAACCATTGATTAGAAAGTGGTCGCCGTTATCTTCCGCTTTAGTCTGTAGATTCGCTAAATCAGACCCTGCATTGGGTTCGCTATAACCCTGGCACCAATGAATTTCGCCCGAAGCAATTTTAGGAAGATGGCGCTGTTTTTGCTCTTCTGAGCCAAATTCAAGCAGTGTTGGCCCAATCATTGTCAGCCCCATACCCACTAAAGGCGCAGGCGCGCTGATACGTTTAAGTTCTTGTTGGAGCACTTTATTTTCAGAAAAGTTTAATCCGCCACCGCCGTACTGTGTTGGCCACATAGGCGCAACCCACCCTTTGGTGGACATATTTTCGAGCCAAAGTTTTGAATCCCCGTCTCGATGCTTTGACGAAAACGAACTCTTAACCACGGCACCGGGCTCACACACACTGGCGGGACAATTGTCCGCTAACCAGGCACGTACGTCGTCTCGAAACTGTTGGTTTTTATCCATGACAAACCTCATTAATTGTTATTGTGGCCGCTATTCTAAAGGCAGTACTGCTGCGTCGCAAATTACTCTGGATGATAAAGTACAATGGCAAAAAACCTTTGGCGAAAGCTCAAAGCAAAAAGTCGTAACAGGGAAAAGGGTAACACTGGGAAATACAGGTCGATGGGCAAAAAGGCATTGGAATGGCGCTTATTATGAGCGCATTGGTTCGATTGATCATAGTGAACCGTTTTAAAATATAGCAGGTCTATTAAGATGGGATTGTTTCAGCGCGTCTAGGGTTTATAATCCTGTCCACCCTTTCCGCTAACGACTTGCCTAACCAATGTAACTTTTAAGGAAGCGGTTAAGACCTCACGAATAAGGCTCCAAAAATGCGTCAGCAACACAAATTTTTTTACCAAAAAGAAAATTCCAAAAAGTTCAGGTTATTCTATAAATGGGTGAGCCCTTATCTGCGTAATCTACGCCCTCAAAGACGCGCTATTCAAGGCGCCGAAAATCCCTCACCCTTTTTTATCATTGGTTGTGGTCGATCTGGAACAACCTTACTGAGAAGGCAGCTCTACGCCTCTCCGGACATATACATTCCCCCTGAAAGCTACATGCTCGGCCCGATGTATTACTCTTTCCTACGCAACTCGACCATGGCTTGGAACGAGTTAGTAGACGTCGTAATGTCGAAACTAATTTTTCATGAGGAATTTTACACCTTCGAGGTAAACGACAGGCTGCCTGAACTCATCTCCACGCTCCATCAGTTGCCGCAATCAAAGCAAAATTTTAGCTCAATGCTCGACACGACCTACGTTTGGCTGGCGAAACAGAAAGGTAAAGAAATTACTGCGTGGGGAGACAAAACCCCGCTTAACACTCTCTACTTGCATGAATTAAGAGACACCTTCCCAAATGCTCGATTTATACATTTGCTGCGGGATGGGCGAGATGTGGTGAGATCCTACACTAAGAACAATATGAAAACTTTTGAAAACTCCTGTGATCGCTGGGCTTCCAGCTTAAGACTAGTAGAAAAGTTTAGCGCAAAGTATCCCGACTCCGTACTAGAACTAAAATATGAAAACTTAGTCAATTCCAATGATGACGAGCTTGAAAAACTATGCCAGTTTATAGGGATAGATCACTCCACTCAATTTTGGAAAAATCCAAATTATGATCCCCAAGAACTCGGCGACATCAAATATCACGCTCACCATGCCAACGCCTTGAGCCAAGACCTTAACTCTAATTCAATTGGAAAAGGCAAAGAGAACTGGTCCATCAAAGAAATCAAAAATGAAAATTTGCAACAGGAATTTACAAAATATCTTGCTAAGTTTGGGTATGACTAAATTTAGGCATGATTAATACAGGTATGACTAATAAACCTAGTTCGAAAGGCTAAGCTGTCTTATCCCACTTAACATTGACATTCTGGGTAATGTAATTTTTGAGCGCTAACACCGCCGCCCAATTTAACTCAGTGAAGACATTAGCCAAGCTAACAAACTTATTTTCTTTCATGCTGGGATTAACGCTGCCTAAAACAGCCAACCCATAAAACCCTAGCTGCCCAAAAAATGTCGTAACAAATGCTAAACCCGTTAGAAAGAACGAACTAATCAACGCCAGCATCAAAAAATAGGGCACCATCAATCTTAAGAACTTGTGTGATATAAACTGCACCCAAATAGGGTTCTGAGTGGGTGAAAAAACCCAGGCATGCCGGAAAAAAGATTGGTAATTTCCCGTCAGTGTGCGGATTTTTCTAAGCTTTTCTCCTGCGGTATCTTCTTGTGGATAATCGTAAACTATCGCACCGGGCTCGATTAAGCAGCGCTTGCCTGATTTAATTATTGCAAGTGGAACTTCAAAATCATCGAGCAAAGTATCCACCGCTAAAGGCACAAAATCATTCCTACGAATGGCATACAACGCCCCCGTCACACCGGCAACAGAAGCCACTTTGCTTTCCGCTTTACGAATAAATTTTTCATATTGCCAATACAAGCTCACGTGAGCACCCGTATTTGTTTCCGGATCCAGCAATACCAATTCACCACTAACGGCGCCTATACCAGGGGATAATAAACGCGCCACCAACCGTTTAACCGCGCTAGGTTCAACCTGCTGTCGCACATCGGTGAACACTATTATTTCAGACTTAGCGCGCATCACTCCGGTGTTTAATGCGGTTGGTTTACCCTGCCTAGCTTCATAGCTGATAAAGTCGATCCGTTGATCAACGCTCAAGCATTCATTGGTGCCGTCAGTTGAACCATCAGAGACCATTAAGATAGACAACTTATCCTTGGGATAATCTATCTGAGTTAAATTCTCAATCTTCGCTTGGGCTTTTTCTAAATCATTGAACACAGGAATAATTAACGTGATCTCAGGCCATTCTTGAGGAATAATCGCGTCAACATCGGACGCCCTCAAAGAGACAAGCCAGATAATGACTGGATAGCCGACGTAGGTGTAGATCACCACCACGTCGTTGGGCAGTGCCAAGCGGGTCACGTTGCCGCGCACGTCGTAGGTGAGATCGGTCGTCACACCACCCGGCGCCGCTACCTGGGCCAGCCGGCCCCTCGGATCCCTTGCATACGTCGTCAGGCCGGCGGCCGTCGCCCAGCGCGCCAGGTCTTCCTGTTCGA
>NVTH01000235.1 GCA_002401525.1 Moraxellaceae bacterium | reverse complement strand
ACTATTCCCTGCATCGAATACTCCCGTACTGCTCCTAGCATGATGTGGGATTGGTGTGTTTGCACTCTATGGCGGTTTTCTGTCACTATTTACGCATTAATAAGTCGAGTTTTGATCGGCGTAAACAATTTGATACTGAACGTTTCTTGTGTGGCCTTATAATGTCAGGGCATTATAAGGCAGCTTGTGCCTGATCAGCGTTAGATGTAGGGCGATAATGATTCTACTTCCCAGTTGTGAAATCTACATTCGGTTTTGATTCTGAGGGTGTCATAGTGAATAGTGTTGTTATCTCGTTGGTTTAATTAAAAAACATGTTATTTGACGGAAGAGAAGTCAATCTATGGGCATAATCCCTGATTTAAATAATCATCAAAGAAACTGCTCAAGGCTTTTGAGTCGGGGCGTAGTGATGCCGCTGACTGTGCTGATATTGACTGTGCTGATGCTGACTCTAGGGGTGGCGCCTGTGGCGGTTGCGAATGTTGATTGGATGGACAATGCTAAAAAATCCATTGTCACTATTAAATATAAACAAGACAGGTTCAACGGCGTGATCACTTCTCCAGACGGAGTGGTTTTTTCAGTGTCTCATGGTTTTGATAATCAGAAAACACCGCCACTAGAGGCCTATCTGCACAATGGTCAAAAGGTCAAGATGGACCTATTAGTGAATGACCCTTATGCCGACATTGCTATTTTTAAATTAAGAAACAAACGAAAGAAATACCATTTTATAAAGCCCGCCTCGAAGGCATTGATAGCCGACCAGATCACAGTGTTGGGTAAGCTCAGTCATCGCCCAAGTTATTCCATAATAGATGGCAAGGTGTTGTTTAATGAGTTAAATCTGCCCGATTTTGTGTCCGGTCAGAAAAAATATTTACCGGAGGGATTTTCTTTTGAAAAAGGCATCTTTCACACCGCAACCACCAAACCGGGGCTTTCAGGAAGTGCTTTATTGTCCGCGAATGGTGAGTTGATAGGGATCAATAACTTATCCTTGGGGGGGGAAGGTGATCGGTCGAGAGGAGGCTTCACTATAGGCATCGATTTGTATTTAGATCGACTTAATCAAAGCGATAGAATTGAAACGCCGGTGCTTCAGGGCCTTGAAGACAAATTGGATTTTTTACTGGAAGGCTTACAAAGCTATGGGTATTACGTATTAAGAGATCAAGTCACTGCAGAGACTCTGGCTGTGAAATTACGCAAAGCATCGTTGGCTCAAGCGAACCAACAACGTTTTAGCGAGGCTAAGACTCTGCAATGGGTGTGGAAAACCTATATACGAGAAGTGGATGCACTCAAAAAGAATGCTGAAAAGGCCGCCTAGCGCCTCATTGACCAGTGCCCACATAAGTCGATTGTGCACTTCCTGGTCTATTCTTCCCTGCCCCCCTAATCCTAAAGGCTCGACGCGTAGAGGTATTTAACTGAAGGCGGCGCTTCTAGGAACCCCACTAAGGTGGTCATCACTCCAGATTTAGAGATGCTTTCTATATAACGCTGATGATGCTCTGGGCTGGTCCAAATTTCATCGAACAGCATGGTGCGCTGATCTTTATCAAATAGAATATTAACCTGTGAACACCCTTCAAAAGATCGTACATTAGGCAAATTTTGCCGAATGAAATTTATTGCTGCGGTTGATTGGTCTGCTTTTACTGTGGATTCTAGTAGTACTCGTACTGTTGTCATGACGATGCTCTCTCGTTGAATGAGGGGACATTAAAGCAGTCTGCTGCAATCACGGTTGTTCAAAAACAATCAAGCCTACGGTTTTTCGATCAATTTTGGTTCTTAATTTCAATAGGGGTGAGTTGATACCTGTTTTTAAAGGCTTTGATGAAATGAGAGAGATTGTCGTAACCAATTTGAGCGGCTACTTCGGTGACTGATTGGCTTGTGTCGACCAATAACGTGTGAGCAAATGCCAGCCGTTTTTCAATTAGCCACTGTTTCGGACTGGTTTGATAATGTTTTTTGAAGTCTCGATTAAAGGTGGCAATGCTACGACCGGATAAGGTGGCGAGGTCTGAGACGCTTAGGCGGCCGTAAGCATGCTGATTCATCAGTCGGACGATGTTTCTTTTGGAGGAGGCTGTTGTTGCGCCAATCAAATTGCTTCTTAGTTGGCCGCTAGGGTCTTGAAGGTCAATTAAATTTAACAGTTCCAATAATTTATATTTTAAAACAGTTTTTGAATTGTTAAGCAGCGGAGCGCTTTCTAGCAGCGATTCAAAAAATAGGTCGAAGAGATTATTACTGTCTAATTGAAACACTTCGCTGTTTTGAGTCAATTGGGAGGGGTTTTTTTGCGCTAGAAATTCGTTGATTACTTCTTGATTGAAAAAGATTAAAAATGCGTTCAGGCGGCCGTTTTGGCTGCGGTAGTCAGAATGTAGATTAATGCCTCTGGGGAAGAATATTAAATCTTTTGGTTTAAGGTGGAAGGCTTGGTTCTCGGCTGAGGTGATTGATTCTTGACCGGATTTTAAATAGACGATACAGGGCGCGTTGGTGTGGAATTCAATGTCGATTAATTCTTCAGTGAGGTCTTTGTAGAAAATCACTGAATCAGCGTCGTGAAGAAGGGCGGTTACATCGCTCATGTGATAGAGGGATTCTGGCACAATAAGAACGTTGTTTTCGCTGTATTCAGACACCGAGGGTTTTTTAAGTTTGTTTTTAGTTGTGGTCATTTTCGTGTGTGCGCTCTGCTTGCTGTTATTTTTTATGATGTTTTATTCGCTAGGTTGTCGAGCCATTGCCGCAGCGCCTCGATGTTTTAGTAACAATGAATTTCCAACCACGGTAAGCGATGAGATCCACATAGCGATACACGCCCATTCTGGATGAAGTACGATGTTGTAACTGGGGTAGAGTATTCCTGCGGCCACCGGAATCATCAAGACGTTGTAAATCAGCGCCCAGAAAAAATTTAACTTGATGGTCTGTAGGGTTTTCTTGCCCAACGCAATGGCTTTATTGACGTCTAACAGTGAATCGTTGATTAATATGACATCGCCTGTTTCTTTGGCGACGTCTGCTCCAGAGCCAATGGCAATACCAATATCGGCCTGGGCTAAGGCGGGGGCATCGTTAATGCCGTCTCCTACCATGGCGACCATTAATCCTTTGGATTGCCACTGTTTTACTTTTTTTATTTTATCTTCGGGAAGCACTTCAGCGTCTACTTCATCGATCCCTAGTCGTTGTGCAACGTAGTCTGCGGTGATTCGATTGTCACCAGAAATGAGGCCAGTTTTAAGATTCATTTTTTGTAATTGCTTGATCGCAATTTCTGAATCTTTTTTGATTGGGTCGTTGAGAAATAACGCGCCTATTATTATTTTGTCCAGCGAAACATACACAATACTTTGACCCGGTTTAATACTTTCCTGCACGGATTTGAACGTGTTTGAGTTTTCGGGGTCGTCATCGCTTACGAACTTCCATTTTCCAACTTTTAAAGGCTGCCCTTGATATTGTGCTGAAGTTCCAAAACCACTGTGTTCATTGATGTTGCTTATTTCCACAAGCGCTGTGGTTTGTTTTTTGGCTTCACGAGTGATGGCTTGGGCGAGCGGATGATTGGAGTGTTGCTCAAGGCTCGCGGTGATCCGTAATAGTTCCCTTTCCGAGAGATCGTTGAAGGCAAGAATTTCTTCCACTTCGGGATGGCCTTCTGTAATGGTGCCTGTTTTGTCAAACAGGAGCACGTCGAGCTTTGAAATACGTTCTAGGATGGATGCTTTTTTAAACAGGATGCCTTGTTCTAGTCCCACGCCACTGCCTACCATAATGGCTGTGGGAGTTGCTAGCCCCAGGGCGCACGGACAGGCCACTACTAGAACGGTGATGAGGAGTTGAAATGAAAATAAGAAACGACTGCTGTCTTGAGGAATTGGTAGCGCCAAATTGTAATGCCAGACCAGAAAAGTGATCACTGCGATAATGACCACAATGGGGACAAAATAATTGGCAATGCGGTCGGCTAATTTTTGAATTTCAGCCTTATCGGTTTGGGCCTCTTCCACTAAGGTGACGATTTGAGCCAATAACGTGTCCTCACCCACTCGCTCTGCTGTGAAAGTGATTTTGCCGCCTTGATTAAGGGTGGCCCCGGTGACTTGATCACCGATAGTTTTTTCAACCGGGAGGGGTTCGCCGCTGATCATCGATTCGTCGACGCGCGTGGTACCGTTTGAAATGATGCCGTCCACAGGGATTTTTTCACCGGCCCGCACCACAATGCAATCGCCAACATTAACATCACTGAGTGCTATTTCGATTTCTTGATCGTCTTTAAGTATGCGGGCTTTGTCTGCCTGTTGTGCGAGCAATTTCTTTAACGCTTGATTGGTTTTTCCTTTGGCGCGATTCTCCAATAATTTACCTAGCAGTATAAAGGTGGTGATCAATGCCGCGCTGTCAAAAAAGGTATGCGCTTTTGGATCGATAAAAAACAGAGCAAAAACGCTGTAGAAATACGCGGCTGAAATGCCTAATGCCACTAGTACGTCCATATTGGTGGCAAGGTTTTTTAACGAATAGTAGGCGCCTTGATAGAATGTTTGAGCAGGGTAGGCTTGCACTAAAGTCGCTAAGGCGAACATTAAATAATTGTTAATGGTGTGGTCAAAAGGTTGGCCGTACATAATAAAAACCAGCGGGATGGAACAACCGGCGGCGAATGTAAAACGACGAATTGCTTGTTGATCGTCCCTAATCGTTTCACTGCCGTTCTCTGGAGTAAAGGTGTCGTAGCCGGCTAGTTGGACCTGTTTTAAAAGGGTGGTTTCGTCGACGAGCGCCGGGTCAAAGGTGATGTAGGCTTTTTCGATTGAAAAATTGACCCGTGCGCGATGCACTCCGTTGTGTTTGTTGAGTTGTTTTTCGATGGTTTGGGCGCAGTTCGCGCAGCTCATGCCGGTTACAAAAAAAGATGTTTTTGTTAATTCAGTTTGATTGCCTGAAACTACGACCCCTGTAGAACTGGACTCGGTGTCTTTATATTCGAGTTCGGGTTTTGTATCTGGAGGCGTTCCTAGCTGTGGAGTGTGTTGTTCTAATGTTTCAGGTTCAGTCGAAAAACCCTCCTCAATAATTTCATTCTTAAGACGTGAAAGTGAGACTATGTTTTCGTTATAAATTAGGGTTGCAGATTCCTGATCGAGAGAAACAGAGACGGAATCCACTCCGGCTACTTTTTGCAGAGCCAGCGTGACGGCTTTTACGCAATGGTTGCAGGTCATGCCATAGACATTAATCGTGTCCTTGTTCATATCTGATCCTGAATCTGAGAGTTACTGAAGGCTGAACCACTGAAAATAAGCAACCTGGAAATTTGGCTAGTTATTCGGTTTCGACTATTTCAAATCCAAATTCTTTGATTCCATTCATTATGGCGTCAAGATCTGTTCGCTTGGGCTCATAGCGGAAGGTTGCTTGTCCTGTGTCAAGGTTGACATTAATTTCTGAGGTTTGTGCTTCTTTTGCTATTATTTTGTTAATTCTTTTGACGCAGTTTTGGCAGCTCATGCCTTTGATAGAAATAGTTTTTTGCATGATTTATCTCCTGGTGCGGTTTAGATAGTTTGGTGTTCGGTTTTGGTTTAGTGCCGGTCAGATAACTTGAATACCGTTTTAATTAGCTCATCTACTTTTTGATCTGGATCACCGCTGCGAATGGCTTCTTGAACGCAGCTTTCGATGTGACGTTTCATAATAATTTTCGCTACCTTATCAAGTGCTTTTTCAGCGGCGCTGATTTGGTGAATAATATCGATGCAATATTTTTCATCATGTACCATTTTCGAGATTCCCCGAATTTGCCCTTCGACTTTTTTGAGTCGAACTTCAGCTTCATTTTTTGTGGTGTCATCGATCATCTGTGTGTTGGTCTCTGTGTTAAGCGAGAAGAAGGCACCTTTTTAACAGGCTGTGCATTGCTTACCCTTCAATACTATACCTGGGTAGGGTATGTGGTCAACTCAAAAAAATAGACCCTGAGTAGGTCTATTTTTTACTTTTGATCGCTACCAGTTCGACTGGCGGGGTGTGTTTGCGCGTTAGACGTCTTTAGGAG
>NVTH01000234.1 GCA_002401525.1 Moraxellaceae bacterium | reverse complement strand
GAACGGGCGTGGAGTAGGCATTGCCGTATGACTGTAGCGCTTCCAAATCAATAAGCATTGCCCCCAATGCTCGGCCAATAATTTCACATAACGCGGTATTGCGAGCTTGTCGTACAGGCTACCAATGACCATAATCCGGGTAGTATCGATCGCAGGCCGAAACGTAAGCGCGTTACAGCAGGCATAGGCATGGCGGAGTTGCTGCAAGGAGATCCCTTGCTGAGGAAGCAGCCTGCCTAATAAACGATTGACTAGTGGCCACTCCATAAAGGTGTCGGCAACATGGAACACCGGATCAATCAGGATCGCGGAATGAAGCCGTTGCTCGGCTGAAACCAGCAGCGAGCCCACAAAGCTCCCCAAGCTATAGCCACCGATCGCCACCTTGCTGGCGATTTGCTGATCGAGCAAATGGCTGACCATTGTCCGGCAATCATAGACAGCATGCGCCATCACCTCATTGGTAAATGCAGGGCCATGGCGAAAAATATGAGTGGTTTCAGAAAGAGATTTCGGCCGACGGCGATGAAAAGGTAATTTGATCAAACAGACATTGCAGCCCATATCGTAGAGCTCATTCGCGGAGAACAGCCTGCGATTAAAATTATACATTTCAGTTTCATAGCCATGGAGTAAAATTATCGTCGGACGAGGCCCCCCCTCATGCACGGACAACTCAGCAATGATATTTCGCAGCGGATGACGCACCCAATATAGATCTTTATAGGCAGAATTAACGGGAGTAAAAGTACTGGGAAATGAAAGATTTACCCGTTTTCCTGCCTTGAGTTTCAATTTTTCTGTCTCTACTACAGAATCCAGTTCGGGCGTCTTCGGCATTTTAAAGATCCCTTCAGCCAAGCCTTTATCCGCAATGGCGTTATAAAACCCCCATTGATCTCGATCCCCGAAGAAGCTCTGAGGGTTTTTCCGGACTAAAAAATAATGCGGCAAAGAAAGCAATCCAAGCAGAGGAATCCAATCCAAAGCGGAGAGCAATTTACCCAATACGAAAGCCCATAACGGGCTGTGATCAATTTGAGTCGCTTCGTTGATCACCTCTGGGTTTAAGTCCTTCCACCAAGGGCTTACTAATTTACCAATATGGCTGTTCGAATCGGCTATATAAGGTTCTTTTCCGGCACGGACTTTCATCAATACAATTCCTTATCTATCACTTAATCAAAAAACGCTAAATCAACCTAGCAAAATATTGTCGCTCGAAGCAGTCAACTTTTCGTGAACTAACATTACTAACTCATGCTAAACCCGTGATAATGCGCGCTTATGTCAATGCATTATTTTAGATTGCTATGACAGGCACATTGAGCTACCTTCAACCTCGAGTAGCTGAGTATTAAAAAGGCATCACCAAAACAATAATTATAATAACTAACCGGATTAACGCCCAAAATCAGGCACATCAAAGAGGCGAGCAGAAGACTACCTCTAACCACTTGAAAAATAAAATTTAACTAACAAAAACTTACACGAAATCGCTCCTATGTACTTATTTGGTTCTATATAATCGGCCTTATATGAATGCTTTAAAGAGCACCTCGATTTAAATTAAAATTAAAATTTTAAGCTTTTGACATAAAAACAACAATTTAGGAAGGATAATCATGTCTACTACCGTCAGTCATTCAAGCCCTGTCACGGCAACCGTCGAGGCACCTTTATTAGAGCGTATGCTCTTCCCTGTAAGAAACGGTGTTCCTCAAGCGCCTTGGCTCATGGCCTTTCTTGGCACCGCCGTAGGCGCATCAATTTTCGCGGTCTATCGTTGGTACCAACAAACTTACTCATTTACTGTTGGCCTGGACTATTTCGAACCCGAATTTCAAACTTACTGGATGAATCTTTTTTACGCCCAAATGTTGCTCATTATGATCATCGGTGCCGTCTCAGTCCCCTGGTTATGGTTTACACGTCCCAAGGTCATTGATATCACTCCCCTCAAGGAACTGGGTGTTTACAATTTAATCCTCACCTTTATGGCAGTCGGCAGCATCATGGTAGTCGCCGTTTTAGGGCTGTTTGTAGAAGCAGATGCAGCCTGGCATCAGGTGACCATCAGAGACACTGATTTCACACCCACTCATATAGGCCTGTTTTATTTTGCGATTCCTCTAGGCGCAGTGGGAATCGTGATTGGATTTGTATGGCTTCATACGCGCATGCCTGATTTCAACAAACGGGTTTCTCTACCTCTTTGCCTGATGGCTTCTGCACCGATCCTCATTATGCCTAACCTAGGCCTTAACGAATGGGGACACACATTTTTCTATGCCGAAGAGCTTTTTGCCGCACCGATCCACTGGGGGTTTGTCACCTTGGGTTGGGGACTGTTTGCAATGGGAGGGTTTCTTCTACAGTGTTTCGCTCGCATACGGGTTCTTACACTCACCCTGGCAGAAGTCGAAGCCAGAGACGAGCTTGCTGAAGCAGCTTAAGCAAAGCGCTGCTAACACAGCAGACTAGCCGAGTAAGAAAAAGCCGCACTTTTTTAAGAAAGTGCGGCTTTTTCGTTTCTTTCCCTAGCAATCCGCTTTGCATTTAGCTTTACCGTGTAAGCTTACGGTGCAAGACAATTAGGTAAGCCCGCCAAATAGGCCAACTAAACAGGTCAACTAGACAGGTCAACCATCCAATTAAGCGTTCAGCTTATTTTCCTACTTCAGTAATTTATTTCACTCGCAAAATAACCGCTAAGCTTAAAGAAGCCTTTCTTTTTGAATACGGACATTCGCCGAGGGAATATGGTTGCTAATCCAGCGTTTAATAACCCTCCCGATGCCAACCGCCTCAAAGGCGAAGTTTCCTTCCAGTTTGATAAAATCGAAGCGCTCTACAAGCAAGGCAAATACCTCCAAGCGTTGAAGCTTGGTGAAACGTTATTTGGACCCTTTCGGAGCTGGCAGGGCGTCGACCTTCAAATCTGGGCGGCTCGAATCGTTAACAACTTAGGCATGCGCCGCACCGCGCAGGCGATCTTTATTCGGAGCTGGCGCAACAACCAGCACAATGCTTTATGCTGCTATTACTACGCAAGAACCTTGACCATCCGCAAAGGCGCTTTAACAGCGCTGCAGTTTATCGAAGCAACCGGTGAACTAAAAACCTTTGATTCAGCGCTAAAAGCACAATGGTTCGCCTTCAAAGCTCACTTATTAGCCCACTATCGAGACTTTGAAAACGCAACCATTTTGTTAGATCAAGCAAAAGCGATTGATCCAAAAAATGCCCGCGTTATTCTAGACCATGCCTACGTCCTGGAAATGCAGGACCAATACCAAGGCTCCCTACAACAACTCAAACCACTCATTACAGATAACAATCTTCTGCGCGGTGCAGTTCAACAAGCCGCCTACTTATGGGTGCTGGCGGGTAAACCCGCGAATGCAATCCATCTTCTAACGCAGTCGTTAAGACAATTCGAAAGTGTCGGCATTGGCGTTCAATTACTCGACTTATTGATGGAGTATCAGCTGTATAAAAAGGTACCTGCCATCCTCCACTATATTAACAAACATCTCTACGAGCCGACCCCAGCAACAACACAGCACCTCGCTACGATTCAATCCAATCTCGCTTATTTCAATAAACAATTTATAGAATGCATACGTTTCGCCGAGCAAAGTGAAGCACCGTTCTATCAGACCATTGCAAATAACCTAAAGAGCGCTGAAAAACTACAACCGACCCCATTGAAACGAGTTCTGTTAAGCGTGCCGTTTGTCCGTCAACACCACCTAACTTGCGCGCCTGCGACACTCACAGCCGTGTGCAAATACTGGCAAATCGACGTTTCACAAACAGAAATAGAAAACACTATTTGTTACAACGGAACCCCTGGCCATGCAGAACGAAAATGGGCCGAAGAGAATGGTTTTTTCGTTAAAGAATTTGAGCTTCAGCTTCAAGCGGTTAAAACCCTAATTGACTTAGAGTTCCCCATCACCTTAGCCACCGTTGAACCTGGCAGTGGGCACCTACAAGCAATCACCGGCTACGATGAATTCCGAGGGGTTTACTTAATTCGAGATTCCTACTCGCCAAAATTGCAAGAGTTCCTAATTAAAGAGACAGCTCACCGCTACGCCTCTACGGGGCCTCGATGCATGGCGTTAGTACCCCATGCAAAAGCGTCGAAACTAAAAGGCATCGTTCTACCTTGCAGTGAATTATATGATTATTATTATCAATTAATCATCGAGCTAGAGGACCATAATCCTAAAAAGGCAGCTCAACAACTTGACAAAATGCTGCAGCTAAATCCCAAACATCGTTTAAGTTTCTCTGCTCAGCGGCACATGAGCCACTACGAAAACGACGAGGCAGGAACCCTTAAACACACCGAAAAATTGCTGCAACTTTATCCAAACGACGTCAATTTAGTGCGATCTAAAATCAATTCAATGCGTTCGCTGGCGACTCCTCGCGAACGCATGACCTACCTCGAAGAAGTATGTCATTCTAATAACCCCTCCGCGCATCTTCTCATTTTGCTAGCAGACGAACTTAAATTCGACCACAGACAAAAACAACGAACAGAAATACTATTTAAAACCATTCTTCGTGAACTGCCCACCAATTCACGAGCGCTATACGCCTATGCATGTCTAGCATGGGATCAACGTAAATTTGATAAAGGACTATTTCTCTACCGTCTTACGACCTGCCTGGAAGACAAAGAAGAACTCTACGCTGAAAGTTACTTTAAAGCAGCAACCCACCGCCACCAAAAAGCACAAGCACTGATATTTCTTAAAGATCGCTTTGAACAATTTCTCCCTCAATCATCAGCGCCAGCGTTTTCATACTGTAAAGCACTGGAAATTGTCGGCAAGCACCATGAACTTGAAACTATAATTAGCGAAGTAATTCAAGTCCACCCTAGCGACGGAAAATTCCTCGCCTTTGCAGCCAACATTCATCTACAGAACGGTGAAACCGAATTCGCAAAACAGCTTTTAGATAAAGCGGAAGACTGTAGTCACCAACATGACTTTCTACCCACCCTAGCGGCACTCTACGAGCGTCTCGGCTTGCCGACTAAGGCAATTCAAGCATTTGAAAAGATACTGGAATCCGATCCTCTCAATTCTGAAGCAATCAAAAATATTGTACGCTTCAAAATGGACCAGGATCTTGAACAAGAAGCAATTTCCTTTATCGACAGCAAATTAGAACTTCACCCAAGCAACAAATTCCTATTACAACTTAAAATCCATTGGATTAAAAATCATCAATTACTCGAAAAAGAACAAGCGCTGCGAAATTGCCTGACACATTTCCCTAATGATGTAGATACTTTGTGCGAACTGGGTGAAGTTCTCACCTCACAACAGAAAACAATCGAGGCTCTGCCTTATTATATCAAAGCCCAAAGCATCTCCCCAGGCAATGTCTTCGTATTAGAAATGATGGGGAAATATTACCTCACAATCCTCGATTTAATTTCTGCACAGAACTATTTTCAACAAGCGATTAAAAATTCAATTGATCATTCACACTGTTTTGATCAACTCCTCAATACCGCAACCGATATCGATGAAAAAAAGATCCAGATAAAGTTCATCTTTGACGAGCTTATCCTCCAATCCACTCTTGGTGAAACATTATTGGACTTTTATAACTTGGCGAGAATGTATTTAAGCAGTGACGAACTGTCACCTTATCTTAAAATATTATTCCAAGAAAAGTCAGATTTATATCAAGCCTGGATTGCGTTCATACACTTTCAAACCAATCAAAATGAATTAGACTATGCGCTCGGCCTTGCGCAACAGGCAACGGATTACTTCCCACTTATTCCGAGAATTTGGGTCGAGCTAGCTGAAATAAATCGACTTAGCGGCGATTTTGATCATGCAGAACAATCATTACTCAAAAGCCTTTCCATTTCTCCTCATTGGAGTAAAGCCGTTTATCAACTGGCTGACCTGTATGAGATACAAGGAGAATTTTCCAAAGCCATCGATTTACTTCGAATTGCTATAAAAGCACAGTCCTTCAACCCCACGCTTTACGGCTCCCTGGCCCATTTGTTATGGAAAGAAGGCAATGCCCAAGAAGCTATCAATTTAATCCAAAAAGCAGTCCAACATTCTCCCAGCTATATTTGGGGCTGGGAGATGCTACAACAATGGTCTCACCAGCTAGGCACCCCTGAAATCGCCCTCGATACAGCACAACAATTAGTCAACGAG
>NVTH01000233.1 GCA_002401525.1 Moraxellaceae bacterium | reverse complement strand
GGACGATATTCGACGCATGCTAAATGCCGGCGCCGATAAAATTGCGATTAATTCGGCGGCGGTGTTTAACCCTGATTTTGTCGGTGAAGCGGCGGCAAAGTTTGGCTCGCAATGTATTGTTGTGGCGATTGATGCCAAGTGTGTGAGTCAGCCAGGAGAAAAGCCGCGTTGGGAAATATTTACCCATGGTGGTCGTAAACCCACCGGTATTGATGCGGTTGAATGGGCTATTAAAATGGTTGGTCTTGGGGCCGGCGAAATACTGTTAACCAGTATGGATCGCGATGGCACCAAAAATGGATTTGATCTTGATGTTACCTCGGCCATTAGTGATGCAGTGCATGTGCCGATTATTGCCTCCGGTGGCGTGGGTAATTTACAGCACCTAGCGGATGGCGTGACAAAAGGTAAGGCTGATGCGGTGTTGGCCGCCAGTATTTTTCATTTTGGTGAACATACTGTGGAAGAAGCCAAATTGTATATGCGTAGTCGAGGTATTGAGGTCCGGTTAGAGACCTAAGTTAACTACGGGTGCATCAGCGGAAAATTAAAGGTCTCTTATGTGAGGCCTTTTTAATAAGGGGGGCATCCCAAATGGGGCTCCGTCCACTTGCACAATTAAGCAGACAAGTTATACTTGTCCATTATATTGTACAATAGCGGGGTGTTCTATGAGGGTTATTAATTTTTCAGAAGCTAGAAATAAGTTAAAAAGTGTTTTAGATCAGGTGGTTGAAGATTCTGATTACACTGTGATTTCTCGTCGAGATGCTGCGGATGCCGTTGTGATGTCCCTCGATCATTTCAATGGCTTAATGGAAACGGTGCATCTATTAAAAAGTCCGGCCAATGCGGCGCATTTGGCAAGGTCAATTGACCAATATCGTTCAGGGAAAGTGAAAGGCCATGAGTTAGCGGATGATTGAAGTTATCTCCTGGACGAAAGAGGCTTGGAAAGATTATATTTACTGGCAAAACCAAGATAAAAAAACTCTGAAGCGGATCAATAAACTCATCACCAATACTCAAAGAAGCCCTTTTGAAGGAATTGGTAAACCTGAGCCTTTAAAGGAAAATCTTTCTGGGTTTTGGTCTCGCCGTATTGATGAAAGCAATCGCTTGGTTTACATAGTTGACGACAATCAGCTAACGATCATTTCTTGTCGCTACCACTATTAAACGTAATCTAAATTAAACGTAATCTAACCAATAGCGTTGCGTACTCCTAAGCCGTAAACTATCTCCGCTTTAGTGAATGACGTTGACGCTATAGGCAGGCTAGGTTTTTAACTTCCCTCACCCAACAAGCTGCGAATATGACTCAAGTGAGTTTGCGCGATGGCCTTTTTTTCTTCTTCGGGTTTGGGTTGATCTTTATTTTCCCAAATCACCCCTTCTTCGGGTAATTCGTCTAGAAAACGACTGGGAATAGTTTTGCTTGTTTCGCCGTAGGTTTTTCGTTGGCTGGTAAGGCTTAGGGTCAGTTGTCTTTGCGCACGAGTGATGCCCACGTAAAATAAACGCCGCTCTTCTTCAATGGTGTTTTCTTCGATGCTGTTGCGGTGTGGCAGTAGTTCTTCCTCCATGCCGATTAAGAACACGTAAGGAAATTCCAGTCCTTTGGAGGCGTGCAGTGTCATTAATTGTACTCGGTCGAGATCGTTGGCTTCTTCTTGCTGTTCAAGTAAATCTCTCAGAATTAATTTATTAACGATGTCTTTTAGGCTGGCTTCGTCTCCCTCTTCTTCTGCTTTTTTGGTCATCTTTTCGACAGTGTCAATGAGCTGCTGAATGTTTTCCATTTTACGTTCGGCAGCTTTGGCGTTTTTGTTCTGTTCAAACAGCCAGGCTTCGTATCCTGTGTCGTCGACCATTTCTTTCATGGCTTTAGCAGGGCAATTGGTCTCGAAGTTTTGTTGGGTTTTTTCAATCCAGTGAACAAATCGTAATAATCGCTCGAGATTGCGTTGGTTTAAAATTTGCTGCAAGCCAAATTCCTGGCTTGCCTGAAATAAACTGGTTTCACGTGATTGCGCGTATTCGCCAAGTTTGAGTAAGGTGCTTGATCCAATTTCTCTGCGTGGGGTGTTGACGATACGCAGAAATGCGTTGTCGTCATCAGGATTAAACACTAAACGTAAATAGGCCAGGGTGTCTTTAACTTCCGCTCGGGAAAAGAACGCCGTGCCGCCACTGACGTGATAAGGAATTTGCAGTTGTTGTAGTTTTAACTCAATAATTCGAGATTGAAAGTTACCGCGATATAGAATGGCATAATCTTGAAAGTGACAGTTGTAGCGTAATTTATGACTCATTAATGCAGAGGCGGTACGTTCGGCTTCCTGGTCTTCGTTTTTGCACTGGATGATGCGTATTTCATCCCCGACACCCAGTTCGCTCCATAATCTTTTTTCAAAAACGTGCGGATTATTTTTGATAACGTGGTTGGCGGCTGCCAATATGGTGCGGGTGGAGCGGTAATTTTGTTCCAGTTTAATTACTTTTAACTTGGGGTAATCACTGGCCAGTAAGGCAAGGTTTTCAGGTCGCGCCCCGCGCCAAGAATAAATGGATTGGTCGTCGTCTCCCACCACGGTAAAACAGCAGCGAACACCGGTAAGCAATTTAACCAGAAGATATTGCGAAGTATTGGTGTCTTGATATTCGTCCACAAGCATGTAGTGGACACGATTTTGCCACCGTTCGAGTACGCTGGGGTCGTCTTTGAATAATAACGTAGGCAGTAAAATTAGATCGTCGAAATCCACCGCATTATAGGCTCTAAGGTGGCGGTCGTAATGTTCGTAGACTGTCGCTGCCATGAGTTCGTTACTGTCTTTGGCATAACTAATGGCTTCGCTGGGGCGCACTAAGTCATTTTTCCAACTCGAGATCTGAGATTGTAAAAGCTGCACTAAGTCCGCGGCGTCGTCGTGGTCGCGCAGCAAAAGCTCTTTAATTAATTGGCCGCTGTCTTGTGCGTCGAAAATTGAAAAGCCTGATTTTAAGCCGAGTTTTTTACATTCGGAACGAATGATTTTTAAGCCCAGGTTGTGAAAGGTGGAAACGGTTAGGCCGCGCGATTGGGAGCCTTTAATAATCTGGCTCACCCTGGATTTCATTTCTCGGGCGGCTTTATTAGTAAAGGTGAGCGCGACTATTTTATGGGCCGGGGTATTGCATTGTTGGATCAGGTAGGCGATTTTTTGCGTGATGACTCGCGTTTTGCCTGACCCCGCTCCGGCTAATACCAGGCATGGACCGTCAATGTATTTGATCGCTTCGTTTTGCGCGTCATTTAAATCTGCCAAGACAACACTACCTAATTCATGTGGCTACTGGGAAGATGATTTTACCTTGATTCGTGGAATAGTGAGTGGACAATATTTTAGTTTTTATCCGCATTGTCTCTAGGATCTGTCGAGAGGCTGTGTTAAGTCGCCTGAGGGCGGTAATGAAGCGCTTCGGTAAGATGTTGAGTGCTGAGTTGTTCAGACTCTTCAAGGTCTGCGATGCTGCGAGCAACGCGAAGTATGCGGTGATAGGCGCGTGCCGAAAAGCCAAGCTGTTGCGACGCTTTTTCCATCAGCAGCGCTTGGGATGGTTGCAGTGCGCAATAGCGATCCACTTCTTTGCTTGAGAGTGCGCTGTTGATTTTCCCTTGTCGGCTTAATTGGCGATCTCGGGCGCAGCATACTTGGTGTTGGATTTGTTCGCTGGAGGTGGTTTCTTGTGCGCTGCTGAGTTCGCTGTGAGAAAGCGCAGGCACGTTAATGTGCAGATCGATGCGGTCCATCAGTGGGCCGGAGAGTTTTGCTTTGTAGCGTTTGATTTGTTTGTCTGAGCATTGGCAGTGATGGGTGGGGTCTCCAAGGTATCCGCAGGGACAAGGATTCATTGCGGTGACGAGTTGGAATTTTGCCGGAAAGTGGGCCTGAGAGGCGGCTCTAGAAATGACCACGGACCCTGATTCTAAGGGTTCTCTTAATACTTCGAGCACTTTGCGGTCGTACTCGGGCAGTTCATCGAGAAATAATACCCCGTTGTGCGCAAGAGATATTTCCCCTGGTTTGGGGGTGCTGCCTCCGCCGACTAACGCCACCGCTGAAGCGGTGTGGTGTGGCGCTCGAAAGGGCCGTTGTAACCACGTGGCGGGGTCAAATGATTTGCCGCTGATGGAGGCAATGGCGGCGCTTTCTAATGCTTCTCGCTCGTCCATGGGGGGTAAGATGCTTGGCAAGCGTGAAGCTAGCATGGTTTTGCCTGTGCCTGGTGGGCCGTACATGAGTAAGCTGTGGCCGCCAGCGGCAGCGAGAGTGAGCGCTCTTTTGGCTTGGTGTTGGCCTTTGACTTCATTGAGATTGGGGCCGGTAAAAGTGGCTTGGGTGGTTGGTAGTGAGGATTGATAAAGCGTTGACTGATTGTCTTTATGGGCGCTTCTATCGCTTTCACTGTTCGCTCCTCGTAGGTAATCGCATATCTCCAAGAGGGTGGTGCCTGCAATCGTCTTTGCGCCGCTGGGAAGGTTCGCTTCCTCTGCATTTTGGATGGGCACTATTAAGGTGCGGCCTTGTTTTCGGGTGGCCAATGCGGCTGGAAGTACGCCGGGGACGGCTCGAAGTGACCCAGAAAGAGCCAGTTCCCCGAGGAATTCGAGAGGCTCTAGCGGTGCCGAAGGGATTTGCTCGGATGCGGCGAGGATTCCTAGGGCGATGGCTAGGTCGTACCGGCCTCCCTCTTTGGGAAGGTCGGCGGGGGCGAGGTTAATCGTAATTCTTCGGGTTGGGAAGTCGAATTGAGAGTTCATGATGGCGCTACGAACTCGGTCTTTGCTTTCCCTAACGGCGGCTTCCGGCAGGCCGACGATGTTCAGGGCAGGCAATCCGTTTGAGAGGTGAACTTCTACGGTGACGAGAGGGGCATCGATTCCCATACGCGCACGCGTATGGATGACTGCTAATGACATTGCGTGGGTTCTTCCTTGATTGGGTAGGGCTGACCTAATAAAGCGAAATCGAATAAAGCTATATTTAGTAGGGCTATATTCAGTAAAGCTATATTCAGTAAAGCTATCGCTAACAAGACTAAATACAACAAAACTGGATTTGATAAAGGTCAGAGTTTGTTAGTTCTGGCTATTGTTTTTCGATTTGATCTTCTAATTGCTGGAGTCTTTGCTCAAGTGCTTCCAGTCGTGATCTGGTTTTCAGCAGCACGGCTTGCTGTATTTCAAAGTCTTCCCGACTGACTACGTCTAGTTTGGAAAGCGATTCTGAGAGGATGCTTTTGATATTGTTTTGCAGGTCCTTTTTGGTATCGGACAGTCCTTTGGGGAGAACGCTTTCAATGCGGTTGCCGATTTTGCGTACGAATTCTTCTGGGTTCATAGCGGTGCTCAAAATAGCTCAATGGGTGGGGTCATTATAGGTCTTTGGCCTCAATGAACGGCGTCAGTTCATTGCGTGGAGGCGTAAGAGCAGAGGCAAAAAATGATTGTAACAATGAAAATAAATTTAGCCAGAAAGATCCTCAATTATATTGCTAACTCTGCGTTGTTATTCGGTTTTTGCTATGTAACTATATTTGCCATATTTATCGCAGATAATTATATTGCGGTGGATTTTGGGTATGCACAAGACTGAGGCTGTGGGCGCACCAATTCTTTCCCTTGTTGTTCGAATTGCACCAGGATGGAGCGTTTGTGCTGACAGCCTTGTTCCAACTTCGCTTGTAAGCTATTGGGGCGTATATCCATTTTAAAACCGGCATGAATCCTGCTTGCACTTGTTTGGGGCCATATTGATTCAGTGGTTGATGGTCTCACATACTAGGGCAACAAGATTCTACTAAAAATAGTTGTTTGATTAATAGTATGTATAAGGGGAATCATAGGATGAGTAAGTTAAGCAATATTGTTGCTATGGGCGGCGTTGCTGCCATGGGGTTGACTGGGTTTGGACAAATGGCGATGGCCGATGACGCAGTGACGGCCAACGTTAGTTTACTAACGCATTATATTTTCAGAGGGCAGGATTTATCTAATAATGCACCTGCTATTCAGGGTGGCTTCGATTTCACCCATGATTCTGGCGCTTACGCTGGAATCTGGGCATCGAGCGCTGACCAAGGCGGCGATAATGATGGCGCGAATAGCATCGAGATGGATTTATATCTCGGCTATTCCACAGAGATTAAAGAGTATGGAATCGGGGTTGATTTTGGTTACTTGCGTTACGACTACCCCCACACAGATTCCGAAGACGATGAGCTTTATTTCATCGCGAGTTACAATGATTTGAGTTTTGGTTTGTGGCTGGAGTTGGATACGGAT
>NVTH01000232.1 GCA_002401525.1 Moraxellaceae bacterium | reverse complement strand
GTGGATAAACGATGCGCAATGACAAACGTGGTTTTACCTTGCATCACTTGTTCTAGCGCAAGCTGAATATAACGCTCGCTTTCGGTGTCCAATGCTGAGGTGGCCTCGTCCAGAATTAGAATCGGCGCATCTTTTAAAATCGCCCGCGCAATGGCGATGCGTTGGCGTTGCCCACCGGATAATTGCATGCCATCGTGCCCCACTTGAGTGGCAAATCCTTCCGGTAATTTTTCAATAAATTCTAATGCATGGGCTTTTTTTGCGGCAAGCTGAATGGCATCCAAACTGACGCCTTCCATCCCATAGGCAATATTTTCCGCCAACGAGGCATTAAACAGCGTAAAGTTCTGACTCACGAAAGCAATATTTTTACGTAAACCCGCTAATTTGTAATCAGCAATAGGGTGACCATCGAGAAGAATTTCACCGCTTTGGATGTCGTGAAAGCGCGCTAACAACTGCACTAGGGTAGATTTCCCGCCTCCGGAACGCCCCACCAAAGCCACGGTTTCTCCGGCAGCCACCTTAAGATTGACGCCTTTAATAACGGCTTCATCCTGATAAGCAAACACCACCTGCTTGTATTCAACGGCGCCCTTAACCCGATCCACAGTGTAAGTCCCCAGGTCTTGTTCCGGCGTCTGATCGATTAATTCAAAGACAGATGCCGCCGCCGTCACACCGCGCTGAATTTTCACATTCACTTGGGTCAATTGACGAATCGGTTTTGCCAACATACTTGCGGCAGCCACGTAGGCCGCAAATTCCCCCGCGCTTGCACTGCCCATCATTCCCAAGGCCAACCAAACTAAGGCAGCCAATGCAAACGCAACAATAAGCTGAATCACTGGCGTATTCACCGCACTGGCCACCACCAATTTCATACTTTGTCGGAGGTTATAGCGACTGGCACGCATGAATCTATTTTTTTCATAGCTTTCGCCACTGAAAGACTTCACCTCAACCTGCCCTTGAATCGATTCCGACACCACGTGGGTCACGTCCCCCACGGATTTTTGCAGGCGCTTGCTTAACATACGAAACCGACCACTCGCATAGGACACGGTAAGACCAATCACCGGCACCGTGGCGAGAAAAATCAGCGATAAAATCCATTGCTGATAAAAAAGGTAGGCCAATAAACCAATCACCGTTAAGCCTTCTCGAAACACGATCTTCACCGCATCGCTGCCGGCAACCGAAACCTGCTCAACGTCGTAGGTAAATTTTGACACCAAATGCCCAGGGGGTTGAGCACTGAAAAAGTAATGGGGCAAGTGGACTAATTTATTAAACATTTTCAAACGTAAACTATGAATGATGTTACGTGAGGCGTAGGCAATCCCATAATTCCCTAAAAAACTCCCCGTACCGCGAAACAAGAAAATACCGATGATGGTAAAAGGAATCATGGTGCGCGCGGAAAGGTCTTGCTGCTCAACGGAGGTGATAATGTATTTTAATAATTCTGCAAACGCCGCTTGGGTTGCCGCATAAATCCCAAAGCCCAACAAGCCCACTGAAATTGCTAGCCAGTATTTAGCGGTATAGCTTAATAAGCGCCGGTAAACGCCCCAATCCATAGCGTTGCTGGCGGCGTTATCATCAAGCTGGCTACTGGCAACATTACTACCGACATCGCTACGGGCATCGCCAGTTATATCACTCGCAACATCGGCTTTGGTGTGCGCCTTAAGCTGAGCCTGAGATTCTTCATCGGATGCAGTCATAAATAACGTACTTCAAGTTTGATAACCATCAAAAACCAACGGCTTAGGGCAGCATAACCCCTCTAATCATAAAAAACAGCATGCCTGCCATACTTGCAGAAGCCGGTACAGTAATCACCCAAGCCGCCGCTATCTTAATAAAATGGGAGCGCTTTACTAATTCATTTTTATATTCTTTCTTAAGACGCTTACGCTCCTTCTTACCCATGTGTGCTTTATTGGATTTTTTCTTCACTTCTTTCAGCATGGCCTTTTTACGCTCAGGTGAGGCGTCTTCAAACTGCCTCAAAAACTCCGCAATAGCCTCGGGCTTACCGGCCTGATGGTGCTTAATTTCATTCACCATGCCTTGGTAATTAGACTTTAGGTATTCACGCAAAAACCCCACCCCAAAGATCCCCCCTACGGCAATGTGGGTAGAGCTTACCGGCAAGCCAAGTTGCGAGGCAATAATCACCGTAATCGCGGCCGCCATGGCCACACAAAAAGCCCGCGACTTATCTAAATCAGTGATTTCCGAGCCCACCGTACGGATTAATTTAGGACCGTACAACGCCAATCCAATCGCGATGCCCAACGCCCCCACCATCATCACCCACATCGGAATAGCGGCTTTTTTAGCGATATCCCCGGACGCAAACACCTCATTAATCGCCGCTAAAGGCCCCACTGCGTTGGCCACATCATTGGCGCCATGAGCAAAACTAAGCAACGCGGCTGAAAAAATCAGTGGCAAGGTGAACAACTGATTGACACTGGCCTTATCATTTTGCAATGAACTTGCCGCTTTGGAAATCATCGGACGCACCAAAAAATAAATGCCAATCGCCACTAATCCACCAATGCCTAACGCAGGAATAAGATCCACTTTCCAGATTTTTTTTAAGCCTTTAAGAATAAGGTAGGTTGAAAATGCCCACGCCATCAACCCGGAAAGCACAGGGACTACTTTCTTCGCCGCCTCCAACATATCTTCTTGGTAAGTAATGGTGCGTTTAATCAGATACAGAAATGCCGCGGCGATAAGCCCGCCCATCACCGGCGAGATGATCCAACTGGCGGCAATCGCCCCCATTTTCCCCCAATTCACAATATCAAAGCCACTGGCAGCAATGCCTGCGCCCATCACCCCGCCGACGATGGAATGAGTCGTGGAGACTGGAGCACCCAATGCCGTGGCAATATTAAGCCAAATCGCACCGGCCAACAGTGCCGCCATCATCAGCCACACAAACGTTTCGCTATCGGAAATAGACGCAGGATCAATAATGCCCTTTTTGACCGTACTGACGACTTCACCTCCGGCTAACAACGCGCCCGCAGATTCAAAAACCACCGCTATGACGATGGCTCCGCCTAACGACAATGCCCCTGCACCCACCGCAGGCCCAACGTTATTGGCGACGTCATTGGCTCCAATATTCATCGCCATGTAACCGCCTATCATGGCAGCCACCACCAGCATAATATTGACTTCGCCATGACTAATGCCGGTAGCGGCAAAAAACATCACTCCCACTAAAAACAGTAAAGCAATTCCCGCTTTAACGTATTCACTACCCACCAGGGTCGAAAGAGGGTTGATTTTACTGGTGTTTTTTAAATCCATGGTCACTTAGATGCTGCATTATTAAATCATTGAAAATTAGCATTTTATCAATCAATCCACGATTGGACTGATACTAATCAATTGGCACTTTTTGTCCATGCTGTTGACTGATAAATCAGCATAGAGAAGCGCGCCATTCTATCTATATACGACTTAGAATCAAACCGAAATCTGCCTAAATTTGAGCTCAAAATTCCAGCGTACCCAACTGATTCAAGCCCTTAGAACCAAGGTAGATAGTCCATCACTGGAGGATATTTAGGCTCAAATAGAGCGTTTAAAATGGCTCTTTACTTTCAAGCGCTTCCCCTCCCAGCCCAACCCCATAGGCTTGCTTTACCAATAGAAATATCACTGGCAACAATATCAAGGTCAACAGCACCGCACTTAACATGCCTCCCACTAAGGGGGCAGCGATTCGGCTCATCACATCCGACCCGGTGCCAGTGCCAAATAATATCGGTGCTAAGCCGGCAATGTCCGCCATCGCAGTCATCATCACCGGCCGGATTCTCATTAAAGCGCCGTCCCGTATCGCATCGCGTAATTGCTCAGCATTACTCAGACCCTCAACATTACTCGGACCCCCAACATCATTCTGTCCTCCAATCTGTTCAGAGGGTTTAGCAGCACAGGCTAACTTTAAGTACTGCAACATAAGCACCCCGGTTTCGACCGCCACCCCAGCCAAGGCAATCAACCCCACCGCCACGGCCACGGAAAAGTGGAAGCCTGAGAAATACATCATCCAAATGCCACCCACCATCGCCAAAGGCAAGGTCATTAGAATGATCACCACTTCGGTCATACTGCGTGAACTAAGATAAAGTAACCCGACGATCAGTATTAAAGTGAAAGGCACCACCACGGTGAGGTTTTCTTTCACTCGCTGTATGTACTCGTATTGCCCTGCCCAAGTAATGGAGTATCCCGCCGGCAAATCCAATTGCTGCTGCACAATGGCCTGGGCTTGCTTTACATAGCTGCCCACATCCACGTCAGCAAGGTCCACAAACACCCAGCCGTTTAAACGGGCGTTTTCACTTTTAATCCCTGGCGGCCCATCTTCAATGTATATATTGGCCACATCGCCTAAAGAGATTCGTTGCCCCGAAGGTGTCACCACCGGCAACAAGGCCATGTCCTCGGGCGTGTTTCTATAATCCTGTGGATAACGAATATTCACTGGATAGCGTTCTGGCCCTTCCACTGTTTGCGTCACATTCATGCCCCCAATCGCCGTGGCAATGACCTGTTGCACATCGGCAATATTTAAGCCGTAACGCGCCGCCTGAGCGCGCTGAATATCCACTTTAATGTAACGACCGCCGGTCACCCGCTCAGCGTAAACAGACGCCGTGCCCGGAATATCCTTCACAATGATTTCCAACTGTTTGCCAATTTTCGCAATTTCAGCGAGGTTAGGACCGGCGATTTTAATGCCTACTGGCGTCTTAATGCCGGTGGCCAACATATCAATCCGAGTTTTGATTGGCATCACCCAAACATTGGTTAACCCCGGCAAAGAGACCAATTGATTTAGTTCCTTTTTTAAATCTTCGGGGGTCAATCCTGGACGCCATTGATCTCGCGGTTTTAATTGCACAAACGTTTCAATCATGGTCAGCGGCGCGGGGTCAGTCGCGGTTTCCGCCCGTCCCATTTTGCCAAACACATTGTCCACCTCCGGCACAGTACGAATCAGCTTGTTGGTTTGCTGCAATATCTGCCGTGCTTTGCCAATGGATATCCCCGGGTAGGTAGAAGGCATGTACATCATGTCGCCCTCGTCTAACACCGGCATAAATTCGCTGCCCAGCTGACTGGCGGGATAAAGCGTCACTAGCAATAAACTCAAGGCCAATCCCAAGGTCACTTTCGGTGAGTTCAACGCCGCTTCCAAAACAGGCTGATACAACTTAATCAAAATCCGGTTCAGAGGGTTTTGACGTTCGCTAATAATTCGTCCGCGGACAAAATAACCCATCAATACCGGCACCAGGGTAATAGCAAGAATCGCCGCTGCCGCCAAAGCATAGGTTTTGGTAAAGGCCAACGGCGCAAACATTCGTCCTTCTTGGGCCTGCAAAGTAAAGATAGGCAAAAAACTCACGGTGATAATAAGCAGGCTGAAAAATAACGACGGCCCCACCTCCACTGCCGCATTGGTCACTACTTGCCAACGGTTTTCGTCGGTGACTTCTTCGCGCTCCAGGTGCTTGTGCAAGTTCTCCACTAACACAATGGCACCGTCGACCATGGCGCCGATGGCGATGGCGATTCCTCCAAGGGACATAATATTGGCGTTAAGCCCTTGCATGTACATGACGATAAACGCCGCTAAAATACCCACTGGCAAACTGATAATGGCCACCAACGCGGAACGCACATGGAATAAAAAAATCACGCACACCAACGCCACCATGATTAATTCTTCAGTCAGCGTTTCCCACAAATTGTTCACTGCCCTTTCAATCAATGTTGAACGATCATAAACAGGAATAATTTCCACGCCATCGGGTAAGCCTGACTTCAGTGCTTGCAATTTTTGTTTGACCCGTTCAATGGTTTTTTGGGCATTGGCTCCAAAACGCATCACCACCACCCCGCCCACCGTTTCCCCTTCACCGTTGAGTTCTGCGATGCCACGTCGCATTTGCGGACCTACCGTAATCTCCGCCACGTCTTTCAATAACAAAGGCGTGCCATGCTCATTGACCCCCAAGGGGATATTGCCTAAATCCTCGACGCCGCGTAGATAACCCGTCGCCCGCACCATGTACTCCGCTTCGGACATCTCCACCACCGACGCCCCCACTTCTTGATTGCCGCGTTGAATCGCGGTCTGAATATGAGACAGCGGCAGCCCAAAAGCACGTAACCGGTCCGGCTCCACAATCACTTGATACTGCTTCACCATCCCCCCCACCGTGGCCACTTCAGAAACACCCGGGACGGCTTGTAACTCGTATTTTAAAAACCAATCTTGCAGGCT
>NVTH01000231.1 GCA_002401525.1 Moraxellaceae bacterium | reverse complement strand
GCCCAGCAGTATGGAGCGGCGCTTAGCTTGCATTAAATTACGAAAGGCGATGGTGAAATAAAGTCCCATGATGTTTCCTTTGTTTAAAGCCTGTGGAACATGTTGCTGCCAAGGCAGCAATCACTAACGAGCCAGAAGAAAACGATCCCCTTCATTCATGACTCGCTGTTAATACATCCCTGTAAGCTCACGTCGGCATCCATGCCTCCGATGGTCCTGAATAAAGGGCATCCTTTCCTTCTGTCCCGTCAGTGGGAGCGCTGCCTACAAAATCCGCTGTTTAAACTGGTTTAACTATTCGCGCGCGTTCATTGCCACCACCGGAGGCACTCGAGTGGCGAGTAAGGCGGGGTAAAAGGTTGCTGAGACTCCCACTAATAGAATCACCAGTGGCCCGAGGTATAGATTGTCGGCATTCATGGTGGGGTAGAGTCTTTGTCCACCAAATAAAAATTGAATTTCCAATCGAGGTGCGGGGATGCCAACGTGACTGAGGTAGATGACGAATAGCAGTCCCGCCAGTGCGCCTATAAGGCTTGCGATTATTGTGAGAATAAAGCTCTCGATTAGAAATATCCCCATGATCACGTTTCGACTCGCGCCGATGGCTCGCAGTGTGCCAATTTCGCCATAACGATTGATGATGGCCATAAGCATGGCGTTGTTTACTACCACCATGGACACGCTGAAGACGAATATGATGAAAATAAATAATACGATTTTCATCACGGTGATCATTTGTCCCACTTGGCCCGAGGCGGTTTGCCAGTCGATGACTTGAACCGGGAGGCCCGCTTGATCCAGTAGTGCTGCAATCTCTCGTTCTGATTGTTCGAGTTGGCTGACGTCTTTTAATATCACCGCTGCGCTGACTGTGGCGCCTCGGTCTATTTCTGATTGGGGGTACACCCTCTGCTGGGCTTCGTTTATTTGGCTAATGATACTTTGGGAGCCTTCGGGGTTAAGTTGGAAATCGGCACTTATCTCTGCATTTATTCCTGAGCTGGGTGCTTGGTTTGGTTCAAACTCATTGTCAAAGGACGACCAATCTATTTCTGTTTCCGCATTATCGAATAGGGCGCTTTCAACGTCATTTCGGTCCCATTCCGGTGTGGAAAATTCTTCTTTCAGCGCGGCGATTTCTATTTTTTGTTGCTCGGTTAAGTAGCCGTGTAGTTCTCTGAAGGTAATCATATCCACTAAATGGAAGAGGCCGCTAAAACCTGAGTTTTCAACGCCGTCAAATTTGAATGTGCCGTATAGACGAACTCTTTGAGAGTCGCCGTTGCCAAACTTATTGAGGGTTAAGTCGTCGCCAATATTGACCGGGTAAAGTTTTATTTCTGGCCTTATTTTTTCATAGAAAAAGGTTTTACGTCGTTCAAAGTTATCATCCGTTAGGTCCATAAAACGCGGAATTAAGATTTCTAACGAGGCTTTGGGAAGGCCTAGAAATTGACGAAGTTCGACGGCGATGGTTTCTGCGGTTTGGCCATCAAATGAAAGAATCCATTTTTTATACTCTTTACTGCGGCGATTTATGTAGTCTTGCAGCGCTTTGTTTTCTTCGATGCGAGTGTTTTCGCTTGCTTTCAATTCTGAAATTGAATCAAAAACACGCGCCATGCGATCTTTCATTATTTTTTCGTATTGGAAATCATTGATAAGCAAGCCTCGTCTGCCGCTGGGAACAGGCGCGCCTTTGACTATTTTAAAACGTCCGAAATGGGTTTGGAAGCGTTCTAAATCGGTGCCCAATAGCTCTAAAAAAACCGGGATGCTATCGTCCATTAAAGGGGCGATGCGGGTATCGAGAAATTGCAGTTGCGGTTCGGGCGTGAGGGCGAACTGTTGCCAGAAATCTTCAGCGCTGACGATTTTGAGGTTTTTCATCGCCGCTGCGGTGCTTTTGGATTGGCCGGTGACTTGAGCAATCAGTTTATATTCGTGATTAAGGTGTTCGATAATCGCTTGCACGCGAGCGATGGGAGATTGCAGGGCGACCATGATTTGGTTTGAGTGGAGGGGGGCGAGTAGATGCAGTGCGTCGCGTAATTCTTGCAGTGCTTGATCCATATTATTGCCGCTGAAGATCAAAGCGCTGTCGGTTCCCATGGGAATCACGGCGGCCACGTTGGGGTGTTTTTCTACCGTGTGACGGACAATTTCAAAATCGTCAATTTGGCCGAAATGGGGTTGCGTTAGGAAATTCCCCAAGGTGCCCATTAACGACAGTTTGTCTTCTGCTTCTTTGTCATAAAGTTGCAGTTGGCCAGTGATGCTGGACGTTATGCTGGATTCCATGCCGTCGTAAATGCTGTCTAACAGGGCGTCTGCGAGTACTAGTATAAAAACGCCTAAGGCGATGACAGTGCCGACGACCAAGCTTTTGGCTCGGTGACTCCATAGGCTACGCCACGCCAATTGGTTCATTAAACCCAACATGGCTAGGTCCATATTAGTCTGTCCATATCAATGTATTCATATCAGTGCGCTTATCTTAGCGTGTCCCTGTGAGAGCGTTGGCAGTATTAAGTGCGTCGTTATATTGAGGTTGTTTCAGTAAGCCGTCTTCGATGGGAATGATTCGTTGCACTCGAGACACCACTCTTTCGTCATGGGTGGAGAAAAGAAAGGTGGTGTGGTCGGTGTGATTAATTTCTTGCATTAGGTCGATAATTTCTTTTCCGGTGACTGAGTCCAAGTTCGCGGTGGGCTCGTCGGCGAGGACGATTTTAGGTTTGCCGACTAACGCCCTGGCGATGGAAACCCGCTGGCGTTGCCCCCCTGAGAGCTCATTCGGGCGATGGTTGCGATGCGTAAGCAAACCCACCCGGTCGAGTAATTGGTCCACCCGCAGCAGTCTTTCTTTGCGAGTAAAATTGCCTTGCAGCAGCAGTGGCATTTCGACGTTTTGGAATACGCTGAGCACGTTGACTAAATTAAAGGTTTGAAAGATAAACCCAAGATTATATAAACGCAGGCGGGTGAGTTCTTTGTCGTTTTGTTTACCGATTTCGATGCCATTAATAAAAACACGCCCACTGGTGGGTAAATCGACGCAACCAATCATATTGAGCAGCGTGCTTTTACCGCTGCCGGATGCCCCCACAACGGCAGCAAATTCGCCTTCGTAAAGAACTAAGTCAATTCCTTTTAACGCCTCGACGGTGACTTTTCCGAGAGGGTATTGTTTGACTACATTTTGGAGTACCACAATTTCTTCTGCTGTGCCTGATCTTGTGGTCGGTATCGTGTTTGGTGTCGTACCGGGGTTCGCTTTTTGCGCTGTGTCTGGGCTGGATTTATGTTCCATTGAAGTTTCCTGTGATCACAGAATTCGGTGGTTGCCGCTTTAGACACCATTCATTTATCTTATTATTATGTCGAATGCAAGTGTTTGTGAATATTTGGAGTGGGGCGCATTGATTATAGAAGTGGTTTCTGGGGTTGTTAAATTAAACGGCGGCATTTTTTGTTAGATCATTATTGAATCGTTACGTTGTTTTATGGCCGCTCTGGTCAATATTTTCCTCGCCTCTCTGCGCCATTACCGGGTGCCCAATCCCGTCACTCCCGCATCCACCGTCATTCGCGCACCCCCACAGTCATTCCCGCACCCCACCGTCATTCCCGCGAAGGCGGGAATCCATTGTGTTTAAAACAATGAAGCTAAACTCTGCCCTTTATTTTTCTTTATGTAAGAATGAAAGGTGTGCTGGAGATTCAAGCAGCATGCTTTTTATTGACATGGATTCCCGCCTTCGCGGGAATGACGGTGAGGGTGCGGGAATGACAGGGGCAGGTTTTATGTGGCTCCATAATTTGTAATTATATCGTCCATATGGATGCAGGTGTTAGGAATTGATTTGTCAGGGCTATTTAATAGCAACGTTGAAATTAGGCCTAATTTGTACTCGTAATAAGGCTAAAAGCTTCAAACAGAAATTAGCCATGAAATGGTTTTATGCTAAGCTAGACAAGGTTTGAAACTCCCCCTTATGTACTGAAGCGGATGTGGCCAGATGGATTGGGCATAGGCCGCTTTTGTTTTAAAAAATCAATCAAGGAGCAAAAAAATAGTTCTGTGGCCAGGTCTTTAGGAATAGTGAGAAGATTGTTGGAGAATTGTTAGTGAGAATAATCAAGGATCGATAATTTCGATAAACACTAAATAATAAGGAGATGTAATTATGTCGGCTAGTGTGGAGCAGTTAAATGATGTGCCGCAGCGATCTTTGGGGGACCGTATTTTTTATCCGCTTAATGATGAAGGATTTCCCAAAGTCCCTAAGCTGTTTATTATCATTGGCGCTATTTCAGCGGGTCTGTTCTTTGGTGGGTATCGGTGGTATCAGCAAATTTATTCCTTTAAGTATGGCCTGGATTATTTCGAGCCTGAATTTCAAACCTATTGGATGAATTTGATGTGGGCGCAGTTGGGCCTGATCGGGTTGATTGGCGTGGTGGGAATTTATTACGTTTGGTCGTCACGAGAACGAGCGATGGAAAAAATTACGCCGCAGCGAGAACTGGGCAGTTATTACTTAATATTTTCTGTGTTTATTTTGGCGGCTATTTTAAGAATGCTGTCATTAGGGGTGTTTGCTGAAAGTGACGCGGCTTGGCACCAGGTGACGATTCGAGACACCGATTTTACGCCCACACATATCGGTTTGTTTTATATGATTTTGCCATTGGAAGCTGCGGGTTTGATCATGGCCTTTATATGGGTGCACACGCGTTTGCCCGATTTTCAGGGCCGGGTCTCTCTGCCGTTGGCCATTGTGGTTTCCGCGCCTTTGTTGATTATGCCTAATTTGGGCTTTAACGAATGGGGCCATACTTTCTTTTATGCCGAAGAACTATTTGCTGCGCCGATTCACTGGGGGTTTGTGGTGTTGGGTTGGGCTTCTTTCGCGTTGGCTGGTTTTATCATTCAGTGTATTTCCAGGGTGGTGATACTGACTAAGGTGGTGAGTCAGCAGGATGAGGAACAGCCTCTCGCTGAAGCTGCTTGATTTTGAGTTAATGTTAGAAATTGTTTGGGTTTGCTCGTGGGGTTCATGAGCAAACCTTTTTTTTGCTTAAAATTTAGTGCGATTTTTTCCAGGGTTAGAGTTTGCGCGCTGGATTTAGTGCCATTTCAAAATTTGGCCTGAATAGAATTTATTTGGTCTTTTTTATTTTGGGCGTTTACGTCAATATTTAGATTGAGTCCGGGCCGTCAAGGAGTTGTGCAGGGATTTTGACCGACTCGCGGATTGATTTGGTTGGGTAGGTTAGTTGGGTAGGTTTAGTTGGGTAGGTTTCTGAAGTGAAGAAAAACAATAATAGGGAATGACGTTATGTCTAAAGTGGAAACGGTATTAGGGCCTATTTCAGTGGATGAAATAGGGTTTTGTTTGATGCACGAGCATATTGTGGTGTCGAATTGGTCCATGCGACAAAATTTTACGGAATGGTTTGATGCCAACACAGAAATCCCCAAAGCGATTGAAGAGTTAAAACAGGCCAAAGCACTGGGGGTTAATACCATTGTTGACCTTACTCCGATTAATTTAGGCCGTGATATTGATATTATTCGCCGAGTATCCGAAGAATCTGGGGTCAATGTAATCGCCGCAACGGGGTTTTATTGGAATGAAGAACCCTGGATGTCGGGTTGGTCTGCGGAGCAATTGGCCGAGTATATGATTGGTGATATTGAGGTGGGCATTCATGGAACGGGCGCGAAGGCGGGGATTATCAAATGCGCCACGGATCATCCGGGGGTGACGCCGATAAATCGAAAATTATTAGAAGCAGCCGCGGTAACGCATAAGCATACTGGGATTCCCATCTCCACCCACACCTCTGTAGCCAATCGGTCGGGGCTTGCTCAGCAAGATGTATTTGATGCGGTAGGCGTGGATTTATCCCGCGTGGTCATTGGTCATTGTGGTGATTCTGATGACATTGATTATTTAGAAGCGATTCTAGATCGAGGAAGTTACATTGGCATGGATCGTTTCGGTTTGGATTCTTATTTGCCGACGGATAAGCGAGTGCAGATCATCGTCAAGCTGTGCGAAAGAGGCCATGCTTCAAAAATGGTGGTGTCCCATGATGCCTGCAGCCATATCGATTTTTTTGCGGATCAAGGGCTGATGGAGCAGTTCGCGCCAAATTGGAATTATCGTCATATTTCAAAAGACTAGTGAAGTGGCAGTCTTTGTAGATTCCTTTGCTAGGCCCTTGAAAGGAGCACTCGAGGGTGAAAGAGTTTACGAGGTTGTACTCTTTCCACATGACGACTCGTCCGCAGGATTCTTTCTATTTCTGGACGTTGAAGTTGCAGTTATCAAAACTGAAGTTTTCGCAGTTTTGGCTGTACAAACTACGAAGATATTGAAGACTTAGTAAGGCTCTTTGTACATGAAGGGCTTAGGCTGTTCGAAGATCGACTGGTTTACCCT
>NVTH01000230.1 GCA_002401525.1 Moraxellaceae bacterium | reverse complement strand
CCGTAACGAAATCCCTTATCAACGTCTGACAATCCTGGTGGCCTTATTTTGCTTAGTTTGCTTAGCTGCGACGTGGCACAATATCGCCCATGCTGGCGAGGACTCTGGCTCTACTAAGCAGAACTCCGATGCCTCGGTCAATCAATCAACGGAGTTATCCAATAACGAACCGATTGATCTCGCAAACGCCCTCCCATTAGACGCCCCAATGTGTTATCTAAAAGCACATAAAAGTTTTGAGGAGGTCGCAGCCAAATCAATCATCAGTTTGCCCGTAAAAGTAACCGCCTACGGTTCACTAGGCACTTCCGTTGCTTTAATCGCTCCCACATTAGGCGCTTCATTTCCGTTGGGTTTGTTAGCAAGTATGGGAAGTCTCGCCGCGGCAGACCTCAACAAGCAAACGCGATTGGGTGACCGGGAACGGTTTATGGGCATCGTTCTTGAAGCCGCAGCTTACGGCAAAAAACTGCAGTCTGGCATTAAACCCAGCCCCAGAGACTATCCATTGATGAGAGCGCTCGAAAAAAGAGTCAACGGCTTCTTCAACAGATCAAATAATTTAGAGGCCATCGCCACAACAATCAATCAACTCGAAGTCGATCCTGACTTTTGCAACGACGCAAATAACATGCGCTTTGTACACCTTAAGGACCGCGTTTTAGAACAGCTTAATATCGAATCGTAGCGTAAAAAAACGGCTCAAACACATCAGTGTCAGAGCCGTTGGTCAATTCTCAATATTAGAATGTCGGATTAGATTTATAAAAACACAATATTAATTATTGCGGTGATAAGGTCATGGCAATGACACTGCTGCCATTTTCCAATCCAATAGTAAATCGATTTTTTTCTGCATTTAGAAAGCCCGGTCCGGTATACCTCAATCGGAAGGTTTCAAGTAAAGGTCCACCTTCTATAATCGGACATATTTGAGCTTCTAAGGAAAATTCTGCGCTATTAACCGACTCATCGGGAACGATCACCGTCCCCTCATAAGTACAGTCATCACTATCACTCGCCAATATATCTCCATTAGCATCAATGACCATTTTCAAAGTGAGTATCGTAGGCCCCTGAAGAAGCGTATCAATACTAATCGAGCTCCCACTCCAAGTGCCTACGATATCCTCTAAAGAGATCGGCAGGGTCATCAAATCCGTTTCCCAAATGTTCCCTTTATACGATTGAGGGGTTTTTTCAAGATCAACATTCACGATAAAGCCCAATTCAAATGGATCATAGGCATTAAATCCAGTGTATAAATACATAACTGAGCCAAAGGCGATGTCATCAACGCTCAGTTCCCCGCCGTAGGACAACGTCAATCCCCCATCGGACACCTCAGCGTCAATAGTTTCCTGCCTTAAATAAATCGCAGCCGAAAGCCCCTGAGTAAAATTCGTATTTGGGTCCACACTAAATCCCGCCGAATCACCCGTCAGTAACCCGCTGGTGGCGAGGTTATAACCGTCATATATTATTGTAGCGTTGTCATCTTTAGCGATCATATAGAGTGGTTTTTCAGTAGGATCCCATTCCGTTGTATAGACCCCTTGCCATATTCCGTCGTAACTCACGCTCAATGGTTCATCGGAAAGACTCTCTCCGCCACAGGCTGTAAGATTTAAAATGACCACCCCAAGCAACAAACACTTACTTACAGGCCGACATTTTTTTATATGTTCAAAGTTAGACATTACGACTTCCTTAACTCTAATTGTTACTAAATTGTAAATTTTGAAAGCGTGAAGGGTATATTCTTTCAATTGCAAGTCAAGTGTAAAATACCGCCAAAAATAGTTATGTTGTGAACCTAAAGATACTAAGATCCGGCGAAAAGTGGCGCAAAAAAAGGCCCTACTAAGGAATTATATTGGCCCTCAGGCATCAATTTAAGCCAATCTAAAGCCCTTTAATTGGTATACTCGTTGACGAAGTACGCTAACAATACACTTAGTTTCACCTATAACAATAATCATAAAATCTAACAGAGGCCTTTACCCGTGCGCCCTAATCAAACTCTCGGAGCTCATAACGCAGAAGCCCCAAAAACTATTGCCATTCTAGGCGCAGGGTTTTCTGGCTTATGCGTAGCGATCAAATTAAAACAGGCCGGCTTTGATTCCTTCACGCTTTACGAAAAATCATCAAAGCTAGGCGGAACTTGGTTGGATAACACGTATCCAGGCGCCGAATGTGACGTGCCATCACACCTATACTCATTCTCCTTCGAGCTTAATCCCAACTGGAGCAAACGTTTTTCTAATTGCTACGAAATAAGAGCCTACCTAGAACACTGCGCGACTAAATACGACATTTACCAACACATAGAATTCAACACAGAAATAACCCACGCGGACTTTGACGAAAACAAAGGTAAGTGGTCACTTACTAGAGCCGATGGGCAGCGCCTCACTCAAGACGTTTTTATTTCCGCCTTGGGCCAACTCAATAAACCAAAATACCCTAACATTCCTGGGCTAGATTCTTTCAAAGGCACTCTGTTTCATTCGTCGCGCTGGGATCATGACTTCAAATTAGAGGGGAAATCAGTCGCCGTGATCGGCACCGGCGCTAGCGCAATTCAATTTATTCCTGAAATAGCGAAACAGGTAAAACAACTCGACGTCTATCAACGTAGCCCCAATTGGATAGTGCCTAAACCCGACCGTGAATACAGCGACGCCGAGCATCGGCACTTTAATCGCTACCCTGCATTGATTCGGCTCTATAGACGCCTGCTCTACTGGCAATTCGAATTATCTTTTATGGCTTTTAAGAAAGATAGCTGGCTAGGCAAGCGGTTTGTTAAAGCAGCCGAAACGATTATGGGCCAACATATTACCGATCCAGCACTTAAACAAAAACTAACCCCTAACTACCAAATCGGTTGTAAGCGAGTGCTTATCTCCAATGATTATTACCCTGCAATGCAACGCGACAATGTGGCTTTAATCACCAATACAGTCACTAAAATTGATGCCCATAATGTTTATTCGGGCGACGGCACAAAGAGAGCCGTGGACGCCATCATTCTAGGCACCGGCTTCGAAGCAACCGATTTCCTATCGCCGTTACAAATCAAGGGTAAAAACCATCAATCATTAAATCAAGCATGGAAGGATGGTGCAGAAGCCTATCTCGGGATCACCTTAACCGGGTTCCCCAATTTTTTTATGCTCTACGGTCCGAACACTAATTTGGGGCACAATTCAATCATTGTCATGATTGAAACCCAGGCTAACTACATCGTGCAATGTATCAAAACTCTGAACGAGAAGAATTTAAAATACTTAGACGTACGATACGATGTGCAACAACGCCATAATCAAAATTTGCAACAAGATTTAAGCAAACGGGTCTGGGCAAGCGATTGCAGTAGTTGGTATAAAACAGAGACCGGTAAAATCACCAACAACTGGCCGAATACTACAGTGAATTATTGGTGGCGCACTCGACGCCCCAACTGGCTCGATTACCATGCCGTGCCTCAAGATAAAAACGCCAATGTCCACAACAGCCAACCGTTAGGACTCGGTCCGAAAGCAGATTTAGAATCACAACCAACGTCAAAGCCAGAACAAAAGTCAATTAATCTTTCCTAGGGTGAGAGTCGCTATCTGAGAATTCTGGCCAGAATTTCGTTTGCCACTTTTTTTGGTCGAAATTACTTGCAATAACGTTGAAATAAATCAAATCTGTTATAGCTGCGGTCGTGGAAATTATCGTCCTCTGCAGACCGAATGATTCCCTGGAATAGCACCTTTATTAAATCACAGTGATAGGGACCACTAATGCTATTGCTAAAGGCGTTTTAAAGGTGCAGTAAAAGTGAATTCAAAGAGGCCGTTATTAGGTCGTCAAAGCACGCAATAGCTTCTACTCAAAAGAAGTCAAAACAATAAAAAAACACTTTAGAACTTCTATCTTAAAGTGCCAATACGTTCAAGGAGTAATGTTTCAATGATTGACGCAATAAAAGCCAGTTTTAACTATGGCCGTTTTTTCTTAGTAATCATTATGGGGGTCATCTCAATTCCGTTTATGTTATTTTGCAGTGAAACTCTCATCTGGGTGGGTGCCGCATTCGGTATGCTGGTTCTATTGGGAGAGCTCTTTTTTGGCAAAGATTTAGAAGACTGGGAATTCGACCACCCAGAGTTATTTTATCCGCTACAGTACATTGCAATGGTGGGCGCCTTTTTAACTCAAATTGTATGTGTCTGGTTAATCGCAGCACCAGAAGTAGACATGCTCGGCATAGGCGCCGCAGTGCATTCATTAACGGGCTTTGACACACTAGCCGCTCGGGAAGAATCGTCGCTGTTATTTCTTGGGACCAGCTTTCTATTAAGTGGCGCGGCAGTCGCTATCTCTAGCGTGGTTGTGGGTCATGAACTCACGCATCGCAAAGATCGGCCTATCGCCCACTTAATAGGCCGATTAGGCCAATGCACTGGCTATTTCACCTATTTCTCTATCCGTCACCCCTACGGGCATCACAATCTTGTGGCTACGCCTGCAGATCCCGCCACTGCACTTCGGGGAGAAAGCTATTACCACTTTTCGGTACGTTCAATTCTTGGCCAATACAAAATGACCTGGGATCTTGAAAAAACACGTTTAAGTAAAATGGGACTTTCGACCTGGAGCTGGAAAAATGAGGCGATGAGGTGGTGGATAATCGAGGCAATAATGACTGTCGGATACATCTACTTGGCAGGTTGGGTGGCACTTCCTGTATTGGTTTTATTTGGTTTGACCTCCCATTTTGCCTTAGAGTCCGCCAATTACATTGAACATTACGGCCTAGTGCGCGTTCCATCTGAGCCCATGCAATTGAGGCATTCGTGGAATAGCAATGAACGGATGGCCAATTGGGTGGTCTGCGCAGTGCCTAGGCATTCCCATCACCACTCGGACGCAGACGTGGAATTCTGGGAACTCAAATCATTCGATCATGATGCCCCCACAACGATTTTAGGGTATATCCCCTCCATGATGCTCGCTTTGGTGCCCACGCTGTGGCACCCAATTATGAATATTAAACTAATGGATTGGGACAATAATTGGGCTTCAGCTGAAGAACGCAAACTCGCGAACATTCAAAGTATGGCCAGCGGTCAAAGTGATTTGATTTATCATGCACAACAATCAGACCCGACTCTTGTTGACCCTAACGCTGAAGTAGCGCCAAGCTCAGCCATAGGCAGTGCGTACGCCTGATAGGCAATGTGTACGCCTGATTAGAAACTAGTCCTGAAAGAAACTAGTCCTGAAAGAAACATAGGCAGGGCGTTATCCCTATAACGTCCTGCTTATTCCTATCTCAAGAGCTACAAGATAACATCGAGCATCCCGCCCGATTTCTTGCCCATTCGGGTCTTTTTTCTGCCAAGTGTTCTTTTCCAGCCTGTTCCGCATAAGGGTTCGATAATACGCTCAGAAGCTCCTCCACGCCGGAAAAATCCCCTTGTTCCGCTTTATCAATCGCGAGCTGCGAAAGGTAGTTGCGCAATACATACAAAGGGTTGACCTGATTCATCCTTTGCTTGCGCTGAGCGAGGCTTAAACCTTCTCCCTCACAGCGCAGCGCATATTTTTCCAACCACTGATGCAATCGAAGCCAATAGGTGGGAGTCAGTTGGCCCGCTTGGTAATAAACACTCATCAATTGGTTTTGATAAGATTTTGACCCTAGCGATAACAAATCAAGTTCCGCAAGCTGCCGATAAAATAATGTCATATCGGTTTCAACGGATGCCAGTATGTCTAACAATTCCGCAATCAGAAACTGATCGTCCTTGCATTGGGTTTGAAGGCCTAGTTTAGCCAGCTGCATTTGCTCGTACTGCTGCTCAAAATCCGTTGCAAATTGTTGCAGTATGGACTCTAACTCTGACTTATCTTCCACAATCGGTAAAATGGTGTTCGCTAACTGCAGCAAATTCCAATGAGCCACTTGAGGCTGATGCGCATATCGGTAACGACGCCCGCCCGCATCCGTAGTATTCGGCGTCCAATCAGGGTCATAATCCTCTAACCAGCCGTAGGGTCCATAATCGATCGTCAGTCCGAGAATGGACATATTGTCCGTGTTCATTACACCGTGCACAAATCCCACACGCATCCAATGAATCACCATCGTCAAGGTACGCTCACTGACTTCCGCAAACCACTTCAATATCGCCTCATTATTGGGCTCACCTAAGTGGGGAAAGTCTGTCTCAATGGTGTAATCCAACAATTGACGTAATAGCGGCAAATCCCCTCGAGAGGCGGGCAATTGAAAATTACCGAAACGAAGAAAGCTCGGCGCTACTCGACATACCACGGCGCCAGGTTCTAATGCGGGATTGCCATCATAAAGCATGTCTCGCATCACTTGATCGCCGGTTAACATCAAGCTGAGCGCTCGAGTAGTGGGAACACCCAAGCTATGCATCGCTTCACTGCATAAATATTCGCGTACCGAGGAACGTAATACCGCTAGGCCGT
>NVTH01000229.1 GCA_002401525.1 Moraxellaceae bacterium | reverse complement strand
CTGCCAAGCGCTAATGATTGGGCGATTGCAGGCCCTCGGCTTCAAGGTGGAGAAATTGCGTTTTGGTGACGTGGATAATTTCTGGGCCACTCGTGGCGAGACTCAGCCACGGTTAGTATTTGCCGGCCATACCGACGTAGTGCCTACCGGAGATCTCGAGGAATGGACTCACCCCCCCTTTAATGCCACGGTGGAAGACGGCTACCTTTATGGTCGAGGCAGTGCCGACATGAAAGGAAGCTTGGCCGCCATGGTGACTGCTTGCGAACGCTTTGTCGCCAACCACCCGGATCATAAAGGTTGCATCGGTTTCTTAATTACCAGTGACGAAGAAGGTCCTGCCCTCGACGGCACCGTTAAAGTGGTTCAGTACCTGCAAGACAATAATATAACCATGGACTGGTGTGTGGTGGGGGAACCCTCCAGCACCGAGCGCCCAGGAGATATTATTAAAAACGGTCGCCGCGGATCCCTCGGCGGGCTATTAACCGTACAAGGTAAACAAGGACACGTCGCCTACCCTCATTTAGCGGCAAATCCGATTCACTTAACGTCTCCTGCCTTAACCGAATTAAGCCAACAAACCTGGGACCATGGCAACGAGTACTTTCCGCCTACCTCTTTTCAGATATCCAACATCCACAGCGGCACCGGCGCGACTAACGTCATCCCAGGCAAAATTGAAGTGGTATTTAATTTCCGTTTTTCCACCGAGTCGAACCAAGCCAGTCTCGAAGCGAGAACCGAGAAAATCCTCGGCCAACATTCACTGAACTATCACATTGACTGGACCTTAAGCGGCCTACCCTTCATTACTGAGCAAGGCGAACTGGTGAAAGCGGCTCAATTTGCGATCCAAAAAACCAATGGCATCAGCACCGAACTGTCCACTGCAGGCGGCACATCCGACGGACGATTTATTGCCCCCACAGGCACTCAAGTGATTGAAATTGGCCCGGTGAATCGCACCATCCATCAAGTCGATGAATGCGTCAAAGTCTCCGATTTAGGGGAAGTTTCCTCTATTTACGAAATAATGTTGGAACAACTGCTGACTGATAAAGGCTAAGCCACAGCCAACTAATCTCTCATAGAAATAGTGAGAAAATTCAACTTACTAAAACCTAAGCATCAACATAACACTGCATTAAAGCCTATCACTTAAGCCTCTGCGTTCACGTTGCCGAGGCTTTTTAGGCGTGCGCCACGATTGCACTCAGCTCGGCCACCCTTGGCTTGGCATCCCCGTCAATGCGCTAGACCTTCAATACACTAGACCTTCAAAGCAATAGGCTATATTCAATTTACTTTTATGTTACTGGGGTTTACGTTCATAACGTCATAATCAGACGTTTCGCCCAGCTTATATTTCATTTCTTCGCGCTAACATTTCAGCTTTATATTTTAATTACTTAGCTCTCACAGCCAATTTCTACGCTGCTCATCGAATTGAACTAGCGATTCTTTTGTGCCGAACGCTACAAACCAAGCTAAATTTAATAGAGAGGGAATGCAATAATTTCAGAGTTAGAGCAATGCAAAATATTCGAGTTCACGAAGTAAGCAGTGGAATGATGGCCGGCACTGATATCTGTGATCGCAGTGGTCGCCTATTAATTTCAAGCGGCACCGTGCTCAACGACTCTCAAATCAGAATACTGAAAACTTGGGGGATTTCAGAAATCACCATTAGTGGGAACGACACTAGCCAACCGCTCCCAAATGTTGAAGTATCAGAGGAACATTTAATCGCCGCAAAACAGCACATCGAAGATCGATTTCGGTTTAACAAACATGAACATCCCCCCATCGCTGAGTTCGAAAGGCTGTTAATTCTTCGAGAAGCAAAGGAAATGGCGGAGCAAAATGCACATGGACGCTAACGAACTTCTAAAGGGTGACATTTCAATCGCTTCATTGCCCGACATATACTCCCGACTAGAAGAAGCCATTGACGCGCCCGACACCTCCTTCGAGCATATCGGCGCATTGATATCCTCTGACCCTGCACTAGCCGCTCGAATGTTACGACTAGCCAATAGCGCGCTGTTCAAAACTCGTAACCCAGTGGATTCCATCTATACAGCAGTGTCCGTCATTGGCACTAAACAGCTTAGGGATTTAGTACTGGCCACGATCGTCATCGATAAATTTGATGGCATTGATCAAGACCGGCTCAACATGGAGGATTTTTGGCGTCACAGCATCGCCTGTGGCATTGCTGCCAGAGTCATCGCAACTTACCAACGGGAACCCAATGTTGAACGTTATTATTTGATGGGACTTTTTCACGACATGGGGCGCATCCTATTGCTTTCCAAAATCCCCGATGAAGAAACCGCTGTTTTGATTAAGGCTGACCAACAAGATTGTTTACTACAACCCTTAGAACAAGAAATGTTAGGGTTTGATCACGCTGACATTAGCGCTCAATTATTGAAAATGTGGAACTTACCGGAAATTCAACAAGAGGCGGTTCATTATCATCACGCTCCCCAAGAAGCCCCTAACGAAAACGCCGCAGCCAGTCTGGTGCACGTGGCGGACTGGATTGCTCATGGATTAAACTACGGTACCAGTGGCGAAAAATACGTACCGCCATTAGATGAGGCGGCCTGGGAAGCACTTCACATCCCCACCAGCGCTCTCGATACGATCATCAAACATATCGATGAACAGTACCAATCCACCGTCAACCTATTTCTTAAAGGGCACTAATCTCTATGCCCGAACCTAAACCAGAAATAATGCCTGAGGATCGCTTTAAAGAAAGAATTACTTTCTTAGAAGACCTTAATCGCTGGCATTTAATGGCTTTAGATATTTTTAGTTCAATTAGTCAGCTTTATCTTCAAGGAGATACCGAAAAAACACCGTTTGAAATATTTGAACAAACGGCACCCTATACAAAGCTAATTTGCGAATTTGACCAAATAGGGTTTTGCGGGGTCGATGAAAAAAAAGCCAGCTTCCATCTAATCTACACCGACACTCAAGCTCAAAAGGATCAAATTAGCGAAGACCTTGAACAATTAATTGATAATGGCGATTTTGCATGGGCGCTTAACCTCACCGAACCCACCATCACTGTATTGCGAGATAAGACAATTGTACTGACACCCATTGCCACGCCGTCTCGAATCAGAGGCATGTTCATTGGTTATCTTAAAGAAATGACACAATTTGAGAGCCGCCATAAACGAGGCCTCACCGCCATTATTCAAAATTGTGCTTACGCAATAGAAAGCACTGAACTACAAAACGTCATCCGAGATCAAAATCAAAAACTAGTCAAAGCAGTGGTCTCGCAAACCAAAAAGTTAGAGTATCAACACAATCATAACCAATTAACCCGCCTTCCCAATCGAGCAAGTCTTAAAGAGGCAGTCAGTAACGCCATTAACCGCAGCCAACATACGGGCCATTTAGTGGCCGTGATTTTAATCGATTTGGACATGTTCAAACGAGTCAACGAAAGCTTTGGACATTCCGCAGGGGACGAATTATTGCGCCAAGTGAGTGCTCGCCTCTCCAAAAATATGCGCGCCTATGATTCCATTGCTCAACTCAGTCACAATATTCCCAAAGACAAATCCAACGACAGTTCCAATGACAGTTCCAATGACAGTTCCAATGACAGTTCCAACGGCGAGTTTCGCAATGACGGCGACGCAAATCGAATTAGTCATTTTGGCGGTGACGAATTTTGCATCTTGCTCGGTGACGTCACATCGATCAACGACGTCAAAAGTGTTTTAAATAGAATTCAAAACGATCTGTCCTTGCCCTTTGCATTTGGTTCTCATCAAATCATCCAAAACTTTAGTGCGGGTATTAGTATCTCTCCAGATAACGGTAAAAATTCTGAACAACTGATTCAGTGTGCCGACGTTGCACTTTATCAAGCGAAGTCCAAAGGCCGTAACCAATACATTTTCTACACCCCGTCCATGAAGAAAGAAACGCTTCATCATTTGGACTTATCAGCAAAGCTCTACAAAGCATTAGAGAAAGATCAATTTAAATTACACTACCAACCTCAAATCAATACTAAAACGCTGGAAATAATAGGGCTTGAAGCCCTAATTCGCTGGGTAGATGAAAATAATGACACCATCCCACCCAACCACTTTATTCCCATGGCAGAAGAATTAGGACTGGTAATTCCTATCGGTGACTGGGTCATCCGTGAGGCCTGCGCGCAAATTAGGCGCTTGCAAGACCAAGGGTTTACCGATATCCCGATAGCGGTCAACATTGCCGCCCAGCAGTTCGCACAGGAAAACTTCCTAACCCATGTATTGGAGATCATTCAAGAAGCAGGCATTCAACCGGACCTACTCGAAATAGAATTAACCGAGCGGGTCATCATGGATGACGTAGAAGAAACCATAAAATCTTTAAATAATCTTCACGACTACGGCATCAAAATATCCGTCGACGACTTCGGCACGGGGTATTCTTCGCTCAGTTATTTGAAGCGATTCCCCATCGACACGTTAAAGATAGATAAATCATTTATTGATGATGTTGCCAACAGCAGCGACGACGCAGCCATTGTCACTGCCATCGCCGCGCTGGCAAAAAGCTTGCATCTTAATATTATTGCGGAGGGGGTGGAAACCGAAAACCAAGTCAGCTTTCTAAACTCTCTAGATTGTTTCCATGTGCAGGGATTTTTATACAGCAAACCACTCAATCAAGACCAACTCATCAGCTTCTTAAACGAGAACAAAAAACTTCACCGCGATAAAGCAACCCGTAATCACGTCCCGAAAAAGTAATCCCCATAAGCTGGCCTTTTACTATTAAAGAACACTTCCTATTAAAGAACCTCTCTAAAAATAAAATCTAAACCCTAAATGCCCACCTTCGTCGATATTGGCTTCACCTTGAGGTTCAAAATCTACATTAACGCGGCGATAGCCCACATAAACATCTGCCTGATCCATGACACGAAGCTCTAATCGCAGCGCCGCTTCCCAGATACGATCCACGTCATCAAAGGCGATGACATCCGGGGAATAATAAAGCTGCCCGCCAAAAGCAAGCGCAGGCATAGTGGGAAACGCATAACGCACAAACCCACCCACTCCCAATCCGGCGCCGTCGCCTTCTTCCACATCAAAGGCCATCAACGCCAATCCCAGCCCCACATAACTGTGCTTATCCATTTTTTGCACTAATTCCAAACCCAACGTCGCATAATCCCCATCGTCTTCATGATGCAGCAGGCTCGCGGTGTAGGCTAAATCCCCACTCCCCAAAGGCGCCATAAATTCCAATCGAGCCGCGTCATTTCGTAAATTAAAAGACAAGGACTCCGATGCCGCTTGTTCCACCCAAGCCACCTGAATCAACACCAAAGAAAAAACCATCCCTAACCAACGCCCTTGTGTTTTCATGTGCTACGTCACCCCCTCAATTAAAAAAATATTTGCTCTGAGCAGTTTATTTTCCAGCCCAGTTTTTTCTGTCTGTTTTTTAGCCCAGTCGCTTTTCTGACTTTCTCTTTAGGCACTTCAAACAGCCAACCGTCATACTTATAGAAGCCTTTTATTGGCCGGCCGATCATAGCACGTACACTCTTCAGTTTTAGCTTTCCATTAATTTGAGACTCATCCCGCCCTGCCAAACCCTCACTCACCCAGTAAACTGCGACGATAACTTACAATAATGACCAGTTATTCATTCACAAAGCTTGGTAAAACATGTTTAATTGGGCCAAATATCCACATTTACTCAATAACAAAAACACGTTATTACAATAAAAGGGCTTAAAATGAGCGACTTAAGTAACTCCACCAACGATCAAGCGGGTACCATCACCGCTGAACAAGCGGCCGAAACAGGCATGCTCATTGCCTATCACGCCCAACAAAAACCCAATGACATCGCACTCATCACTGAAGACAAGGAATACACATTCCTTCAATTCAACGCCAGAATTAATCAACTTGCGCGAGCGCTTCGAAGCTACGACTTAGGGGAAGGCGATTCAGCTGCGCTGATTTGCACCAACCGCGTTGAATTCCTAGAGGCCATGTTTGCCACTGTTCGCACCGGCATCCGCATCACCCCCATCAATTGGCACCTGACAGCCAAAGAAATAAATTACATTGTCGAAAACTGTGAGGCCAAGGCCATCATCGGCGATGCCGCATTGGCCGAAAAGCTGCAAGAAGTAGCCAAAGAATTCCCACAAATCAAAGCCAAACTTTGTGTCGGCGGAAATATAGAAGGGTTTAATTCATACGACGACGCCATCGCCCAGCAGGAAACATCCAACATAGACGCCCCCTGCATCGGCGGACAAATGCTTTACACCTCAGGCACCACCGGTTTCCCAAAAGGCGTTTACCGCAAACCCGGCGCTGCAGCCAGAGCAGGACAAGAGCATCTCGCCAAAGCCTTTGATTTCAAGCCAGGCAAAGACTTCTCATCCATCACCGGCCCGCTTTACCACGCAGCGCCCCTCGCATTCACCTGCACCCTGCCCCTCAATATGGGCATGGGAGTTCTGGTTATGGAACAGTGGGACAGTGAGCAATTCCTTGCCAACGTCGATCGGCATAAGAT
>NVTH01000228.1 GCA_002401525.1 Moraxellaceae bacterium | reverse complement strand
GGAAAAGTTCTCTGCGCAGGACAAAATATTCATAATGTCAAATACCGAAAACGGGATCGACTGGCCATTCACTACCACCAATCCTATCAGGTTCGGCATTTTTCCAAAACCAAGCCATCCTTTTTGCTTGATAATCCAATTTCAGATTATCCAATGATCCACCTGTTTGATGAACCGCAATTCAATACGCAGGATGGGTATATCGGATTTATGCTGGATTTCTTTAAAAAACTTCGATCAGAAAACAGATTGGTTTTCCTGTGTGTCCATCCAAACGAGCCCTTTCACGTACAAATAATGCGGGAAATCTGCGAGCAATATATTTTCGTTCAAAAAGGCTCTGTCCAGCAGGCGGATAGTTATGACACTCTACTGCAAGATCCAGGTGTGAGAGACTATTTGGGCGCGCTTGCCCAATACTGAAATTTAGGAGCTTAGTTGATGCGATCACTTGAAGATAAAATTGCTCTGGTTACAGGCGCTGGCGGGGTTTTAGGGGCGGCGACAGTTCGTACGCTTGTGGCCCAAGGGGTCAAAGTGGCCATGTGTGACATTAGCGGCGCACGACTATCGTCCTTAAAGGATGAGTTTGGCGAAAGAGTAAATGAAAACTGAGGAAGAAGTGGAAAAAATGGTTTGGGCCATCAGATGGGGTGCCGATACGGTAATGGATCTATCTACTGGAAAGAACATTCACGAAACAAGAGAGTGGATCATCCGAAATTCTCCTGTGGCAATTGGAACTGTTCCGATCTATCAAGCGCTGGAAAAGGTGAATGGTAAGGCGGAGGACCTAACTTGGGAATTATTCAGAGATACGTTAATCGAGCAAGCGGAGCAGGGAGTGGATTATTTCACTATCCATGCGGGCGTATTGCTGCGTTATGTGCCAATGACGGCGAACCGTATGACTGGCATCGTATCCCGGGGCGGCTCCATTATGGCGAAGTGGTGTTTAGCGCATCATCAAGAAAACTTCTTGTACAGTCATTTTGAAGACATTTGCGACATCATGGCGGCTTATGACGTGACCTTCTCTTTGGGAGACGGCTTACGCCCGGGTTCTATTGCCGATGCCAATGATGAGGCGCAATTTGCTGAGCTGGAAACTCTAGGTGAGTTGACTAAAATTGCTTGGCAGCACGATATTCAGACCATGGTGGAAGGGCCGGGTCATGTGCCCATGCATTTGATTAAGGAAAACATGGAGAAGCAGTTGGAAGTTTGTAATGAAGCTCCATTCTATACCTTGGGGCCTCTTACGACGGATATTGCACCCGGCTACGATCATTTTACCTCCGGTATTGGGGCAGCGATGATCGGATGGTTTGGCACCGCCATGCTTTGTTATGTCACCCCTAAAGAGCATCTTGGTTTGCCTAACAAGGCTGATGTAAAGCAGGGGCTGATCACCTATAAAATTGCAGCTCATGCTGCCGATTTGGCGAAGGGGCATCCGTTCGCACAGCAACGCGATGACGCCATGTCAAAAGCCCGCTTTGAGTTTCGATGGGAAGATCAGTTTAATCTGGGTTTGGACCCCGACACTGCGCGGGCCTATCACGATGAGACCTTGCCAAAAGAGGCTCATAAAGTGGCGCATTTCTGTTCGATGTGCGGGCCTAAGTTTTGCTCAATGAAAATTTCCCAGGAAGTTCGAGATTACGCGGCTAAAGAAGGCATTAATCGTATTGCTGTAGCGGTGGACACCGGCTTGAGTGAAAAGGCAGAAGAATTTAAGCAGCAAGGCGCTGAGATTTACACCAATGTTTAGGGTCTATGTATAAGGTCTATGTATAAGGTCTATGTATAAGGTCTGTGTATAAGGCCAATGGTATAAGGCCAATGGTATAAGGAATAGAGAGGCGAATGATGACTGATAGGGAGGTTGTTTTTACCGCTAAGGATTTCGAAATCCAAAAAGAAGAAACCCATTACCAAGGCTATGTTTCGTTAAAGTCGCTGCAAGTACGGCATAAATTGTACCAGGGCGGCTGGAGCGAAACCTTACGTCGTGAGTTAGTGCAACGCTCTGCTGCGGCTGCAGTGCTGCTCTATGATCCCGACCGAGATGAAGTGGTCCTGATAGAGCAATTCCGTGTCGGAGCCCTTAGTGATCCAAGCGGGCCATGGATGTTAGAGCTAGTGGCGGGGGTGGTTGAGCCCGGAGAATGCTTCGAGGCGCTAGTGACGCGCGAAGCTCAAGAAGAGGCTGGTTTGGAGGTCTTTGATTTAAAGAAGATTTGTGAATATTACCCAAGCCCGGGCGCTAGCGACGAAAAATTAGTGCTATTCTGTGGCCATGTGGATTCCAGTGGTGCCGGTGGGATTCATGGTTTGGCGGAAGAAGGTGAAGATATTTGTGTGAAGGTTTACCCCCGAAAAAAGACCGTTGAGTTGATGAAGCAGGGCTATGTGAACAATGCGGCTACTATTATTGCGCTGCAATGGCTAGAATTGACTGTAGGCTAATGTGTCTTGTTGGCTGTTGGTTTTGTTTATTATTTATACGAATCAATAGTTTAAGTTTTTGGTTGATGTTTGAGACGACCTAGATACTTTGCCGGAAGCCTTAATCGAAATTATTATTGGGACAATATTGAATTGGAACTTTAATTGGAACTATATCGGAACTATATCGGAACTATATCGGAACTATGTTGGAACTATAAATGGCAGTGATTAAAGAGGCCAATAAACAACGGTTTGTATCGAATAGGGCTCGCCATACGCCAGACTTGTCTGGGTTTATCGTTCGATGTGAAGCAAATTACCGATTATTGATTAAGTTGATGCCTGATATTCAGGTAGAGGATGACCTGGTATTCGGGCTGGCCCCGCTGCAACAAACGTTTGGTTATATAGATATTGCCGTCACTGAGCGTTGTAAATACACCACTACAGTCACCATTACCCAAACCAACGCCGTTCAGCCTGCGTTATTAGTTGAAGAGGATAATGGGGAAACCGCCGATGTTGAAAAGTGCTCTAAGGAGTCGAATCCGGCATCTTGGCTGCAAGCGCCCACTATGAGCGTTCGTTTGTACCATGATGCGCGAATGGCGGAGGTGCTGAGTTACCAAAAACAAGGGCGTTTCAAACCCAGTTACGAGTACCCAAACCAAAAGATGTTTCAGAGAGACGAGAAAGCGCAACTTAATCATTTTTTAGGTGAATGGCTCAACTATTGTTTGAAGGTTGGGCAGGTATTGGGCAATCCCATGGGGGACATTACCTCCAGTTCGACTACATAGTGCTAAGGAATAGCTCGAATACATAGTTCGAATACATAGCTCCAATGAGTTGTTCCGGGGCATAGCGCCCACTAATGGCCTTAAACGGCTTACTAAGTTCAGGATGGGCTTGGCGCGAAGGTCGTTTTATTCTGATGATAAAGCCATATGGAGTGTGACCGGTCTACCAATACGGCAAAAAAACATCGACCCTACACTCTATCCTATTAAAATATAAAGCTATAATAAATTAATCTGTTTTTAAAAATTCTCTGTTCGGAGAGTGTTGTTGAACGAAAGTAAGCCACATAAAAATTCTATTAATATCCTGCAAGTGACTGATAGTCATTTGTTTGCCAGCCAGCAAGGAAAGCTACTGGGGCTTAATACGGATCAAAGCTTGCAGCGGGTGATCGAACTAATTCGTGGTGAAGACGCTGATTTTGTATTTGCGACAGGGGATATCTCTCAAGATGGCTCGCTGCAATCCTATCTGCGTTTTAACGAATTAATTAGCGATTTGCGGATCCCTACCTATTGGCTGGAAGGCAACCACGATCAATTTACTGCGTTTCAATCTGAGTTAGGCGACTCGTCTCGGATGAGCCCCTGCTCTATGAGTCTTGGTCAGTGGGGCTTTATCTTATTGAATTCCAGTGTTGACGATGAGGTGCCTGGATATTTGGCAGATTCCGAGCTGAAGTTTCTTGAGGCGACTCTGCTTGAATTTAAAGACAAACACGTTCTGATCGCGTTGCATCATCATGTGATTGAAACGGGTTGCGAGTGGTTGGATGAGCAGATTGTGGGTAATGCAGAACAATTTTTCGAATTGATTGATCGACATAGTAATGTTCGCGGGGTTATTTGGGGGCATGTTCATCAGGACATTGAGATCCAACGCAAGGGTGTTAAGTTAATGTCTTCTCCTTCCACTTGTGTTCAGTTTAAAGCCAACAGTAAAGATTTTTGTGTCGATTCCCTCGCGCCGGGCTACCGCAGGATTGAATGCCATGATAACGGTAGCATTGAGACTGAGGTGCATAGGGCCGAAGGGTTTGAGTTTGAGGTGGATTATTCCATCAAAGGCTATTGATCGCTGCGGGTTGAACCAAGCACAAGCAGTGCTGGGTTTTTAAATTACTGCATCGCTCCTCTACATTATTAACTGCTTCCTTTCTTGAGTATTCTTCTCCAAAATACGTTCTAAAATAACCGATACTTTGTATGCTTGGCGATGCTTCGCTAGAGCGCGCGTTGGCTATAAATGACGTTGCTCGGTTTGCTGCAGATAAGTCTTGAAAGTCACTGAATTTTGAGAGGATGGAATGATCGCTGAGCCTTTTATGTTGATTTATATTCATGGGTTCAATAGTTCTCCCCAAGCGTATAAAGCCAACTTAATGCTGGATTACCTGCGCAATCATGGAAAAGAAGACTGCTTTTATGCCCCGAAGCTGCCTTTCAATCCGGAACAGGCGATGCAAATGTTAGTGACTCAAGTCGGTGACTTAATTGTTCAATACGGAAAGCAACGGGTATTTTTAGTCGGCAGTTCTCTGGGAGGTTTTTACGCGGCCTATCTTGCAGAACGATATCATGTTCCTGCGGCACTAATTAACCCATCAGTCGAACCATACGTCACTTTGAATCGTTATTTGGGCGAGAACACCAACGTGCATACCGGGGAGCGTTATATCCTTACCGAGGAGCATGCCGAAGTGCTGCAGACCTATCGAGTTGATCCTTTGAGCAATCCCGAAAACTATCTATTAATGGTACAAACCGCAGATGAGACTTTAGACTATCGTAAAGCAGTACTAAAATACGGCGAATGCGAGCAAGTGGTTGAAGCCGGTGGTTGTCATGGATTCGATCGGTTTAATGATCATATTCCGATGATGTTAGACTTCTTTACAAAAAGAGTGGCTGGCCCTTAAACGAATTGCGGTTCTCCGGAGTGGTAGCTACAAATTAATAGACCTCCAAAAGAATCAACCCAATAATGAATAGATCTGAAGATACTTCCTAGCGAATAGACACTAGGGGCTATTGCAATTAACTTTCTGAGTAATATTTTATTAGGAGTAGGTCAACAGCATGAGTGCAGATACTTATAACGCTGAATCCATTGAAGTATTGAGTGGTTTGGATCCAGTACGTCGCCGTCCTGGTATGTACACGGACACTAGTCGTCCTAATCACATGGCTCAAGAAGTGATTGATAATAGTGTGGATGAGGCGCTTGCAGGGCATGCTAAAAAAATTGAAATCACACTGTTTAAAGACGGTTCCTTAAATGTTTGCGACGATGGTCGAGGCATGCCTATTGATATCCATCCTGAAGAAGGAGTCTCGGGCTTGGAGCTTATTCTTACTCGGTTGCATGCAGGGGGGAAATTTTCTAATGAGAATTACCAGTTTTCAGGTGGCTTGCACGGGGTGGGCGTGTCGGTCGTGAATGCCCTGTCTAAATGTTTAGAGGTGACTGTTAAACGTAACGCCAAAGTATACCGAATGGGATTTATGGACGGCGAGCGTGTTACCGAACTTGAAGTAATCGGTGAATGTAAAAAGAAAGAAACCGGCACTGAAATACGGTTTTTAGCGGATGCCAAATATTTTGATTCGGCAAAAATTTCAGTACTGCGACTAAGGCATGTGCTGAAGGCTAAAGCGGTATTGTGCCCCGGTTTAGAAGTGGTTTTTTACGATGAACAAAGTGATGAAACTAATTGCTGGTATTACGAAGATGGGCTCAAAGATTATTTAAGTGAATCCACTCGAGGATACACCACATTACCCGCCGAACCTTTTATGGGTGACTTTCAAAGCAATGATGAGGCTGCGAGTTGGGCCGTACAATGGCTACCCGAAGGCGGGGAATTAATCAGTGAAAGTTACGTCAACTTAATTCCGACGGCTCAGGGCGGCACCCATGTGAACGGGTTGCGTTCTGGGTTATTGGAAGCCGTGCGAGAGTTTTGTGAATTTCGAAACCTGCTTCCTCGAGGCGTGAAATTGGCACCGGATGATATTTGGGACCGCTGTACTTATGTGCTTTCCGTGAAAATGTTGGACCCACAATTTTCGGGGCAAACCAAAGAGCGTTTGTCTTCACGGCAGTGTGCCTCTTTTGTTTCTGGCGTGGCGAAAGATGCCTTTAGCTTGTGGTTAAATCAACACACCGCTGAAGCCGAAATGATTGCTGAGATGGTGATCAATGCTGCTCAGTCTCGTTTAAAGGCCAGTAAAAAAGTAGCGCGAAAAAAAATAACCAGTGGTCCGGCGTTGCCTGGGAAGTTGGCTGACTGTTCCAATCAAGATGCCAGTCGCGCCGAACTTTTTTTGGTGGAAGGCGATTCTGCG
>NVTH01000227.1 GCA_002401525.1 Moraxellaceae bacterium | reverse complement strand
ACTCGACTCCTCATGTACCTCGTGTACACTGCGGGTCTCCGTGCGATGCTTCCTTGCTCTCGAATAAAAATCCTAATTTTTAGAGATACCCTTACGTATCAATTCAATAAAATTCTCCCCTATAAAAGGGATTAGCTCTTTTATAGGGATAGAAAAACATGCGACGGCTTAGGCGGCGCTGGTTGATTTCGGAAGTCGTTTAATAATTCCCTGTTTATAAAATTGAGTGTTGAGTTCTACGATTAAATCGCTATTATCGTGCTGCCAAGGATGAAAGCCTCTTTTGAAAAATGATTTGAAATCAACCCATAGCTGGCGAAATACCGGTGAGTTTCCTTTATGGTAGAGTTTTTGTTTGCGCCATAATTCTTTGCTGATCATGCCGTCCTGTTTGAGTAGCTTGTAGAACACAAAACCAATGTAAGGAACGATGGAAGACAAAATAAGTACGATGGCAACGCAGCGTTTCCAGTAGCTGCCGTCCACCGCATTGTATAAATCCATGGCAACGCCTTTATGCTCTAGCTCCTCCATTAAATGCCAGTGCCATAGTTCTAGGTATTTAGGTTCGACGCCTTCCATCAATTGGGGGTTGCGTAACACCATCTCGGCAATAATGGCGGTAAAATGCTCGGCGCTTAAGGTGATCGCAAGCTGAAACTTTTTAGAAGTAAAGCGGTTGTAGAAAGCAAATATTTGTTTGATTCGTAGCTCAGAAGTTTCAAGAAAGTCGTAACCCAAATTATCGATTAGATCTTGGTTAAATTTGGAATGTTCGTCACCGTGAATGCCCTCTTGGGTGACAAATTCTTTAATCTCGTTTCTTAACGTTTCATCGTCGACTTCATTGATGAAATAAAGGAAGGAGCGAATAAAGAAGCGCTCGCCTTCAGGAAGAAATATAGACGCGGCGTTGATTAAGTGGCTCATAAACGGGTCGTCATGATGCCAATAACGCGGTTTGTTTTTTAAGTGATTCAATTTTACCTGACGCGTGACGATTTCAACTCCTTCAGGCAGTGATGAGTTAGCATTGCTGACCAGTTCAGACATGAGTTTGTCCCTTTTAAATGATGAGATGCAATACCCAGCGCACACGAAAATATAATTTCTGTGGGGGATTTTCTGCGTGGAAATATAGTATCAATGTGAAATTATCTGGCAAGAAATATAGGCCACTACGGAATGATTAAAATCAATTAAATAGCGCCGATCTTGGACCGCCATGGTTTTTAGAGGTTTCTATTTTATTGAATAATATGATCTTATTTGATATTTTGATAATTTATGTGAGTAAGTGGCGAGCTTGAAAATAAAATTAAATTGGCCAGAAATAACCCGGTTATAAATTGCCTTGAGATGGGCGGTAAATCATTTGTGACCTTTTAGCACTGCTTTTTGTGAAATGGTTTTTTATTGAAGGGCACGCCTAGTAAAACTATTTTTTAGAGATGCCCTTTATTATTAGGCTGCGCTGCTAATTTGGATGTCCTCTTGGGGGCGTGACGCTTCTTTACGCTGATAATACAATACCAATATAGCGGGCATTAATAGCAGATCGCAGAGCCATGCCAATGCAAACGATAACAAAATAAATATGCCATTAGTCATGATAGGAACAAAATCACTGGCGAGGTAAATCAATATGCCGTCGACAATAAATGCAACGCTGCCGATCGTAATGGCTGACCCGACAAAATCGAAGGTTTTATTAAGGGCGTCTTCGATTCCCAGGGTGTTTTTTGCTTCTCTAAATTTTGTAATAAAGTGAATTGAATCGTCTACTACGACACCAATCACCATGGTAAAGGCCATGCAGGTAGCCTGGGTGATTTCGCCTGATATAAGTGCCCATAGACCAAATAGCAGTATAAAAGGGAGGGCGTTAGGAAGGATTGAAAATAATCCCCATTTGATTGATTGGAAGCTGAAGATCATAAATAGCGTAATCAATATTGAAGCAATACTGCCCCCTAAGATGGAGTTGTGCACCGTGTCCTCCGATAGCTGAGCAAATATCACGTCACGGCCCGAAATCGAAACGTTTAAATCCAGTTTCTGTTGTGCCCACCATTGTTCAATACGTTGCTTTTTAATCAGTAGTGCGCGATTTGTCTGATCTTTTAAAAGCACGGTTAGCAAGGTCTGGGTGCGATCTTGTGAAATGAATTCCGCTGCACTTTGACCCGCTTGTAAGGACATCTCATACACTAGCAATATTTGCTCGTATTCTTCTCTGCTTTGGGGTAAGCGATTTGCGTTGGGTGAATTATCCCAAGTATTTTTAAACTCTTTCACTACATCATTGACGGTAAAGACATTGATGACATCGGCGTCCGAATCCAGCCAGCGCTCAAAATCATCAATCGCTGAAATAAATTCAGGGGAAGTAATGGATTGATCTCCAATGACGCTGAGATCGATTAGTAATTGATTGTCCGCTTCAAGGTCAGCCCGAATGAGTTCGATTGCAGTATCAAAGTCGTTGCCTTGTTTTAACAGGGTAGTGGCGTCTTCATCGATGGTGTTGAGCGGGATTACGATCAATGCAGCGATGGTAATCACAGAGAAAGCGGCAATCACTTGTTTTGGTTTTTTGAAAGACAGATGTCTCGCAAAATCAACCATCGGTTTGGTGGGTGATTTTTCAAACTTTGGTTCAGGCAGCCAGATGGTCAGTGAGGTCATAAAGATGAATGAGTACACGAACCCCGCAGTGATGCCTACAATGGCTATTTGAGCGAATAATATATAAGGCGGTGAACCGCTAAAAAGCATGGTGATTAAGCCTACGCTGGTAGTCAGCGTAGTAAAAAACACGGGGATCAAATTGGCTCGAATCGATTCTTTGATGGCGGCTTCTTTACTGAAGGACTTGGTGAGGCAGACTAAATAAGTACTGGAGATATGGATGCAATCCAATATAGTTAACAGCATCACCAGTAAAACACTCATAATAGCAATTTGATCAAAATGGATCGGCAGCCAGCCAAATATTCCCGCCGCGGTCACCAAAGTAACGCCTGCAGTAGTCAGCCCTGACATGGGAATGTAGGGACTTGTGAACAACAACGCGACCACAAGAGAGACAAAAAAAACGATTGCCGGTGAACCATAAATAAGCAGGTTAAAGAATTCAGCTTGAAGCGCGGCATCCGCGGCTGCGGTGCCGGAAATATGGACCTTCACACCGGGATTGTTTTGTTCGATTTGGCGCGCAGCAATTTTTGCCGCTTCCATAACGCCCGATGTACTTTTGTGCAGCGGTTCTTGTAAATCCAGCTGAGCCAAAACCAATGCGCCAGAATAGTCATTGGCAATTAAGGCTCCTAGCAACTGGGGCTGTTCGGCGATGTATTGATTGACGCCTTGTAAACCGTTTTCTTCCAGCGCCCAGTCGCCCAAATATTTTGCAACGATGGAGTCTTCATCGGAAAACGGCTTTTGATAAGAAGTAAGCGAACGAACATAGCGCACATAAGGCAAGGTATTTGCAATGTCGTCGGCGTATTTGATGGCGTTTATATTGTCGGCAGAAATATTTCCAGAATTCGAAAACTTTAGGTAAAAAGCGATGGTTTCGCCTTTCTCGTATTGCTCATTGATTTGATCGTAATTTTTAATCAGTTCGCTGTCTTCATTAAAAGCGGAACGAAAATCAGATTTAAATTCGGCGAAATATAACCCCGAGGCCGCGGCGACGTACACGATTAGAGCCGCTAGGGTGAGCGCTTTACTGTGGAGGTAGATCCATTCGGATAGTTTTTCTGTGTGACTCACCTTGTGGTACTCCTAATTATTACGAGGCTTAAATAGTTTTCGATTCGAATTTAAAAAAAGAGCAGCGCTTTATTTAAATCATGCTCAAGAACAGGGTTTTGGCGTCGAGGCCATAGAAGGTTTCTGCTGAGAACGCGGCAATGATTTAGGCCAATTATTGGTGCCCTAAACTCCCTAGGCAAACAATATATTCTTTGGTATAGTGAAGAATATCTACGTTATGTGCAGATGATTACGCCCTAGGATGGACCTAGGAAGTCAATTTAAATGAATGGATTGTCTTATAACTTGTTGAATATAGGAAATAAGCTATCTATTTTTAAGTCTATGGGGCGAGTGGAGAGCTTTTAAATTATTAAAGAATAATACGCTTATGCAAAAGCCAGGTCGGGCAGTACAACTTCAATATCTAGTGGCATTTGAAGCGTCCGCGCGTCACGCTAGTTTTAAAGTCGCGGCTGAGGAGCTGCATGTCACCGCTTCAGCGGTGGGGCAACAAATAAAGTCCCTTGAAAAGCACCTCGGTTTGGATTTATTTATTCGCAAAACCCGAAAAATTGAACTCACCTCAGCGGGCGAATCTTATTACCAAGTTGCCCTAAACGCCTTGGCGAATTTCGATCAAGGGTTGGAAGAATTCAGTCAGCAATATTATTCCTCAACGTTAAAGATCAGCATGAGTCCCTTTATCGCGCATGAAATTGTGATTCCTCGATTGCATGAATTTCAGTCGGCTCATCCGCAGCTTAATTTAATTATCGAAACCTCTATGGAGATCCAGGATCTGATTGGCACCGATTTAGATTGCTCCATTCGGTGTGGGGTTCCACCCTGGGATCATTGTAGCGCTGAAATGATTTGCGAGATGAAATCGAATTTTTTAGCGAGTAAGGAATACTTAGATAAGAATCCAATTTCCAGTCTTGAGACGCTAGAAGGGCACTCCATCATTCATTTTCGAGACAGTGGCCGTGAGTGGCAGCTGATTCGAAATGTGTTTAAATTTACCCCCGGAAAGGAGGTGTTTTTGAATGATTACCTTTCTTCTCTTAAAGCCGCCGAGCAAGGGTTAGGAATAACAATGGGCTTTTTTCCGGTGTTAAATAAGACCGTTGAGGAAGGTAGGCTGGTTGCTATATTGCCCCATCATATCCCCACTGGCATGAGCTATTACTTTGTATCCAAGGGAAATGAAGTAAAACAAAAAAACTATGATTTACTCTGTGCGTGGCTAAGAGATATCTTCCCGAAATTGTAGTGAATGACTTCGGTCCAAGTGAAAACTAAGAACTAAGAACTAAGAAGAAAGAACTAAGAAGAAAGAACTAAGAATTAAGAGCCAAAAATTAAGCACTAACAATTAAAAGCCAAAGCATAATTTCGGTTGCGAAGCCCCATTCATGGAATTGAGTCTATGCAGTCTTGATCTATATATCGTACACTTCGAAATCGCTGCTTTATGTTGTTTACTTAATAAAACGATCCCCTAAAGGCACCCTATGGAATCTTTCGAATCAATACTTTCCTTTATAAGTGGACAAGTTCTTTGGGGCCCACCGATGTTATTCGCGCTGGCATTCACTGGCGTATATTTAACTATCGGTTTAAAAGCCATTCCATTGCGAAAAATTGGTTACGCCTTTAAACAGTTATGGGACGGACGAAAGGGGCAGGGCGAAGGTCTAATTAGCCCGTTTAACGCCTTAATGACCTCACTTTCCGCCACCATTGGCACCGGCAATATAGCCGGCGTTGCCACGGCCATTTATTCCGGCGGGCCTGGGGCATTATTCTGGATGTGGTGCATCGCCTTGGTGGGCATGGCCACCAAATATGCCGAAGCAGTTTGCGCGGTGCATTTTAGAGACAAAGATATAAACGGCAATACCGTCGGCGGCCCCATGTATTACATTAAAAACGGCATGGGTGAGCGATGGAAATGGCTCGCCAGCGCCTTTGCAGTGTTTGGTATGTTGGCCGGCTTTGGCATTGGCAATACCGTGCAATCCAACTCCGTTGCCGATGCATTGGAAAGCACCTTTGGAATTGATCCCTTAGTGACAGGAATAAGCCTGGCGATACTGGTGGGCTTGGTTTTACTAGGAGGCATTCAACGGCTCGCAGGCGTAGCGGGAAAATTGGTGCCTATTATGGCGCTACTGTACGTGCTCGCAGGCATTATCACGTTGGCAATCAATGCCAGCCAAATCCCCAGCGCATTTAACCTTATCTTTACCCATGCCTTCACCCCTAGCAGTGCCGCAGGAGGGTTCGCCGGAGCTACCGTTTGGGCAGCAATTCGTTTCGGTGTAGCACGGGGAGTGTTTTCAAATGAAGCCGGCCTGGGCAGCGCCCCCATCGCTCATGCAGTGGCGCAAACCGACAGCCCAGTTCGCCAAGGAACCATCGCGATGCTCGGCACCTTTATTGATACGCTAATTGTTTGCAGCATCACTGGCTTGGTAATTATTGTCACCGGGGCGTGGACCAGCGGAGAAACCGGCGCCAGCCTGTCGACTCTGGCATTTAACACCGCATTACCCGGTGGTGAGTACATAGTGAGTTTAGGATTGGCAGTCTTTGCATTCACCACCATCTTAGGTTGGAGCTACTACAGCGAACGTTGCACAGAATTTCTCTTCGGCCCGAAAGCGGTGATGCCGTTTCGAATCGCCTGGGTCATCGCCGTGCCGTTAGGTGCCGTGATGTCGTTGGGGCTAGTGTGGTCCTTAGCGGATGCTTTGAATGCGATGATGGCGATACCGAATTTAATTGCCTTATTAGTCTTGAGTCCGGTGGTATTTAAATTGAGCAAAGAATATTTTTCGAAATTACCGTAGGGTTTGAAGCGAGCATTTCTAAGGTGGATTTAATATCCGCCTATCGTTTTATGCACACTTTATATGCCGACAGTAACCGAGTTAGGGCCGC
>NVTH01000226.1 GCA_002401525.1 Moraxellaceae bacterium | reverse complement strand
TTAAGTTTTTTTCCTCTCAGGGGAGCAAGTTGCCCGATGAGTTGGAGGCAGAAATTGAACGGCATATCGACCTGCCAATGAAAACTGCGTCTTCGGACCGCCTCGGCAAAGTGTCGAGGATTGTCGATGCGGGGGGGCGTTATATCGAATTTTGCAAAAGTACCGTGCCTTATGCGATGAGTTTTTCTGGTTTAAAAGTGGTGCTGGATTGTGGTAACGGAGCGACTTACCATATTGCGCCTGCGGTATTTGATGAGTTAGGTGCTGAAGTGGTGACGTTGGGTGTGGACCCTGACGGTTACAATATTAATACCGATTGTGGTTCCACTTCTCCAGAGCTGCTGGCTAAAGAAGTGTTGGCTTGCCAAGCGGATGTTGGGATTGCTTTTGACGGTGACGGCGATCGGGTGATCATGGTGGATCATCAAGGCAATATTGTTGATGGCGATGAAATACTATACGTGATTGCTCAAGATAATATTGATACTGGGCATTTTTCTGGGGGCGTTGTAGGGACTCTAATGACCAATTTTGGTCTGGAGGTGGTGTTTCGAGAGATGGGGGTTGAGTTCGTTCGTGCAGGCGTAGGAGATCGCTATGTTATGGCGGAGCTTGCAAAGCGTAATTGGACTTTGGGGGGCGAAGGTTCCGGGCATATATTGTGTTTGGACAAAACCACTACTGGAGATGGCATTGTTTCGGCGTTGCAGGTGGTGGCTTCGATGGTGCGAAAAGAAAAGTCATTGCGTGCTTTGGTTAAGCCGGTGCACAAAATGCCTCAGCGTTTGGTGAATGTGCGCATGTCCGCGGTGCAGGATCCGTCAGAAGATCCCAAAGTGATAGAGGCGGTGAAGGACGCAGAGGCGTCACTGGCTGGAAAAGGTAGGGTATTGCTTAGGTTGTCAGGAACCGAGCCTTTAGTACGAGTAATGGTTGAAGGCGAGGACTCCAGTCTTGTGCACCGCTTGGCGGAAGAGATAGTGGCGGTAGTCCGGTCTGTTGTGGAGTGATGAGTCCGGTTCGTTGTTGATTGATGAATCCTGCTGTGTAAAACTTTTTTAGTTTAAGCTGTACGTCAAAGTTATTTTAACTGTTGCTAGAAGTGAATAGAAATACTTGTTTTGCGGGTATTTATTACGTTACTATTGCCCGCTTTCGAAAGCGCAGAGCTATTCATAAGGGCTTAAAATGATTCGACGACCGTTAGTAGCTGGGAATTGGAAGATGTGTGGTTGTCGGTCCGATATTCAGGCGCTGGTTGACGGAGTGCTCGTAGGGCTTGGGGGAGAAATTGCCGCTGAAGTGGTGGTATGTCCACCGGCAGTTTATCTGGATCAGGTGATGAGTCAGATAATCGGCTCCGAAATAAAGATAGCAGGGCAAAATTGTGCGTCGGCTGAAAAAGGGGCGTACACCGGAGAGGTTTCTGCCTCGATGTTAGCGGATGTGGGTTGTCAGTATGTTATAATTGGCCACTCAGAACGCAGGCAGCTTTTTTTGGAGCAAGATAAAACGATTGCTGAAAAATTTAAGCTAATCCAGGCGAATGGGATGATTCCTATTTTGTGTGTTGGCGAGACGCTTGAGCAGCGCCAGTCCGATAATGCGAATGACGTTGTCGGTGGTCAGCTTGAGGCAGTAATTGATGAAGTGGGCGTCAATGCTTTTTTTGACGCGGTGGTGGCTTACGAGCCGGTATGGGCTATTGGTACCGGGCTGACCGCGACTCCTGAGCAAGCTCAAGAAATGCATGCGTATATACGCACGTTGGTGGCCAGGAAAGAGAGTGGAGTGGCGGAGAAACTTCGCGTGCTCTATGGTGGTAGTGTTAAGCCGGAAAATGCTCGAAAATTGTTCTCTCAGTCGGATATTGACGGAGGGCTTGTTGGCGGAGCTTCTTTGGAAGCGAAAAAATTTGTCGCAATTGTGAAGGCGGTTATTTAAATATTATGGAGACGGTACTTCTTTCGATTCACGTATTGGTTACGGTTGCGTTAATCGGTTTGGTTTTGATTCAGCATGGTAAAGGCGCTGACGTAGGGGCTGCTTTTGGTAGTGGTGCCTCTCAGACTCTCTTTGGTAGTGGTGGGTCGGGGTCGTTTTTGACTCGTGTAACAACGGGCTTGGCTGTGGTGTTTTTTTCCACTAGTTTGGCTTTGGCTGTGGTGGCTAATCAGCAGTCGCAAACTGGGCTTGAAGTTGGGTTCCCCTCATTATTAGGTGGGTCGGGGGGGGAGGATGCTGCGGGGTTTATTGGTGAGCCTGCCGGTGGAGATATCCCGGTGATTGAGGTCAATGAAATACCTTCTGTGCAAGTGAATGATATGCCTTCGGTGGAAGGCTCTTTCGAATCGCCAGAGATGGGTTTGGGCGGTGATCTTCCTGGTCAGGAAGATGCTAGGTGATAGATTTTCTGATGCCGGAGTGGTGGAATTGGTAGACACGCTACCTTGAGGGGGTAGTGACCTTTGGTCGTGCCGGTTCAACTCCGGCCTTCGGCACCAATTATAGTTAAAGTGAACGCTTGGCGTGGTCGTCTCTGTATTGGGGGCGATTAGTTTGTAGGTAGAGGTCTGTAGTAGGGCTTTGTTTTGGGCGGTTGATGGCCGCTTTAGTTGTGATAATTTTGATTTTTTTTTGCTTTAGAATCAAAAGCGTACTAGTTTTATTGTGCTTAAAGTGGATTTAGAAAGTTATTTTTAACTTTCTTAAAATAAAGTTTGACTCTTTAAGTTCCAAAGAATATAGTGTGCGCCAATTCGATGCGGGGTGGAGCAGTCTGGTAGCTCGTCGGGCTCATAACCCGAAGGTCGTAGGTTCAAATCCTGCCCCCGCTACCATCGAATTTATAGGTAGCCCCGTTGAGGGGTTTTTTATTACCTGTAGTAGTTTAAAATGATTGAATTTTAAGTGGGCTATTTAGCCCATTTTTTGTTTTTGGGCAATGAGCATGGTCGTATCAAAAAAGGCTGAGGTGGTTCAAGGTTTAATCTCTTCTGGGGTGATTGATTTAGGTTATGATCTTTGGGGGGTTGAATATATTGCTCAAGGTAAAAATTCTGTTTTGCGTATCTACATTGATTCTGAAAATGGGATTACGGTAGATGATTGTGCTAGGGTGAGCCATCAAGTAAGCGGTATTCTAGATGTTGAGGATATCATTGCTGGGGAATATAGCTTAGAAGTGTCCTCCCCAGGGCTTGAGCGACCACTTTTTACATTGGCGCAGTTTATTGAATTTGAAGGGTACGAGGTAAGTCTGCGTTTAAGTACTGCAATTAGCGGAAGAAAAGCTTTCTCTGGCAAGATTGCCGGAGTGGTTGATGACGAAATACTTTTGGAAGCGGAAGGACAAACCCATAAATTACCTTATAGTTATATTGCTAAAGCAAATCTGTCTATGGACCTTGATAAGCGCTCCTAATAATTCTGGATTGATCGTGCGGGGCTAAAATGAGCAAAGATATTTTACTGGTAGTAGATGCAGTATCCAATGAGAAGGGAGTTTCTCGAGACGTCATTTTTGAGGCTGTTGAGCTGGCACTAGCCGCTGCTGGGAAAAAGCTTCATTCCGAAGACGCGAACCTTCGAGTTAAAATTGATCGTACTTCGGGTGACTACGAAACTTTTCGTTGTTATACCGTGGTTGAGACTGAAGATGACGTTGAGATTCCTGAGCAAGAGATTACCTTGCAAGCCGCCCAAGAAAAGGATTCTTCCTTAGTCGTTGGCGACGTTCTTGAGGAGCCAGCTGAGTCGGTGGAATTTGGACGAATTGCGGCGCAAACCGCGAAACAAGTTATTGTCCAAAAAGTGAGAGAAGCGGAAAGGGCTCAGATAGCTGAGCAATTTCAAGATAGAATTGGCGAACTGGTCAATGGCACTGTTAAAAAGGTGACCCGCGAAAGCGTTATTTTAGATCTTGGCGGTAATGCGGAAGCGATTATATACCGCGAAGATATGATCCCTCGCGAGACAATGCGAGTCAGTGAACGAGTTCGTGGTGTGTTGAAAGACGTACGGACCGATAATCGCGGCCCACAACTTATCGTCAGTCGAACCTGTCCAGAGATGTTGGTAGAACTGTTTAAGATCGAAGTGCCAGAAATAGGCGAAGAGCTTATTGAAATAAAGGGCGCTGCGAGAGATCCAGGCTCAAGGGCAAAGATTGCAGTAAAGACTAATGACGGGCGAATTGACCCCGTTGGTGCGTGCGTCGGCATGCGAGGAGCGCGCGTACAAGCGGTGTCTTCTGAATTGGGCGGCGAACGAGTTGATGTTGTATTGTGGGACGATAATTCAGCGCAATTTGTTATTAACGCCATGTCACCTGCCGAAGTGGTTTCTATCGTTGTCGATGAAGAAGCCAAAAGTATGCAGGTCGCAGTAGAAGAGGATCAGTTAGCCCTGGCGATTGGTCGCAGTGGACAAAATATTCGTTTGGCAAGTAGTTTGAGCGGTTGGTCTCTTAATGTGATGACCAACGAAGAAGCGGAAGAAAAGGAAAAGCAAGAAGCCAGCGTCTATATAGAAAGCTTTGTGAAAGACCTTGATGTTGACGAGGACATTGCTGAGATTTTGGTTTTGGAAGGTTTTACCACGACTGAAGAAGTGGCTTACGTTCCCGTCGATGAGATGCTAGCAATAGAAGATTTTGACGAAGATATTGTCGAAGAGTTACGTCGTCGAGCGAAAGACGTATTGTTAACTCGAGCGTTGGTTTCCGAAGAAGAGTTGAGTAGCTCGGAGCCCGCTGAGGATTTGTTGGCGATGGACGGAATGGATAAACATTTAGCGTTTGTCCTGGCAAGTCAGGGAATCGTTACTCAAGAAGATTTAGCTGAGCAATCAATTGCTGAGTTGCTTGAATTGGATTGCATGGATGAAGAGCGTGCAGGACAATTAATTATGGCGGCGCGTGCGCCTTGGTTTGAAGATGAGCAGCAGGCATAAGGCCGCTGAGGAAGCAGAGTGAAAGAAGCTAGTATGGCTGAAGTTACTGTAAAACAGCTTGCCGATGTCGTTGGCATACCGGTAGATAAGTTGTTAACCCAGATGAAAGACGCAGGGTTAAGTCATGCTGGTGCCGATCAGGTCGTCACTGATGATGAAAAGCAAGCGTTACTTGCTCACTTGAAACGCTCTCATGGCGAGCAGCAGAGTGTGCAAAAGAAAATTACTTTGAAGCGAAAAAGCGTAAGTAAGCTTAAGGTTTCAGGCAATCAAGGTGGGCGAAGTAAAACGGTTAACGTTGAAGTGCGTAAAAAGCGTACTTATGTTAAACGTGATGCCGTTGAAGATGACGACAGCGCCGATGAGGTTGAGAGTGCTTCTGATTCGGTTGAGGTGACTGAGGTTGAGGCACCGGTCCTCGAGGTTCAAGTTGAAGAGCCTGTGCAGGCGAAGCAAGAACAGCCAAAAGCCATCTCCGCTCAAGAAGAAGCCAAGCTACAAAAGGAGCGCGCGCTATCCAGGGCTGCAGAAAACAAGCGTAATGCTGAGAAAGCTTCGCGAGAGGCTCAGGCTCCAAAACGCAAATTAGCCCCTCCTAAAGCTCACGATGAAAAAGCGGTGGGTAAGTCTGCTGCAGCAAAATTGAAGCTTTCGAAAGAAGACAAAGAGCTGGATGAAAAACAGAAAGCTATTCTTGAGGCGAAAAGTGTAGCCGATAAGAAAAAGCGTGATGATTTAGAAAAAGCCGCTAAGCAATCCACTTTGGCTCAAGCAGAAAAAGTGGCTGAAGAACTTGATCAACGTAAGGGTGAACAAGTTGACGAAAAAGAAAAGGAATTGGACTTAGGCACCAGCATTGTTAAAGCAGCCTATGAAGAAAGTTTTACCAGAGAAGATCGTGGCGTTAAGAAAGAATCTTCTGCTAAGCGTCAGGCAAGAAAAGCGAAACGAGTAAAGCGTAAGCAAGAACATGCTTTTGCGATGCCAGTCGAGAAAGAGATTCATGTGGTCAAAATTGGTGAAACCATTGCTGTGGCAGAATTGGCCCAGCGCATGAAGCTTAAAGGCGTTGAAGTGGTTAAGGCGCTGATGAAAAATGGTGTCATGGTCAATGTAAATCAAGAAATTGACCAGGATACTGCGATCCTCATTGTTGAAGAAATGGGGCATAAGTACAGTTTAGTGAGCGATAACGCTCTAGAAGAACAATTGATCGGCAATATCCAGCGCGAAGGTGAAGAAATTGGCAGGGCACCTGTTGTGACTATCATGGGGCATGTCGACCACGGTAAAACCTCATTGCTTGATTACATTCGAAGCACTCAAGTGGCTTCTGGAGAGGCCGGCGGAATTACTCAGCATATCGGCGCCTACCATGTAGAAACTGAAAAAGGCATGATTTCCTTCTTGGATACGCCAGGACATGCCGCGTTTAGTGCGATGCGTTCTCGTGGTGCAAATTGTACTGATATCGTAGTAATCGTAGTGGCTGCTGATGATGGTGTAATGCCGCAGACAGAAGAGGCCATTGGCCACGCTCAAGCCGCCAATGTGCCCATTATTATTGCTATCAATAAGGTAGATAAAGAAGGCGCGGACATAGAGCGAGTCAAAACCGAACTGTCTCAGAAAGAGATCATTCCTGAAGAGTGGGGTGGAGAGCACCAATTTATTGAGGTTTCTGCACACACTGGACAGGGAGTAGGCGATTTACTGGATGCAATTTTATTGCAGTCTGAATTGTTAGAACTTAAGGCAATGGCCGATGGCCCTGCTGAAGGAGTTGTCATTGAAGCTCGGCTTGATAAAGGCAGAGGTACTGTGTGCAGTCTTCTTGTTCAGAATGGTCGGTTAAGCGTGGGAGACCTCTTGCTTGCCGGGCAGTTTTACGGCCGGGTTAGGGCT
>NVTH01000225.1 GCA_002401525.1 Moraxellaceae bacterium | reverse complement strand
GCCGGCTCTTTAGTCTCCAGCGGTGCGGCTTGGGTAATGACTTCGTCAAATCAGAATATCGATTTAATGGCGCTGCAAGTTCAAGCAAAATTTAACAGGAAGGGTGTCTGGCAGGAGGAAAATCCTATGCCTCCATGGCAATGGCGGGAACAACAATAGATCTATTTTGGCCGGTTATTAATTAACCTGTCATTAATCTAGCCAGTGCTGGTTGATTCTTTAAGTAGAGGTTGGATATTTTTAATGTATAAGTGTAATTCCTAATAAAAATAAAATGTAACGGCTTTATGTTAACGAGTTGTTTCATGGTGCCTTGAAAAGTGTTAAAACATGCCTGGTTTTCTGGACTGGGTATCTATGTGTTAATACTCCTTCATAGGTATACCCGTGGCGATTGTTTATGTAAGTTAGGGTTTCTAGCAGTCTCGGTGTTGTATAGAAATTTGGGGCAAGAACATGCGTTGTAATCAATGTGACTTTGAAGGTCCTGATGGGATGAAGTTCTGTGGTAATTGTGGTCAAGGGCTGCAGCAGAACTGCCAATCGTGTGGGTTTGAAAACCCAGCAGGGTTTAAGTTTTGTGGCCAGTGCGCTCAATCGCTGGAGGCCACTAAGAATTTGTCCGGGGTGTCCAAAGTATCGGAACTCAAGCCCGAGCTTAGTAAGGCTGAAGAAGCAAGCGCTGACACTGAGTTGTTTTTTGGTAATCACGAGGCTGAACGTCGTCAAATAACAGTATTGTTTTGCGATATTGTGGGTTCCTCTGCTATTTCGGAGAAGCTTGATCCTGAAGACTTTAGGGAAGTGCTCAGGGATTACCGGGAGAGTTGCAATACGGTCATTAAAAAGTATGACGGTTATATTGCACAGTTTTTAGGCGATGGAGTGCTTTGTTATTTTGGTTACCCCCATGCTCATGAAGATGATGCTCATAGAGCGGTGGCCGCCGCATTGGAATTACTAACAAATATTCAATTGTTATGTAAGAAGGTGGAGCAAAATAGAGGGGTTAGTTTGTCAGTTCGGATTGGGGCGCATACCGGGCTAGTGGTGGTGGGTGAAGTGGGGGGCGGAGATAAACGCACTGTTGCGTTAGGTGCGACCCCTAATTTGGCCGCTAGAATTCAAGACCAGGCACGACCTGACAGTGTGGTGATTAGTGCCGCGACCCAGCGATTAATTTCTTCCGCTTTTGAATGTGAAGATATGGGGGTTTTTGACCTTAAAGGGTTCTCTGCTCCTGTGCGACTTCATCAGCCGATTCGGGCTTACCCTAACCCGCATAAACTTGCTGATGAATTATGCTTAGATTCATTGCCTCTCGTCGGGCGGGATCAGGAGCTGAAGCTGCTGATCGGCCTGCTTAATGAGGCAAATGAGGAGCGAGGGCAGGTTGCTTTAGTGAGCGGTGAGCCTGGGATGGGTAAGTCTCGTTTGATTAATGCCGCTAAGAGTGGAATTGATAGCACCCACTATTTTCTGCTTGAATGCTGGGGCAGAGCCTATTACCAAAATAGTTACATGCATCCAATCATTGAATTATTGCGGCGTGAAATGTATATCGAAGGTGCGCAGTCGGAGCGCCAAAAACTAAGAAGAATTGAAAAAGTATTGTCTGTATTTGGTCTTCCTTTGGGAGATTCGATTCCGTTGATCGCTGATTTGTTGAATGTCGATTTGTCTGGAAGTAAGTATTCGTCACTCCGGCTAGCACCTCCACAGAATAAACAGAAGACATTTCAAGCGCTTGAATCGCTTATTATTGCGATGTCAGGGCAACGCACCGTGGTGATAGTGGTCGAAGATCTGCATTGGATTGATCCGTCGTCTCTAGAGTTTTTGAACCTTATTATCCAAAGGGCTTCGGCTACTCGTATTCTCTTAATGCTGAGTTACCGTAATGAGTTCACGCCAGCGTGGGGGAATCAATCGGGCATAACGCATCTCATGCTTACCCGCTTGAATCAACAGGATACTTTTACGCTCATTAATAAAATTGCGGGTGACAAACCACTTCCCAAGGAGTTGTTGAAGCAAATTGCAGAGAAAACTGATGGGACTCCTTATTTTATTGAGGAAACCACGAGGATGGTGTTGGAGTCTGATCTGGTGATAGAGAACAACGACCGTTACGAATTACGTCGACCTTTATCAAGCCTTTCAATCCCATCAACGCTTAGAGATTCGTTGATGGCTAAAATTGATCGGTTAGGGCCTGCGAAAGAGCTCGCTCAATTAAGTTCTACTTTAGGGCGAGAGTTCGCTGTGGAACTTCTGGAAGCGGTGACTTCACGAGGAGAGGGGCAGTTACATGAAGATTTAACTCAATTGGTAGTGGCGGATATCATTGACCCTTTAGGGCAATCTTTTTTTAGTTTTCGCCATGCGTTGATTCACGAAGTAGCTTACCGTTCTTTGCTTAAAAGTACGCGGCAAAAATTTCATCGAAGAATAGCGACTATTTTACGTGAGAAATTTCCCGAGCTCGTGAATGAGAACCCTGAAATTCAAGCGCATCACTGCACGGAGGCTGGGCAGTTAGAAGAAGCCGTATTTCAATGGCTGTCGGCGGCCAAACGAGCCATGCAACGATCCGCTAATATTGAAGCCATCGTGCATTTGACTCGAGGGTTGGAAACTTTGGGGCGTGTTAAGGTGGCCGATGAATCCCTTAGCACCGAGGAGGAAAGCGCCAACAGTAATCGACATCAGTTTATTGCCTCGCTCGAATTAGCGTTCCAGTCGTCATTGGGCTTGGCGTTAATGATGAGTAAAGGCTATGCCGCGCCTGGGGTGGAATTGGCTTACAGTCGCGCTAGAGAGCTGTGTAAAGGCATTAGCGATGTGGGCACAGTGTTCCCCGTGCTTTGTGGTTTATGGGGTTTCTATTTAGTGCGTTCGAAAATGGACACCGCGCTTGATTTAGCCTCGCAGCTCAAGTCTTTGGCGGAGGTCTCTGGAAATACCAAGTATATCGACGAGGCCAATCGAGCGATGGGGTCTACCTTATTTTGGGTGGGCAGATTTCCGGAGGCTTGGACGGTGTTGACTGAGTCAGGGCAAAAGATTAATAGCCAGGAAGCTATTTCTGGCCGCAGGACTCCCAGTTATACCCAAGACACTCGTGTGGCCAATTTATCTGATGAGGCGTGTGTGTTGCAACTAAGAGGGTATCCAGATAAAGCGCTGGAAAAAGCCATTGAGTCTTTGCACCTCGCCGATAAAATGGCTCATCCATTCAGCCAAGCCTATGCGCGTCATTTTGTGTGCTGTGTATCCCAGTTACGTGGGGATTTAGGCAGTGTTTTAAAGCAGGCGAAGTTGCAAATTGCTTTAGCGGGAAGCTATGAATTTTCGTTTTGGCGTTCGGCTGGAAAAATGTTTGAGGCTTATGCGAATGAGTGCTTTGGGCATGGGTCGGATAATGTTGCGTTGTACGAAGAAGCATTGAATAGTTATTGTGATTCAGGGAATCAACTGGCGAGTGCTTATTTTCGAACTTTGTTTGCTGGATTGCTTTTCGATCAGGGTGATCTTGATAGAGCGCGTCAGGTTAATAATGAGGCTTTGATTCAAATTGAAAGTAGTGGCGAACGCTGGTTTCAGGTCGAAGCGATGCGTATTAACGCAATGCTTTATTGGCGAGGCGATAATCAGCTTTTAAAAGCCGAGCAGGCCTACGAAGAAACCTTAGATTTCGCTCGTAGGCAAGGCGCTAATTTTTTAATTATGAGAGTGGCCATTGATCTGGGGCAGCTCTGGATTGCGCAAAACAAGGATGATGAAGCGAGGCAATTATTAAGAACCACATTGGATGATGTGGCTGAAGGCTATAAAACCCAAGATTATCGAAATGCGACTCGGCTTTTGGCACAGCTTGAGACTGAGCCAGCTTAGGGTATTTAGTTTGGGGGCTGATGGCGGTTGATTCTAGTTTGAGACTTGATGTCAATCGCCGGTGCCTCAGCGTTGGGTTCTCAAGTTATGACTGGGATATTGAACTTTGTTTTTGAGGCGTGTTTTTGAAACGCGTCTAGTTTTTCGCGGTCCCCTGCTTGGATAATAAGGACTATTGATCCAAGCAGGGGGGGGTGCTATTCCGCTATTTTCGTAGCTTCGTCTTGTTTAGGTTTATCCTGCTTAGGTTTTTCTAGCTTAGTATTATCCAGCTTAGCATTGCCCTGTTTAGTTTCATTACTTTTAGCTTTCATTTCTGGGACTGAAATCGCCTCAGGAGCGGTGGCTTCTGTAATGACTTTAGGTGCTGGTGTTGCTGCAGGAGGCACTGGTGTTGCTACAGGCGCTTGCTTTTCTACTGTCGCTGCAGGCGCCGTTGCCATGGCCGGAGTGGTTTCCAGTTTTGGCGTTTCAGCTTGAGTTGCCTGCGTCGCTTTTTCCTTCGCTAGTTTTTCCTCAGTTTCTCTTTTCTGGCGTTTTTTGATTTCACGAGGGTCATTGGAAGCGCGACCTTGGGGTTTAGGCGCTGGCTTGTCCGTTGATTGACGTGCTGCCTGCTGATCCGTGCTTGCTTGGAAAGCCTCCTTTTTAGCCGAAGGTTCTTCACTGGGAGTTTCCGTGGCATTGGCCGGTGGGTTAGAAGAGCGGGCGACGGGTTCATTTTTCTGCGTTTCAGCGGGAACAGATACGCTCTCTTTAGCGTTGGTTGCCCCTGTGTCTGTGCTTTGGCTAGACACGGCGTTTTTGCCTGCTTCCGAATCGGCCCCTATCTGTGCAGAAACTGATTTTTCTCTGCTAGACAGTTCTGCGGTGGGCAGCGTTGCAATGGCTGCCTGGTTGGAACTGGCGACCTGATTATTCTCCGGCTCGTTGCTGGCTGTAGTTTTCGCATCCGCACTTGGGGGTGGGGTCTGGTGGCCTACATTTTGAACTGCTGCATTTTGGCTGGCGTTATTTTGGTTGGTAGTGTCTTGATTGCCGCCGCTTTGATTACCTCTGGCTTGAGCCGTAGCGCCTTGATTCTCGGAGCTGGGTTTTGCTGCAGTCTGGCCGGGTTGGTTTCCTGAGCTATTGTCGCCTCGGCTTTCATTTTGAGGTTTACCGGTTCGATTCACAGGTGCTTTTTTAGGCGGAGGATTACGTGTTCTATCCCTCCTGGGTGAGGCGTCTTTGCGGTTAGCGTTGTCTTGTTCGTTATTGTCTTCTCGTTTTTGATTACGGTTATTGGGGCGACGATTGCTGTTAGCTCCATTGTTCCCTTTGGCATTATTGCCAGCGTTATTGGCGCTGGTATTGGCGCTGGTATTGGTATTGGTATTGGTATTGGTATTGGAGTTGGAGTTGTTGTTAGAGCCACTATTGTCTCGCTCTTGTTTTTGGTTACGCCCTCTATTATTCCTTTGCTCACCGGTATTATTGCGGTTATTGCGATTGTTGCGGTTGTTTCTGCTGTTGCGGTTGCCCTGGTTACGTTGATCCGGAGCAGTGTTGGATTGAGATGTTGCCTCCTTGTCCTCTTTAACCGGTGTCGAAGTCTGGGCCTGTGCAGCGGGCTCTTCTGCGCCTTTGGTGAAGTAGGAAGAAATTTTCTTTAGGAACCCTGATGAAGATTCCTTTTTAATTTCAGTGGTTTGGGTGGTTTGGGTGGTTTGTTGAAGCATGCTTACTGCAGGCGCTTCTTTAAAGGTTTTTATTTCCGTGGTGCTTTGGGCTCGCTCGGGCCCAGTTATTTCCGAAAGTAGGTCGTAGCTAAGCGTTTCAGATCCTTCCTGGTCATTATTGCTGCGTATTCGAGTCACTTCATAATGAGGGGTATCTAAATTTGGGTTAGGGATCAAAACGATCCTCAGCCCTAATTGTTTTTCAATGGTTTGTAGGGCGTCTCTTTTCTCATTCAGCAAATAGGTCGCGACAGAAATAGGCAGTTGTGCTTGAATTTCGCCGGTGCGATCTTTTAAAGCTTCTTCTTCAATAAGGCGAATAATAGATAAGCCAATGGATTCGACGTCTCTTATTGTGCCTTGGCCTTGACATCGAGGGCACACCACACCGCTGGTTTCGCCTAATGAGGGGCGAAGCCTTTGGCGAGATAATTCCATTAAACCGAAACGAGAAATTTTGCCTATTTGTACGCGGGCTCGATCACTCGCTAAAGCGTCGCGCATGCGATTCTCAACTTCACGTTGATTGCGAGGCGGTGTCATGTCAATAAAGTCGACTACCAAAAGCCCGCCAATATCCCTTAGCCTAAGTTGACGAGAAATTTCGTCTGCGGCTTCGAGATTGGTGTTAAGGGCGGTTTCTTCGATGTCCGCACCACGAGTCGCTTTCGATGAGTTGATGTCGATGGACACCAATGCTTCAGTGTTATCGATTACGATGGAGCCACCGGAAGGAAGCTTCACTTCACGCTGAAATGCAGTCTCGATTTGGCTTTCGATTTGGTAGCGTGAAAATAGCGGTACTGAGTCTTCATAATGCTTCAATTTATCTTTGTATTGAGGCATGACTTGAGTCATAAAGTCCGCTGCTTCTTGATAGACATCTTTGTTGTCTATAATCACTTCCCCAATATCTTGGCGCAAGTAATCTCGAATAGCTCGGATGATAACGTTGCTTTCTTGGTAAATCAGGAAAGGGGAAGGTCTAGATTCAGAGGCTTGTTGAATAGATTCCCAAAGATGGATTAGGTAATCCAGATCCCATTGCAGTTCCTCTGAGCTACGCCCAACTCCGGCTGTGCGGATAATGACACCCATCCCCGATGGGATGTTGATGGCGCTCATGGCTTCTTTGAGTTGGCTTCGTTCTTCGCCCTCTATTCGGCGGGATATTCCTCCGGCCCGAGGATTGTTGGGCATTAAAACTAGGTATCGGCCTGCCAGACTCACAAATGAAGTCAGCGCGGCACCTTTGTTACCACGTTCTTCTTTGTCTACCTGGACGATAATTTCTTGGCCTTCGCGCACAACTTCTCTGATGTTAGGCCGGCCGGAGTGTTCGCGGGATC
>NVTH01000007.1 GCA_002401525.1 Moraxellaceae bacterium | reverse complement strand
ATGAAGCTGTTTTTGCAAACCCACGTAATGCAGCAGCAGGAAGTTTACGACAATTAGATTCTAGAGCTACAGCTTCAAGAAATTTAGTCTTTTTACCTTATGGTGTAGGCGAAAATACTTTAGAGCATAAGAACCTGAGTGATAAAATGGATTATATCTATTCTTTAGGATTTAGAAAACCACCAGAACGGGCTGTATGTACAAATGCTTTAGAGATAGAATCTATATATAAGCTAATGGTTCACGATAGAGAAAGTTACTCTATGATGCTTGATGGTATGGTTATAAAAGTAAATGAAATAGCTGCTCAAATAGACATGGGTTTTACTGTAAAAGTACCACGGTTCTCGGTTGCTTATAAATTTCCTGCGGTTGAGAAGATAACTACAGTAAAAGAAATTATTCTTCAAGTTGGACGTACAGGTGCTGTTACTCCAGTAGCAATAGTAGAACCTACAGACATCGAAGGTGCGATGGTTGAGCGTGCGACCTTACATAATTTTGATGAGATAGACAGAAAAGACATTCGCCTTGGAGATAAGGTAATCATTTTAAGAAGTGGTGATGTGATTCCAAAGATTGTTCGAGTGGTCAAAGAGCGACGGCCAAAGGGGGCGGAAAAGATTCCTCGCCCGGTGCAGTGTCCAGTGTGTGGTTCTGCGGTGGTGCAAGCGGAAGGTGAAGTATTGGCTCGCTGTGGCGCTGGATTGTTTTGCGAGGCTCAGGTTAAAGAGGCAATCAAACATTTTGCTTCCCGCAAGGCCATGGACATTGATGGTTTGGGCAATAAATTAGTTGAGCAGTTAGTGGACATTGGGTTGGTGAGCTCCGTGGCAGACCTTTATAAGCTTGAGCGAGAACCGCTGGCTGCTATGGACCGGATGGCAGAAAAGTCTGCAAGCAATTTGTTGGAGGCGCTGGAAAAAAGTAAAGCCACCCAGCTATTTAAGTTTATTTTTGCTTTGGGAATCCGTGAAGTAGGTGAGGCGACGGCGGTTTCGTTGAGTGAACATTACTTGACGCTTGACGCAATTCAAAAGGCTGACTTGGACTCGTTACAAGAGGTCAATGATGTGGGCCCGGTCGTGGCCGCTTATGTGGAAGAATTCTTTCGTCAAACTCACAATCTCGAGGTCATCGAAGGGTTGATTGAGGCTGGCGTACACTGGCCCATTATTGAGCGGCAGCAATCCAGCGCTTCGCTGCCTTTGCAAGGGCAAACTTATGTCATCACTGGAGCGTTTACTGGCATGGCTCGGGATAAGATGAAACAAGCATTGGTACAATTAGGCGCTAAGGTCAGTGGTTCTGTTTCGAAGAAAACTTATGCGGTGATCGTAGGCGAGGCGCCTGGTTCGAAATTGGTTAAGGCTGAAAAGCTAGGGATACAAGTGTTGAATGAGGCCGATTTTGAAAAGCTTATTGAATAGATTGACGGGATTGATGAAGGTCATATTTTTTAAGCGGATCCGATGGGCAGTGCTGGGATTACTGGTGCCGTTATTGATGATGGGATGCGTTGCTTCTGTGCCAGAGGACATTAATAACGTCTGCAATATTTTTGAGCAAAAAAGTAGCTGGTATAAACAGGCAAAACGTGCCGAAAAAAGCTGGGGAATCCCGGTGTCGGTACTCATGGCGACGATTCATCAAGAGTCGAGATACCGAAGCAGGGCTAAACCGCCGCGGAAGAAATGGCTTGGTTTTATTCCCGGTTTTCGTCCTAGTTCAGCGTATGGTTATGCTCAAGTGCTTGATTCAACTTGGGCTAACTATAAAAAAAGTAGTGGAAATTTTGGCGCGGACCGTCATAAATTCAAAGACGCCGTGGATTTTGTCGGTTGGTATCATGCTCAAACGGTACGAAAAAATGGCGTCAAGCGAGAGGATGCTTACCACCTATATCTGGCGTATCATGAAGGCCGGGGTGGATTTTCGCGAGGCAGTTACAAGAGCAAACCTTGGTTAATAAAAGTGGCTAAAAAGGTGTCTGGCAAGGCGCGAAATTATCGTACTCAGTACAATGGTTGCCAAAAGAAACTGAATAAAGGCTGGTGGCCGTTTTGACCTCGGTCAGCCTTATTATTGTTGCTACTTTAACCCTACCTCGGTTGGAATTTATTTATGGAAGTGCCCTACCAGAAATTGTCAAAAGAAGCCTTAGCTCATGTCATCGAGGAATTTGTTGGGCGTGAAGGGACGGACTATGGTGTTCGAGAATGGTCTTATGAGGAAAAAGTGGAAGCAGTTTTTGAGCAGTTAAGGCAGGGTCAAGCTGTAATTCTCTATGATGCGGACAGTGAGTCGTGCACAATCACTTTGGCCGACTCGGCGTTCTTAAGGTAAGAACGTAATAGTAGTAAAAAATACTGGGTTTTCTTCTTTTCGAGCCTCATTGAAGGTAGAGGTTGGTATTTTTTAATAAGAGAACGCTGCGGCAACTTCTTTCGTGGCGATTAAATTAATTTTGAATGCGAGTGTTTGAATGAAAAGGAATAGATTGTTTTCTTTGGTGATTTGCGTCGTCGTAGGGTTAAGCGGCTGTACTACGGCTGGAGTGGTTGCTGTGGGCGTAGTAGGTGGCGTTGCTGCAGGGTATTACGTAGGGAAGGATGAGCGGACTTTGGGAGAAATTGCCGACGATGTTTCTGCCACTGCCACGATTAAAAGTAAATTCGTAACGGATAAGGACGTCAGCGCGCTGAATATCAATGTAGATACCTATAAGGGCGTCGTGACCTTATATGGCAGTATGGTTGAGAAAAGAACCGAAAAGCACGCTATGCAGCTAGCAAGCGAAGTGAATGGCGTAGTCAAAGTAGTGTCTAAAATTACGGTGGTAGGTTCGACTAATTAAAGGGCTATGATCGCTTTTTGAATTCGAACGCATAAAGGTCAAGCTCCAGCAATAACAGTACTATAGAAATAGTACTGTGAAATTAGTACTGTGAAATTAGTGCTGCGGAGCTTGATCATTCGAACGTTCTTTTTAGGAGGTTATGATCTACGCCACCTCGACAAAAAGGTTGCCGTCTTCGGTGGAGATTGGGAAAGTCTTAAGAGGTTTCTTTGAGCGAACAAAGTTAAGTAGCTGCACCCCTGGAGGGAATGAGGCCCAGTCGATGACTTCCCCAGTTCTGACGTCGAAGCGGGCTCTATGGAATGGACACTGAACCGTGCAGTCGTCCAGTTTGCCCGCTTTTAATGGCACAAACATGTGCGTGCAGTTAGTTTGAGTGGCGTAAAAACCTTCTTTGGTATGGTAAACGAGCACTTTCTCCCCTTCAATTTTAAAAGGCTTCATTTCACCTAAGGGGATGTCGGTAGTGGCGCAAATTTTCTGTAGTGTCATGGGATCCCTCGCATTTATCTTTATTATGATTTCACATTGATCGTGCATTGATCGTGCATTGGGTTATGCTGCGGTAATGTGGCGTTTGAGTTTTTTAAGAAGTTGTTCTCTCGCAGCGTTCTCCTTGCAACGCCCTCGCACCGTATTAACTTATTATTTTTTATTGTATTTCTTTTCACTGATCGACAAGGAAAGTCGCTGAAAGAGAGACTGTTTGCCGGTGCAGCGAATGGGTTCAAAGCAAGATAATGGCACAGTGAGCAGCGCGGGGCAACGGTTATTGGTGGCCTTAATTGATGGTCTGTAGAAGCAACGCAAGGCCGTTTTAATCGATGTTATGAAATCCTTTTTGTGGTGAATAATGATTAATGTTTCATTTCCTGTAGGCGCTTTTCAATGCAACTGTCATATTCTGGTTTGCCCTCTAACTGGGGATGGAGTGATTATCGATCCGGGGGATGAGCCTCACAAAATACAACAGTTACTGGCTGAGATCGAATCGAATTTGGGTAAACCGATTAGTATTCAATATTTATTTCACACCCATGCTCATTTTGACCATATTGGCGCCACACGTTCAGTGAAAGAATCTATTCTTCAGAATCGAGGTGCCGGCGCCGCTATTTGCTTGCACCGACAGGATAAGCGTTTGTACGGATTTCTTCGGTTGCAAGGCGCTGTGCTTTTAAGACGCTATAAAAAACCGTTGCCGGTGGATCATTTCTATGAGGACGACGAAGAGTTTTTCGTAGGACGCCTTAAATTTTCGATTCGACATACGCCTGGGCATACCGCCGGCAGTGTTTGTTTGTTGTTGCATGAGAATAGTGAGATTCAGTGCCCGGAGATTCTTTTTAGTGGGGACACGTTGTTTTATAGGGGGGTGGGAAGAACTGACCTGCCTGGAGGCAGCGCTGAAACGCTTATTAAAAGCGTTCGGCAAAGGTTGTTCGTTTTAGAGGATGATACGGTTGTTTACCCGGGACACGGTGGGAAAACATTTATTGGGTATGAGCGTCGCAATAACCCTTTTGTTAGCTAGTGTTGCTAAATTAATGGTTCGGCCGCTTCTGTGATTAACACAGCGCAAGGAAAGGATCTCTTTATTTAGGATCATTACTTTAAGGAGGTAGGCTGTTGCGTCATGCTGCAGGTTGAGCTTTATCTCTTGGTTATGTTTGTCGTAATACTGGAGTGTCGAAACGGTTATTCGAATCGTGATATAGATTAAAATTTTTTGGGCTTCCCATATCGTTTGGTTCAGCAACTCTTGCTTAGTGGTCTTAGGCGAAATTAACTTTGTCGATGAATAGCATTGCAATTCTATCCGTTAGTGAAATCAGGCTAAGTTGCGTGATATAGGTCACAGCTGGGTAGATAAAGGTAGTGTGTGGTGCTTCGAATATCTACACTCGAGACTGTATTTGCGGGTTATCTAATTCAATGCAGCACCGAGGCAACGTAAAGCCGACCAATATTAAAAAAATGAATGATTCTAATAATATTTGAAGTAAGAACTTTGTTATGGCAAAAGTAGTATTTTTTAATATGCCAGGTGCGACCGGGCATATTAATCCAACTCTCGGTTGGGTGGAGGAGTTAATCTCTCGGGGGGAGCAGGTTATTTATTATGCCGGGGAAGATTCGCGGCACAAGCTTTCTCGGCTGGGAGCTGAATATCGAACCTATGATTCATGGTTTGACTACAGCCATAGTGCTGATGGTTCAACAGAGCTTATTCCAATGGCCTTAATTCAATTGAGGTTGGCTGAAGCGTGTTGCGAAGGCCTCATTGCGGAACTGCGGGAGGAGTCGCCGGATTATATAATTTATGATTCCTGCTGCATTTGGGGTAAGTACATTGCTGAAGCGTTGGGTATTCCCGCGATTAATTCACTGACGACATTAGTGAGTTCCCCTTATGTGTTGATTTCGGATTATCGGTTAGGGGCCCACATCGTTAAGGAGTTGTTGCTGGGTGTTGGGAAAGTTTTTTCTGCTCGAAAAAGGCTGATTAAGTTATTTAAAAAAATTGGTGTTCGGTATCGCGGTCTTATTTATCATGTGTTTGATATTTTCGCGAATGTGGGCGATTTGAATATTGTATTTAATACCAAACAATACCAACCTTTTGTGAACCAAATAAAGGGTAATTTTAAATACGTTGGCGCTTCTGTGCCTGAAAATAGAGACGCTGTTTCTGAGCAATTTAATATAAGTGACAACAATCCTCTGGTGTATATTTCATTAGGCACTGTGAACAATACTAACCTGAATTTTTTTAAAAATTGTGTGCAGGCTTTTTCCAATAAACCTTATGATGTGATTATGTCAGTGGGGGAGTCTTCTCGTATTCAAGAATTGGGGCCTTTGCCTAACAATATTCAAGCTTACGCGCACGTTCCTCAATTGCACCTATTGAAGCATGCCAGTGCGTTTATTACTCATGGCGGAATGAACAGTTTAAATGAAGGGCTCTATTACGGTGTTCCCTTAGTAATTTATCCTCAACAAGTAGAGCAAGCATTTAATGGTCGTCGGTTTCAGAAAATGGGCCTGGCTAAATTGTTAGGTTCTGAGAGTCCTTCGGCGAAGGATCTGTATGATGCTGTGGTTTTTGTGATCGAAGATCCTGCGATGAAGGGTAGAGCGAAGGCCTACGGCGATGTTTTGAAAACTGCTGGAGGAGTAGTGACCGCTGCAGATGAGGTGCTTGATTATCCGTTTAAAAAGAAACGCCTTGCGAGTGCGTAGTAATCGATAAGCTTGGATGTTTTAAAGATATATTTCTATTTAGTCTAAGACTGTGCGCTATTATGGGTTTAATTGTTGGCGTATCCCCAGCTGTTTTCTTTCTTTCCTTTAGTCATGAGGTAAGCTTATATTAGGGCAGTTTGCGGTAGCTTCGCAGCCTGTTTGCTGTGCCTTGAAGTTGAAGCCTAATATTAAACATGATTTTAGGAATTGGAAATTAGCGTATCCGATATGTTGGAATGCTCTTACTGTGAAAAAAGCCATGTAGGGATGGTTCGAAGCAATAATGAAGACAGTTATTGCAGTGTGCCAGAGCTCGGTCTGTGGATTGTGGCGGATGGCATGGGGGGGCACGAGGGCGGCGAGGTTGCAAGCGCGGTGGTGGTGAACGCGTTGGTGAAATATATCAGGCAAGGGCAGTCACTGTTTGAGGCGGTGACCTTGGCGAATAACTATTTGAATGAAGCGATTTCGTTGGGCTTTGGCTGCAACGGAATGGGCACCACTGTGGCGATCTTGCGCAAAGTCGATGATAAATTTGAAGTGGCTTGGGTCGGTGATAGCCGAGTCTATTTATATAGGAAGGGATTATGCCGGCTCACGCGAGATCATTCTGTGGTTCAGTCGCTGATCGACAGTGGCTTGCTGAGCCCTTCGGATGCGACGTTACACCCTCAGAGACATGTGGTGACGCGAGCAATGAGAGGTGGGGAAAATCCGGGTTTTCTCGCCGATGTGGTGAGCGGGGATTTATTGCCTGGGTCGATATTTTTGCTTTGCAGTGATGGCTTGACCGACGCGGTTACGGACGATGAAATTGCTAAAATAATAGGCGCTAACGACGATCTTGAAAGCATCCGGGATACTTTGATCAATGCCGCCTTAGATGCTGGTGGGCAGGATAATGTCACTGTACAGCTTGTCCGCGTGGATGATACCGAGCATTAATTAGTATTCCCTTCGTTTTAGCTTGCGAATAATAAATCGAGCCGGATGGACCGAGTGGAGTAGTTTTTCAGGTAACGGCTGAGGGCTATTTTCAATATAGGATGTGATTATTTCAGCACTAATAGGGGCGGAAATAAGCCCTTTCGATCCGTGGGCGACATTGCAGTAAAGGCCTGGATAATAGGTGCCAGGGGGGTAATCTTTTTTTAGTTTCCCCACTCGTAGACCTGCGTAATCTGCAATGAATTGATCCAATACCGGAATAGGCCCTACCATCGGCAGGTAATCAGGAGACTGGCATCGAAACCCAACTCGACCCGCTAGGGATTCGCTAGCGTTATTTTTTCCGAGTTGTTCGGCGAGATCTTCACTGACGCGGGACAGTTGGAGTAGGTTCTGTTGGTGATCCTTTTTTCTTAGTTTGAGGTGATTATCCTTTGGATGAAATGTCGCACCCAATAGGTGGCTGTGGCCGTTATTGGTGAGTCGGTCTGATGGCAGAATATAACCCTCGTAGGAGACGATGGTTTTCAGTTGCTTGCTCGTTTCGGTGCACGAGAAATAACTGAGTTGTCCTCTGATTTGAGAAACCGGGAGGTAGCGCGTTGGATTGAGTTCGTGAGCGGCATGGGCGTTCGCTATAATCACGATTTGTGATTCAGAAATTAGCTTGGAATCGCTGTCGAGGAGCTGCCAATAATCCTGCTGTTTTTTTTTGATTGGGGTCAGGGTGGCCACGTGTTGATTGCAGCGCAATTGAATATTGGGGTGTTGCTTTAATATGAATTGGCAAAGCCCTCTTGGTGATACGAGGCCCGAACTTGGAATCCAGAGTCCTGGCCGGTCTATTTTTACTCCCGCGATGGCACTTGCTTGGGTTGGTGTTTTATAACTTAATAGCGATTTTGGCCAAAACCCACTTTTGGCGAGGGCTCGTAGCTGTTCTTCTTCCTTGTCTGAAAAGGCACATTGAAGCAATCCGCAAGGATTCCAAAAATTCTCTAGGGGCGCTTGTTTGTGCAATGCATTCATATAGCCCACGGAAAAATTGAAACTGCTTTGAAAGAACTGGTTGACGGGGGATGGGTAAGTATTAAATCGCGTGTACAAGGCTCCCCATGGATTTCCAGATCCCTCTTTGGCGCAGTCATTATTTTTCTCCAGCACTGTGACATTCCAGCCTCGTTGAGCGAGGGAAGCGGCGCAACACATGCCCGCAATTCCAGCCCCAATGATGACCGCCGATTTTTCAGTGGATTTAACCGGTGATTGAATATTGAACCAAGGTTTTTTGTCTGCTTGCGCAGTGGGGATTGAGGCACCTTTTACGGGGCTGTTTTGGCTAAGCGTATGATCAGGTCGGGCGTTGTTGGTGTTGGTGTTGGTGTTGGTGTTGGAGGTGTTGGAGGTGGTGTTGGTACTGTTGGCGTTGCTGGTGTTGGGATTGCTATTGGGGGGCTGCTTGAGGTTTCTTGTGGCAACAAGCATTTCTCTTTTCTTGCCGTATCCGGGGCGTTTTTCTACGTCGAAATTAATGGCAGCTAATTTTCGTTGTACTTCGATGCTAGAGGTATAGGTGGCGAGATTGGTGTCTGCTTTGCTTAGACGATTAATTTGTTGGAAAAGTGCGCTGCTCCATAGGTCTGGGTTTTTTTTGGGATTGAATCCATCCAAAAACCAAGTGTCGGCGGGATGCGTCATTTCTGTCAGTCGTTCGGTGGCGTCTCCAAAAAGTAGCAGTAGAGTGAGGTTGTCCGCGCTAAATTGACGTTGGTGAAACCCTTGGGTGGGGGGTGGATATTGATCCATAAACTCATTTAAAAATGGCGTAAGTTCAGGCCAGTCATTGATTGCATGCTGAATGTGTTGCAATTTTAATGGGTAGAGTTCTGTGCTTATGAAATACAAATGCTTAGGTTTTTTTTCTGTGTTTCTCCAGTTTTTCCAGGTGGCAAAAAAATTAAGGCCGCTTCCAAATCCTGTCTCGATAATGGTGAACGTTTGTTGTGAGGCGTGGTTCTGCCAGCGAGATTTAAGCGAGCTTTGTTGCTGGAAATTATATTCTGATTCCTGATAACCATTGGTGGTGGAGTAGTAAACATCGTCAAAATATTTCGAGTAAGGAACGTTGTTTTTCCATTCTATATCGGCGTGCTGGATCGGTAGGGCGGTGGCCTTTGAATTGGGCTTGGATGGCTTACTGCTGCTCAAAATGATTTCTCTTGGGTTGAGTGTTGATAATTGGCCGAGGAAATAGTGTACGTCTTTGTCATTAAATGCGAAATTTTTGAGGTTTTTAGATATTCGTAAATTAGAGAGTTTAAGCCCTTGTTTGTTGCTGAGTTTTACTATATTTTCTGGATGGCATTATACCTGTGCGAAAATTAAATGCTCAGATTGGCCCAGTAATTTGGACGCAGCGTTTTTTTTTGGCTATATTGGAAGGCCCGGCGCTAAAAATAATAATAAATCTTATAGGTGCTGTTATAGGTGTTGTTATAGGCATTTTGTCGGTGAGCGACTTTTTCAGATGATTATGATTTCTTTAGATGTTTATACTTTCTTTAGGTGTTTATATAGTTGTAGCAGAATTAGTTGTGACAATTTAATTGTATCAATTTAGTTATTGCAATTATGGGAGACTACGGATGGTCGAAAAAAATAAATCAAGGTCGGATGTGGCAGGATCATTATACGGTTCAATTTTAGTGATTGAAGATGATGATTATCTGCGTGAATATCTCCAGGAATTGTTGGAATTATCGGGTTACGATGTTTTGGTCGCCGCGGACGGAGATAAAGGCCTTAGCCTGTTCCGTCGTTTTGCGCCTGATACCGTACTGACCGATTTGATTATGCCTGGTAAAGATGGCATTCGATTAATAATGGAAATGAAAAAAATTAATCCCGATGTTCGAGTGATCGCAATGTCTGGACGTTGGAATAATGAATCGGGGGTTAACTGCATTGAAGCAGTTGAATTCTTGGGCGCAGACAGTACTTTGCGAAAACCATTTTCAGCCAAAGATTTAAAGGCTGCTTTAATGTCAGCGTTGCCGAAATCCGCCGAAATGGATTGTTTGTAGCGGCGCGCAATTAGGGGGGTGATTCCTTTTGGGCAGGGGAATATCTGTTATTAGACGGAGAGATATTCAGGAGCACGTTTGCACAGCGAGTGGTTAATTCTGTCTGTAATTTCGTGTGCTTCTTGCTGGGAATAATAGATTTCTTTTTGTTGTCCCCAGATGGGTGCAGGCCAAGCCTGATCAGTTTTGTAGCGCACGACGTGATGAATGTGGAGTTGTGTGACTACATTGCCTAAAGCGGCGATATTAAGTTTGTCAGGAGTAAAGGTATCGTCCAGAATTTCTGAAACTAAACTGCTTTCCTTCATAAATTGATTTTGTTGGCCGATGCTAAGTTGGTACAGCTCTCTGATGTTCGCGATTTGAGGGACTAAAATAAACCAAGGGAAGGTTTTGTCGCGATTAAGGAGGAGCGTACACAATGGCAAGTGGCCCATAAGATGGGTATCTTTTTGCAGTTGTGGGTCGAGGATGAATGTCATAATTTAAAGTGGTCGAGTGAGTTCGAGATAAAAAATCGCTCACTACAAAAAATGCCAGCTGCCGTTTGTTTGAGCAGCTGACATTTAATATGCAGAGTTAAGTAGTTAAGTTAAGAACTTAACTGATTACTTGTTCTGCAAGTTTTGCATTGGCGCCATCATTGAATCTTGTGTAGAAACAGGGTTAGTTGCTCCTTCACTAAAGTCACAGATTTGTGCCCAGCTTTCCGAAATAGACTCAGCATTAACGTTATCTAGTTTGAACCCTACGCCAGCAGATCTTTCCCAACGAAGTTTGCCTACCCAGCCGGCCCCTACTTCGTATAATCCACCCGTGTCTGTGTTGCTTTCGTGGCATAAGAAAGCCACCAAAGGAGTCACGTATTCAGGTTTCAAGTTTTTAAGAATATCGGCAGGCATCACTGTTTCGGTCAAACGCGAAGCTGCGATTGGAGCGATAGAGTTAACGATGATGTTTCTCTTCTTGCCTTCGTGAGCAAGAGTTTGAGCTAAACCATGTAAGCCTAATTTGGCCATGCTGTAGTTAGCTTGGCCAAAGTTACCGTAAATTCCCGCCGCAGAAGCAGTCATTATGATTCGACCGTATTGCTGCTCGCGCATGTGTGGCCATGCTGCATGGGTTACTGCATAAGAGCCTTTAACGTGGACTCTATAGATTAGATCCCAGTCTTCGTCTTCATTTTCTGAAAGCTCTTGTCTCGCAAGATGCCTGCATTGTTAATGACTACGTCAATTCTTCCAAAATTGTCCATTGCTGTTTGAACAATTTTGTCGCCGTCTTCTACTGAGTCATAGTTCGCTGCGGCTTCGCCGCCGGCATCTTTAATTTCGTCAACAACAACGTCTGCAGCTGCTTTGTCTGCTCCGTCACCAAAGGCGCTTCCACCTAGGTCGTTAACGATTACTTTGGCGCCACGACGCCCGAATTCCAATGCATGGGAACGCCCTAAGCCGTTACCTGCGCCTGTTACTATGACTACTTTGCCTTCAAAACTTAGGTCAGTCATGAACTGCCTCCCTCATAGACTTTGCCGTTTATTGTTAATGTTTTACCCAATTCGAAGCGTTCTAAGATCCTTAATAGATCAAATTAGGCCATTAATCTGTTTGTTGTTCATATTAAGGACGCGTGCATTGTAATACGAACTTTTAATATTGAAACGATTTTCTTCAGGTTTTGTTAAATTAATGGCGTGTTGCGACTCTTTAGAAGCTTTTCTCAATGCGGTTCGATAAGGAGACGCTTGAGTCTAAAGGGAGTAGGGAGCGCTGTTTTTGACCCTAAATGGTTGTAACGTTTATTAAAATATTATTAGCGTTTATGATGCAGCTATCGGTTTTATCGCTGGATCGGTCTATTGTATTGATAGCGATTGTCGAAAGTATTGTGTTTTATTTTAATGCATTATTTTTAAGCTTTAGTGGGCATCTTGGAGGGTTGAGGAATGGGGAAAAACAGTCAAGTACACGGTTTAGTATTGGCCGTTCTATTGATATCAAGTCCTGGATACGTTGCCGCGGATACCTTGTTTGGTATCTATGCGGGAGTAGGAGCGTGGTTCAGTGAATACGACGGCGATGTTGCCAGCGAAGATGGGGTCGATATCAATTTGATTGATGATTTGAACTTTGATAAAAATAACGCGAACAGTATTTACGTTGCGATTGAACATCCTGTTCCAATGTTGCCGAATTTTCGAATTCAACGCACTGAAATATCGATTGACGAAAGCTCCGCATTAGATTCTGAAATTGAATTCGATGGAGTGGCATTCTCTGCAACGGAGAATATTTCTGCCGAATTGGACCTCACCCATACTGACGCTACGTTGTATTACGAAGTGCTGGATAATTGGGTTTCTTTAGATCTTGGTATCACGATACGTGCATTCGATGNTGTGGTGAAGATTGAAGGTGAATCCATTGATGTGGAGACAGGTGAGCCAATATTCGCAAGCCAGGAGATCGATGTACCGATTCCCATGTTGTACGGAAAGGCTAAATTTGAGCTTCCATTGACTGGTTTTGCCGTGGAAGCCGAGGGGAATATGCTCGAAATAAGCGGAAATGGCATTACTGATGCGACGGTAAAGTTGGCTTACGAGTCCAAACTGGGATTAGGCGTTGAATTGGGGTATCGGGTTTTCCAGTTAACGTTGGAAGATGGCGATGATTTAGAAGCAGAAGTAACGGTGGACGGCGTCTATCTGGGCATATCTCTGCATATTTAAGCTTATTTATTTGATCAGCGATTGCAGTATATTATTAAAGGAGGGGTTTTATCGCCCCCCGTTTAATAAAAAATCCATATCATCGATAGGCCCGCGAGCACTGATTGTCGGGATTCCACTAGTGCGCTGGATCTGAAATTCGCCCCTGATAAATCAATTATTCTAACGTAGCCGCTAAACCGARAATCGTTAATCGGGCGACTGAACCCAAAACTGTAACGCATCCCTCCGTATCCGCTGTTTGTTTCGTATGCATTGCGTGTTTCCGAAGCGTAGCGGGCTTTTATTCCATAATAATAATCATAAAAGGCTGCGGTGGCATACGTCGGCCCTACTCCAAATCGAAGCTTCCAATGAGCAAGTCGAACATCGTATTTTATTCTAGGATTACTGATCCAGCCAATTGAGTGCAGGTGTGTGAAGTCTGTAGTGATTCCCGCGCGTAGCGGGATATCTAAATAAAGGTTGGAAAAATTTCGGCTCTTTTTGAAAATATAGTATTCAATTGCGGGGCCCACTTCCAGCACTGGGTCTAAGTCCGGCATGCCGCTGCGAGCAGCGTTTTTGTCGCTTTTAATGGGAGGGCTTCCGTCTGCGCTGATATTTAGAAACCATCGTTGCGACGAAAAAAGCGTGCCCGTAATTCTGCCGTTTGTGACCTTTACGAATTTGCCTCGGTAAGAAAGATAAGGCGTTGGTGTAAATATATTGGTGGAGTGGCTTGAGCCGTTGTAATCAGGAATGCGGTAGGCCGTTAATCCGACGCCTAAGGTCCAGTTCTTGAAGAGGTCATGGTTGATAGAAGTCGCTAAAGGGCTATTCGTTAGCGATTCGTTGTCAATGTCAGTCGCACCGGCCGAATTTGCGGTGAATAAGGTGATCAGCAGCGTCAGAGGTAATAATAGTCTCCGTAGGAAGCGAGAGCATTCCCATCTAAGAGGTTCTGCGGCTCCTATCTTCATCATTAATCGTTGAGAGAAAACTACAGGGCTGGGTTGGTTTTGAGAACTCATATATTCCGTTACTGCTGAATATTCTAAATTCAAATTCGCCTCCAGGGGGAGCCCGTCGGTGGGTGAGTGATGAAATTTGTAGTCTGCAGTATAGGCTTAACATGCCGCAAAACACACGTTGGTGAACAACGTGAGGTGTGATTTTACGACAAAATCTGAAGCTGGGATACAAAGGACAATTGTTGTAAAGATACAGTTTTTATATTGACTTCTGAGGGTCTGACTCACTATGCTCTGCGGGCTCTGGATTTCACGCAGGTTCAAGTCTGAAACGAGGCTTGGAAGGTGAGGGCAGGGTTTTTTAAATCATTAAGTAAGCTTGTTTTAGGCCTTTAACTTTATGATTACATTTGATAAATAATAATTAGAATAAATTTAAAGAGTCTTTGTTATGACTGTTATTTTTGATGCCCAAGAAGAAATTTCAAGCCAAATACCGATTGATTTAGAGCGTGTTAAAGCACCTCATTTTAGTCGTTTTCTTGAAGATTATATGCCTGGTCAGGTGTTTGTGCATCCTCGTGGTTATACCTTCAGTCGTGCTCAGATGGATATATTTGCGCGCACCTATATGCAAACAAATCCTGTCTATTTAAACGTGGAGTGTGCCAAGGCCCATGGTTTTAATGACATGCCCGCTTCTCCTCAGATGGTTTTTAATGTGGTGTTGTCGCTTGGCGTGCAAAATGATTCTGAAAAAGTGGTGGCAAATCTAGGCTATTACAACACCCAATTTTTGGCGCCAGTTTACCCTGGGGATACGGTTGAAGCGATTACGAAAGTTATTTCCAGAGAAGAAAAAGGCAATGATCGCCCTGGCATTGTGACCATTCGAACGGTAGGCATTAACCAGCGCCACCGGGTGGTTTTACAATTTGAGCGTAAATTAATGGTTCAGCCTAAAGATCAGTCTCACACTGAAAGTCCCCGTCAGAGACCTGATGATGTTGAAATCCCTTGGGTTGAACCCATGCAGCCGGAGTTTCCTGACTTTGTAGTGCGTGTGCCGGCCTATTTAACCGGTAGAGAGACYTACGTAGAAAATTTTTCAGTGGGGGACATCATTGCCCATACCAACGGCCGAACGATTACAGATGAACATTTAGTGCAGACCTATCAGGTGGGCAATACCCATGCGTTGCACTTTGACCAGCTTTATAGCGAATCGATTTCAGGCAGCTTAGGGGGTAGCCCGGTTGTTTTTGGTGGCCTTGTTTTTGCCTGGTTGGAAGGTTTGGCCAGTAGGGATGTCTCTGAAAATGCAGTGTGGGAGTTAGGCTTTACGGAGGGATACCATACTCAGCCGACTTTCYCCGGGGATACGCTGTATTGTGTGTCGAGAGTACTCAGCGTGGAGCCCGCTCCAGGGGATTTAAATGATCTGTTGGGTGTGGTGACTTTTCAGCTTATTGGTGTGAAAAATATATCTGCCTATGATGCCGTGCATGAGTTTAGGGATGAGCTATTTATCAAGGAAAAAGATAAGAAAAATATGGGTTTAAGCAAAATAGAGAATAAAGTTTTTGAGATCGAAAGGCGTCTTTTAATTAAAAAGCGGCCTTATCTCTAGGGCTTTTGTCTGGTTGCGCCGGGCCGGGACGTTTTGAATAGCCTAATCGCACTTAGGCGTACAATTTATCAATCGTACGATTTGAAGCCTAGCGAACCTATCCTGTGACCTGTGACCTNNNANNTNNCCTGCGAGCTTTACTGTGCTCTGCGTAGGCATTTTACCCCTTTAATATAATCTGCTGAGGTGAATATGCCTGCCTTATATTTCTGAACGGAATAAAAATGGGTTTTGATAATTTATACTTATAATGCCTTCTGGCTAATGACCATTTGTTCTTAAAGGGTGGTTATTTTTTGACCATTTGTGACCTGTTTTCCGTTAGAATACCTTCCTCAGCCTTATTGGATTAGGTTGATAGTTTGCTGCTTCTATATGCAAACACGTGTAGCAGGATGCTTCATTGAGCGGTTATATAAGCAYCTGAAGTCGTTGGAGTCAGCCCCATGAAAGAATGGCCAGTAGGATCGGYTCTCAGAATAGTAGGTAATATTGAAGAGCGATCATTAATTGGCATGGCTGTGACGGTTTTGGGGCCTTTGGAGAGTGTTTCTGGAGAAGAAGTTCAACGAGTYGATGTGCATGGCATTGATCCTCCTCCTCCGACTGAATATTTCCTGGCTCGCCCTAAGGACTTAGGTGAGTTTCCCGATGATAGCAAAATGGACGAGGGGTTTGAATTTGATCCTAAGGTTCAAATCTGGCACCCCGAGAAAGAAAAGACGGAATAAAATAAATCTCGATTGAAATCGAGGACGTTGTTTTAATCCCTTCCTTTAGATTCGTAATGTAAATGATAGCCAAGTATCAGCGCTGATTATGGCTGCGACGTTATAATAACGCCCAGACATAATTGGGCCTATTTTTGGCCTTTATTTTATATACCTAAATTGACTGTTAAAACGATCCGCAATTTGCGCTTAGGCGACTCTGTGCGTGATGTTTTGCACGATGTTTACGACCCTATTTCGGAGGATAAAATGACGCTTTGGTTTGATCTTTTTGAGTGGAACATAATAAATGATCAGTCGCTGTAAAAGTGTGTCGAATTTTTCTTGTTTAATGCTTTTTGCTTGTTTGATGCTGTTGTTTGCAATGGATCTGCGCGCTTTCACCCATCAAGGTTATGAGGCTCCCATTGACGTAGGAAATATTAGTTACATTGATTATTACTCAATATTGATTGGTGGTGGTCAGCTGTCCTCTTCTCAATTGGCGGAAGCCTATCGGTTGCGGGGGACTGCCTATAGCGAAGATTATAAATTACAACGCTCGCTTGATGATTTTAATAAAGGCATTTTTATTGAGCCTTCCTACCCTGCATTATACGGTGCTCGAGCGATTGTATTGGAACGATTAGGCCGTTATGACGCCGCGCTCGAGGATTTGCAAACTGCGATAGAGTTAGACCCAGGTGATTTTCTTCCCTATAAATCCCGCGGCAATTTGTACTTTTCAATTGGGCACTATCAAAAGGCCATTGAAGATTACGAAACTTATTTAAGAGTTCATTATGCAGATCCTTATCGAATGATATGGCACTTTTTAGCCAGCGAAGTATTAACGGGTAAAGGCGAAGGTGCACTTAAAAATTATTCGTCCAATGTTGATTTGGAACAATGGCCGGGGAGCATTATTCGATTGTATTTAGCGGAGGGGTCGGTGAATCAAGTATTAGACTCACTTCCTACTGAGTTCAATGAGACCAGTCGTGGTCAATTTTGCGAAGCTTATTTTTATATTGGCCAGCATTACCTATTAAATGGCAAAGTGGATTTGGCTAAACAGTTCTTTGTTAAAGCAGTAGACACCGATGCCAAACGGTATTTGGAGTACCAATATGCGCGGGAAGAACTAAAGAAGATTTAACGCTGGGGAAGGTCTGGCCGCTTACGGGCGCGTTAGAATACACATTTGACAAAACGGGCCCATAGGGGCCCGTTTTGATATGGGCGCTAGATTCCTGGCGCTCGAAATTCAGGCCATGTTAATTTGATTTGGGGTATCCTGGTTAAAAATTAACCTAATGTGTGACGCTCTCAATGGGAAAAAGAGTCTGTAGCAGTATTAATCTGGGCAATTTCTGAAATTGAAGTTATTCTATCTGTTATCAATGACTTAAATCGTTTAGCCAATTTTGCTTGAATGATAGAGGTCTGGGTAAGCTGTTGACGCACAGAGAAGATTTTAAAGCATTCATTGCGCTAATCTCATGGCCCTTTTTTTAGTACTTAACTGAGATTTCTAGGTTAAAATAAACCCGCTGCAAATGGCTTGAAATTCTTTCTTGTCGTTAAAGTTTCTCGGGTTAAAAAGCGTTTGTATTATGAACCTTGATTGTTTAGATCCTCTGCGTCTGTATGGGTTGGCCTGTATGGGGTGAGTTGGGCGGCGGGATGATGGGTAGACGAAACGAGCAGTATTTGGTGTATAGGCATGAGTTGGAACGAAATGAAGACAGCGAACAATAACCCCGAAATTTTTACTTTCAAAGCGATTGGTGTTTTGTTTGTTGTATTTCTTTCTATGGCATTTGAGGAGAATTCCGTTCAAGCGCGAGAAACTCTCGAGCAGAAAAATGAAGCCTTAGTGTCTTGGGTAGAGGAAAAAATCACTCCTACTCGAGAGTGGCTTGAAGGCTACGTTGAACTGGCTGAACAGTGGGTACAAAAGCAATCCGCGAAAGTTCAGCCGTCCTCCAAATACCCTGCCGAATCAGGAGCCGTTGATTCAAAACGAAACGAATCAGCCAAGGGGATTTTAGGTCGAGTCAATCGAGATGAATTCGACAAAGCGGTTGCGAAAGTGAAGAGGAATTATGACGGGGTCATTTTAAGTGTTAAACGTCTCGATCTAGAAACGGTCAAATATAGAATAAAAATATTACTGCACTCAGGAAAGGTGCACACCGTCTCGGTGGATAGTGAAGAAAGCGAGAAAGATAATCAAACAATGGAACGTGTAGAGTCAGCGGGCCTGGAAGGCGGATCTACTGATGTCATTGCGATCAATCGTGAGGACGACGATTTTATAGAGACTAATGGAGAGAATTATCGATGAGGTTATTGGTTATTGAGGATGAAGTTAGTTTAGCGGACCAGTTGTCATCGACGCTTTTAAGCGAGGGTTTTCGGGTCGAAGTGGCCCATGACGGCGAACAAGGATTGTACATTGGTAAGGAATATCGATTCGACCTGGTGGTGATTGATCTAGGACTGCCAAAAATTTCTGGTATTGATTTAATTTCGCAGTTTCGAAAATTAAAACAAGAGTTTCCAATTTTAGTGCTGACTGCACGGGATGATTGGAAAACGAAAGTGGAAGCCCTCAATTTAGGGGCGGATGACTATTTGACAAAACCCTTTCAAATGGAGGAATTGCTAGCGCGAATTCACGCTTTGTTGAGACGTTCGGCTGGGTATTCCTCTTCCATGTTAGAAATTGGTGAGTTTTGTCTTGATACTAAATCCCAGGTAGTGAAACATCGGGATGCGGTGCTAGAGCTCACTGCATTTGAATATAAAATAATGGAATACTTGATGTTGCACCCTAAGGATGTAGTGTCGAAGTCCACTCTAATCGATTACCTCTATGATCAGGATTACGATCGAGACAGCAATGTCATTGAAGTGTTTATCGCGCGATTACGTAAAAAAATTGATCCTCAGGGCACCATGAAACCGATTGAAACGCTCCGTGGTCGAGGCTATAAACTCAATACGGATGGTCTTCGAGCTGTATGATTGTTTGCCTTTTTGATACTGCGTTAAGGTGATGCAGCAACGCCGTGCTTTCTCTTCTATGAGCTACAGCTTACGCGCACGTTTGTTGCTGACTTCGGGATTGGTGTTTCTGTTTTTCTTTGGTCTCACCGGCGTTGTGCTCGATCAAGCGTTCTCTATCAGTGTAAAAAATGCTGCTCGTGAACGGTTAAAACTTCACACCTATAATTTACTAACAGTCACTGAATTAGTGGATGGCACGCTTCACGTTCCGAGTTACCTGCGGTCGGAACGCTTTAATCGACCCGGTTCTGAGCTATACATGGCTGTATTGTCCGGCAGCGGGGAGGTTGTTTGGCAATCCCTTTCGGTGCAAAATTCCGAGCTTTACTACGGCGATCTTGCTGCACCGGGAAACTGGGTGTTCGGCACTGCTACGTTAAGCAGTGGTGATTCCTATTTAGTTTCTAACTATGGTGTTATCTGGGCTGGCGAGGATGGCGAGGAGCAACGTTATACCGTGTCTGTGGTAGAAAATCTTGATACTGCCTACGAAGGGTTAGGCCGTTATCGGTTTCAGTTGGTGGTGGTTTTAAGCGTTCTCGGAATCATTGTTTTATTGTTAGAGGCTATCATCTTGAGGTGGGGGTTGTGGCCGTTTAAACGTTTAGCCGAGGATTTGGAGGAGATAAAATCAGGCCGAGCCAGTCGGCTGACAGGGAATTATCCGCGTGAATTGTTAGATATTACCGAAAATCTAAACCGTTTGATTGAAAGTGAATTACGGCAGCGGGACCGTTATCGAAAGACCATGGCTGACTTAGCCCATAGCTTAAAGACCCCCTTGTCAGTATTGAAAAACTTGGCTCAAGATGAAAAAGAAAATTCCTTAACTAATAATTTTGAGAATAATAATCGGCTGTTGATTTCTGCGCAGGTGGCTCGGATGGATGATCTTATATCCTACCAACTTAAACGAGCCGTATTGGCGAACGACTCTCTGAATCGCAAAGAGATTTCGGTGAATGTAGGCTTGCAACAAATACTCTCTGCAATCGAAAAGATTTATCAAGATAAGGATATTGAGTTTGACACCGAGATAGCGCCAAATTTGTGTTTTTATGGGGATGAAAACGATTTTTTAGAATTGGCCGGGAATTTAATTGATAATGCTTTTAAGTATGCAAATCATCACGTTATTTTATCTGCCAGCAAAGTGGAAAATAAGTTAGGGTCCCATCTATTGATTACAGTGGCTGATGATGGGCCGGGTATTCCTGCCAATCAACGTAATAATATTCTCGAACGAGGCGCACGTTTGGATACTATGGAGCAGGGCCAGGGCATTGGTTTGTCTGTGGTGCGGAATATTTTATACGAATACGATGGGCAAATGACCATTGAAGAAAGCTCATTGGGGGGGGCAAAGTTTAGTGTTTGGATTCCTGTGAAAAGATAACGATTAGGTGCGCACTGGTTCTAGAACGAAAGCCCTAAGCTGGCGTACAGCGTATCTTCTCCTAAATCGTCTAGGGCGCGGACTGCACCGAGACGTCCTATAAGATCAATTCGGTAAAATAATTTTGGGTGGAGGATCAGTTCTGCGCCGACACTGCTGTGCCAGTCGCTGATCGAAGGGCTCGAATTTGAATTTGATTCGGCGTTTAATGTTGAGCCGTTCCAGGCATTTCCTGAATCAATAAATAGAGAACCGTGTACTTGCCCCAAGCCTAGCGGGGGGATCATCAGCGTGCGTTCTACGTTAAATAAAGGCAATCGCCACTCGATACTGCTGAGTGATAAATATTTACCCTGTAATCCAACGTTATTATTTTCATAGCCCCTTAAGGAAAATTCTCGACGGTTAAATACATTGCGAAAAGATTGGTAATTGTCGCCGAAGGTGTCGCCGAGCTCAAATGGAAGGGCGCCTTCTTCAGTGGCTGCGAGCACTTGTCGGAGAGCAATGACATGCCGTTGACCGAGAGGTAAATATTCCCGCCAGTCCACGATGGCAGATGCGCCGCTGTATTTTGAATTTGATTCTTGAGTCCATTCGAGCGCGGCGTATATTTGCCTGCCTTCAGTACGACTGATGTTGTAAACATAGTGTTGACTGTTATTAAAAAACAACGCGGTGCCTAGCACGAAGTCTCGAGTAGAGGAGAGGATTGAAAAAGGTAAATTGATATTTTTAAAACGGTGGTTTTCAATCGCGAAGCCCGTTAAAAGGTGCCATTGCCGGGCTCGTTTGAGCCAAGGATTATGATAAAAGAATTCCACCGAATCTTTGGTTTCTTGAGCGGCTAAAGAGTCGGATGAATCGACGTAAAAACGATGGCTTCGATCCAGCGCCACAAAAACACGGTCATTGTATTGGTAATTTAAAAAGCCGCTGGGCTCATTTGCAAACGTGTCTAAAAAGCCGCCCAATTGGTATTTGTGGAACCGCAATGGGTCGCTGCCGCTGAAGCTTGCGCCGAGCTGTGTTCCTTGTTCTGAATGGTAACTGAAAATGGGTAGCCAGGTGGTTTTAAGCAGTGTGGATCGAGGAGAATAAGCGCTGCTCTCGGTGGAGATTGTTTCAAACGGGGTTGATTGTTTTATTCGGTTTGATGCTGTGGCGATGTCGGTGGGATCGAGTTTAGCATTGTTTTGATTATGGTTTTGATTGGACGGGGTTTGCTGGTAAAYATCATAGCCTTCGTGGTGATAACCGAGGTAAACCACTTGATCTTTGCTGATAAGGTTAGGGAAGAATGCGCCGCTTGGGTGCGATGAAAGGCTTTGAATGAGTGTCGATTGTCGGTTGTATTGATAAGCTTGAGTAATGGTTTGTTGATCACTGCTAAAAATGATGGCTTCATCTGACGGGCTATATTGCGGCTGGCTATCAATCGCCCGGTCATTGGTAATCCACTGCCATTGATGGGATTTGAGTGAGTATTCGGCAATGTCCCATTGGCCCAATGTTAGATTGTGACTCGAACTCACCAGAAACTGGCCGTCTTTACTCCAATCTATCGCGGATAAAATTCTTGCGTCGGAGGGGGGCGTGATGGATTGCTCTAACTCGCCGGAGGAATTCAGAATGTGAATTTCACTGTGTCCATTGCGAGTAGTGACTGCGGCAAGTGTTTCACCGTTGGGGTGCCACGCCACATCATGATAGCGGCCGCAGTGGGTGATCTGTTGGCCGTTATGCTCAGCGTGTCGATCACTTTTTTGAAATAGATAAAGGTCGTAGAACAATCGGTACGAATCGCAGTAATCCAATTGAGCGACCACAAAACCCGCTTTAGGGTGATAATCAAATTGGCTGCCTTGTTCTACTTTAATGATTTGTTTAGGGGGTGCGGAGATTTGCCATTGCATGATCGCTGCATGCTCACGACCATCATTTCTTAAGTAAAAGATCTGCTCTCCTTCTGTTCGTACGGGACCTGCAAACCCGCCGTGATGGCTAAGTCGATTAATACTTGGGTGGTCGTTTAGGTTTGGGTTTAGGTGTTTTTTGTTTAGGTCTGGATTTCGATGTGGATTTTGTGAGGCCGTTGCTAGATAGGAGGGCAACCAATGTTCAAATTCTTGCCAGAGTGATGCAAAACTTTGATTGAATATCTCTTTGCTGGTGGTGTTTAACGCATAAGGAAACCAATTATTCGAGTAGGCGCTGACAAAATCAAAAATGCTTTGTTCCCCGTAGCGTTGCTGCAGGAACTTATAGAAAAAGGCGCCGTAGAGGTAATCTGAATTGAGTGGCCACTCGACTTGATGCGCATTGATCTGCGCTAGGGATTTGAACGGCGGCTTGATACGGTTGTGATTAGCGTGCGAGTCATGGGTGTCTGGAATGCTTAATTCAGCCTGCATCATCGCGAGGTAAAGGCTGCTTTGACGGCGTCCGATTGCTTTTTGATCGTCGGTTTCCAAGTGGGTTGCCAGCCCTTCGATTAACCAATTGGGTTGGTATAAGTTCGGATAGAAAAATAGCTGATGGCCCAAATAACGTCTTAATAAAGCAGGTAGGCCGCTTTTCTTATCGAGCTGCAATATGTGACTGTATTCGTGGACCAGTAAGTTTTCCATCCAGTCATTGAAGTCAGATAATTCGCTACCGCTGGGAGGAGGGGACAGGTTCAGGCGGATTAAATTGTATGGCACCACTGTCGCACTGCCATTGGCGATATCACTAAAATCATTTAATACCAGGTGGGTAAGCTGGTCTGGCTGCCAAGCAAACTGAGGGCTTAAACGGTGATGAATTTGTTCGGCCAAAACGCTGATTTGCTGAGCCGTTTGAGCGTACGACTGGGGGAAATGAACGATAAAATGTTCACTTTTCAAAGACCGCCAATTTAGCTTGGGATCTAAAGCAAGGCTGGGTAAGCAGTAGCACGTAAGAGTTAAAAGAAGCAATAATTTAGAGAGAAGTTTTGCCGTCATTATGCCGTCATTAATAGTTGTGCCAATACCGTCATTAATTGTAGCTCTAGATAGCTGTTCTCAATAGTTGCTTTAAAGCCCCTATTGACGATGCAATGGGGCAGGGTTAAAACTCAATCACTGAGCGAATGCTTTTTCCTTCACGCATTAAATCAAACGCTTTGTTGATGTCTTCGAGTGGCAAGGTATGGGTAATCATTGGGTCCACTTTAATTTCGCCAGCTAGGTATCTTTCGACGTAATCGGGTAATTGTGAGCGACCTTTAACGCCGCCAAAAGCAGTGCCGCGCCATACTCGTCCAGTGACCAATTGAAAAGGACGTGTGGCAATCTCTTGTCCCGAGCCTGCGACACCAATGATGATGGATTCGCCCCAGCCCTTATGACAGCATTCTAACGCTGATCGCATTGTTTCGACGTTGCCGATGCATTCAAAAGAGTAGTCTACGCCTCCGTCAGTGAGGTCGACGATGACGTCTTGGATGGGTTGGTCGTATTGCCGCGGGTCGATAAAGTCTGTGGCTCCTAACAGCTTCGCCATTTCCGCTTTATCGTGATTGATGTCAATGGCGATGATGCGCTCCGCTTTCGCAAGGACCGCGCCTTGGATTACGCTTAAACCAATGCCTCCTAAACCAAATACCGCCACACTGGAGCCGCTCTCTACCTTGGCGGTATTGAGTACCGCTCCAATGCCGGTGGTGATGCCACAGCCGAGCAGGCAGACTTTATTGAGCGGCGCTTTTGCGTTGATCTTCGCCACTGCAATTTCGGGCATCACCGTGTATTCGGAAAAGGTGGAGGTGCCCATGTAATGAAATAGAGTCTTGCCGTTGAGACTAAAGCGGGAGCTGCCATCGGGCATTAAGCCTTGCCCTTGAGTGGCTCGAATCGCCTGGCAGAGATTAGTTTTTCCCGATTTACAAAATTTACAGACGCCGCATTCGGGGGTATACAGCGGGATCACATGATCGTCGACTTTGACGCTAGTCACCCCTGCACCTATTTCCTGAACGATTCCGCCGCCCTCATGGCCAAGAATAGAGGGGAATAGGCCTTCAGGGTCTTCACCCGAAAGGGAAAAAGCATCCGTATGGCACACGCCAGTGGCAACAATCTGGATTAATACCTCACCCGCCTTAGGCCCAGCTACATCAACCTCGTCGATCACTAAAGGTTTACCTGCTTCGAATGCAATTGCCGCTCGTGACTTCATCATCAGATCCTTGTGGAAGTAATACTTAAGCTAAGGTAGGGAGGCCTATAACGATTTGTTTCAGCGCGCTGTTTCCCTTAGAGGGCATTGGATTCGCTGTAAAACGCCTGTAATGCTCGTTCATATCGTTGCTGTAAATCAGGGTGTCCCACGGTATTGATCCAGGGCTGTTGTAACCAATTAAGTTCTAAGTCGATCATTTGTTGTTGATCGGTTTGGTGCTGTTTAGATTGCCCTAATCCTGAGGCAAGGCGATTGACTTGGTACGCCATACGTTTGGATTGTGCTTCTACAGGCGATTCGACATTGCTAAGAATCTCCATGCCAATGCACAGGTTTTCTAATTGATCCATTGCGGTATCTAATTCTTGTTGGCTTTTTGAGGGTCGATTTGTACCGTCGGCAATCAAATTGGCTGCCGATTCTTTCGCGTGTTCGAAGCGGGCATTAATGGCGGATTGCCATTGGCGATCAATATTTTCAAATTCTTGCGGCCATCCGGCTACAATCGTTGCCAGCTTGGTTTCTAGTGCAGTTTCTAGTACAGCTTCTAGTGCTGTTTCTGATATTGCTTCTGATTTTTGTCCCTGAGAGCTTGCGTCATTTTGGGGCTCTAAAAGGCGTTCAATTTGTTGGCATAATTCAGCGGCTTGACGGGCCGTATTCAAAGAAGCTAGCAATTGTTGTTGTTTTGCCGTCGTGAGTGCAAGAGCAAATTCTTCATTGAGTCGATTGAATCGTTTATCAATGCCTTTGCGTTGGTTGCCGGGAATGTTGGTCAATGAATCCAGTTGAGCGCGGAATTGATTGAGAGATTTTTGGCCTGCGATTATTTCACCATAATCTTTTTGGATTAAGGTCTCTAGGGTTTGGCAAATTTCATCCGCTTGCTGGGCCTGGGATTGTTGGTCCGCAATTTTGTCATGACGTTGTTGGTCTCGGCGCGCGAATATTGCGTCACAATGTTCACGAAATTCCTTCCATTGTTGGCGACCTTTCTGGTGTTGTGTGACGCCGATTTTTTTCCAGTCGCCTTGTAAGGATTTAATGGCTTCTATCGCTTTATTTAAATCAGCTTCTTCAAGTAATAGTTTTGCTTCAGCAATGAGTTTGTCTTTTTGCTCGGCGTTTTGATTCTTTTCTTCGTTAATGCGATTTTGGATTTCTTTTAATAGTAAGTTGAATCGCTGTTGTGTGTCTTTGCCCGCAGACCGGTCAACAGGGCTGTAGAGCTGCCACTCTTTGCGGGCGACTTGATGGATTTCTTCGACCTTTTTCCAATCCACCTGATTCCAATCTGAGCCTTCAATGTAAACTTCGAGTTGTTCGCAAAGTGCTATGCGCTTCGATAGGTTTGCACCCCGTTGGGCGTTTTTATCCTGGAAGTAAGCTTTGCAAGGTTCGTACGCGCTGTCTGCTGCGGTCTTGAATCGATCCCATTGTGATTTTGATACTTTCGGGTCCGATGCGCCAAGCTGTTTCCATTCGCCTTGAAGGTTGCGTATTTGATCTGCTTTATCTTCAAGGTCAAGCTCAGCGTTCACCAACTGTTGCATTTTTTCAATCAGTTGTTCTTTCTTAGGCGTGGTGGCAAAACCTTGCCAATCAGTAAGTTCATCCATGGTGCTTTGSARTGCKTGGAATTCTCGACTGATGGTTTTTGTTTTCTGGTGAGGCAGATCTGACAATTCCTTGCGCACCTCTTTGCTGAGCTTTCGCGCGGTTTTTAGGCTGCCCTGATGAATAGCGCTTTTTATCTGTTCTAAGTTTGAGTCCAGTTTTTTAATCCGTTGCTCTATTTTCTGGCGCTGAGTTTTTTCAAGCGTGTGTAAATGCTGGCTCATTTCAGCAAGATTTTCTAGTGCTGGGTGAGACTGGAATGAATGGGGCCAGCTGATATATTGTTGTAGTTTTTCAATCGATCGCTGTGTATTTCGAGGCTTAGGATCGTTTTGTGGGTCAGTTTGTAGCAGCGCCTGCAGGTCTTGATCTCTTTCCTTTAATCGCTGGTTCGCAGCCAGAAGTTGATTGAGCAAAGCGTTGCTGTTTTGGTAGCGTTGCTTTACTTCAGGGGAAGGTCTGGCATGTTGGCATGCCTCTTCCCAGCGGGTGCCTTGACTGGTAATCACGGCGTTGAGAGCGGGTTCATCAAATTCATTTTGTTTGATTTGCACCTCAAGGCCTTCGAGGCAGTTTTCTAAAATATCACAAGTACTCGTGAGTTCTTCTGTGGCATTTTCTAGGGCGACTGCTTGGTTTTGTTGCGCCACTTTTTGTTGTTGGTGACGCTCAGCGATGGCTTGGCATTGTTGATGAGCAGATTGGTATCGGGAAAGATAGGGTGCTGTTGTTGTTTCGCTGAAGTGCTTCCACTTTTGTTCAATGTTTTTAAGGCGGCTCTCAAATTGGATTGAGTCAGTGTTTTGGGCAAGTTTTTCAATCGCCTCAACGTTGTCTTTAAGGGCTTGTTGCAATTCATTTTCGTGGTTTTGAGCTTGTTCTAATTCGGAGAGTTTGTCTCGAATTAAGCGCGTGACCTTTTTGTCTTTGTTTCTAATTAATTTGACGATTTCTGAAAGGGCTTGTTTTGAATGAATGCGCTCTGCGGCGGCAAATCGCAAGTTTGAAGCACTTGCATTGATCACCACTTGACTGAGGTCTGATTCATCTTCTAATCGCTTGATGGCGGCAAGTTGCAGGGTACTTAATTCGGCGTTGAGAGCGACGTATTGAATGATTTGTTGATGACTACACTTTTGGATGTATTGAACTTGCTCTGTTTCATCGAGTTCTTTCGCGTGTTTATGGGCGAGCAGGTGAGCGATTTGATGCGTTAGCCAATTTTCCAGCTGTTTGTCGGGGTGGGTTTTTAGCATCTCTTCCAGTGGGTGGATTTGATTGATGCGCTGGACGGCTGTTTTCTGAACCGACGGCTCATTGTCACCTATGGCGAGAGTTCGGAGTACGTTGAGGTGTTCTTTATTTTTGGGGTCTAACTGAGCCACTGCTTGAAGTCGAACTTGCGCTTTTTTATGTTGCCACTTGGGTTTAAAGAATCGATCCAGAACCATAACAATCTGTCATCACACGTTGGAGAGAATAGGAGTAAATTAATGAGTATATTGTCTTTTTATCGTTAGAGGAAAAAAATAGCGCTACGCTTTATTCGGCTCTAACTGCTTGGGAAACAATAGAAGATTAATCGACCTAAAAAATAATAAAACCGATAAAAATGGGCTGTCTAGTCTATCGATATTCCATGGCAAGGGATATATCAATAACGTCATTTCAGTGGCAGGTTTTGACCGAGTTATCGCTTAATTTACAGTATTTACATTTCAAGCACTTAAATTAAGCCAAATTAACCAAACAACTATAGATTAACGGTGCTATTGTGGTCTAGAATCCGCTTGATTCGAGTGCTGGTATAACCTGCGTACTAGGCAGACTTTTACTCTATAGCACTGATTATTAATATAAATAAAAGAGATGTTAGGTAGTAAAGAATACTCGCCTGAGCTCGATCGCATACTGGGTTTATGCGGCATTCATGTACCCTTGTTGGTCAGAATATTAGGATTTATTCTGTCGAGGGCGTGGTCTGTCGTGTATCCAGTTGAATATACGGTAGCTTTTGATGAAACGCCATTTAATTCCAGCCTCAGTGCTTTCCGGTATCATTGATATGGCTGTTAGCCAACAAATCGGTATCGAGGATCTATTAAATCGTGCGGATATTGATCCCGCATTGGTAGGTTCCGGAGACGCATTTTTAACTCTTGACCAATTTGAAGCGCTACTAGGCGCTATGATTGATATTTCAGGTGATCCGGCCTTTGGCCTTCACTACGGCGAAAACAATCATTACCATGGCCGATCCATCATGGTGGATTTGGTGTATTCCGCGCATTCTTGGCGCGAAGCCTTGATTGAACTGGTGAAATACAAGGATTTGGTGATTCCTCATGCTCAATTTCAGTTAGATTTTGAGGGTGATTTAGCCGTGTTGTCGTATTTCCCTGGCGGCGCTCGTTTGAAAGAAAATCAAGCGGCCTATAACGAAATTATTTTAACGCGCATTGTAGCCATTGGGCGTTGGTTGAATGGTGGCAGATTCCCTCTTACGGCAGTTCATTTCACTCATTCACAACCTCCCTATATAGAAGAATATCAGCGTATTTTTAATGTGCCGGTGCTATTTAATGCAGAAATGAATCGAATATTTTTTGAAAAACACAGTCTCGATGAGCCTTTGCCGGGTTCGTTGCCGGATTTTCACAATCGGGTTGAACAATTAGCCGAAGAGAAATTGAATCGGCTTGCCGCCGGCTATAGGATTACCAGGCAAGTAGTCGATTATATAGAGAAAAATTTATCTTCTGGCGGGGTAGGCATTGAAGAAGTAGCGAGTCACCTGAACATGACCTCGCGTACCTTGCAGCGCAAATTAAAACTAGAAAATACCTCGTTTGCGGAGCTTCGAGATCGATTGCGCCAGGACATGGCCCAGGAGTTCCTGCGGGAGCCCTCGATCGGGATCGGTACGGTTGCATCCCGATTAGGGTTTTCGGATGCGTCTACCTTTTACCACGCATTTAAGCGTTGGGAAGGGGTCTCTCCGGGCGAATACCGAAAACAGCAATTACTCTCTGAATACAATGATGGCCGTTGAGTGATCGCTCAATCAGGCCTTCCTCAATAGTTTGAAAATAATAAGCTTGGTGGTTAATGGGTTAATCGATTAAATGCGAATTAACCTAAAACCAATTGAGCTCATTCGTCTCGTCTGTCGGGCCTTAATAGAATCTAAGCGTCCTGTTATACCCTCAAAAATTTATAGTTTCTAAAATTGAGTCTATTTAACCTGTGTCTTAACTATGCCTTAAAGCTAGGCCTTAACTATGCCTTAAAGCTATGTCCTAAAACTAGGCCGTCGCTATGTCTAGATCATGTCTCGAGAAAAACTTGAGGCAAATTGGGGGTTAAATTTGCCCTTTGTTTGTCGTATATGGACAGGGCGGCTTAAATGGCCAGTGTTCAAACAAGCGTTTGATTGATAACAAGAAAACCCTCCTTGTATTGGGTAAAAAAAGAAAAATATTGTTAGATACCAAAGACATAGCCCGGGTGTAAAAACAACCGTAATACACCAAAAAGTGACCGTTAGGTACTTGTAAAAGGGGAATAGATCCCGTAGCCTGCGATCCGGAACTATTATTTGCTGAACAAATAGCTAGGTATTTCCTTTCTATTCTTGGACCTGGTCGCTCTGATTCAAATTGTTAAGTTGGTTTGATTCAGTGGACTAAAAAGGCTGTTTGGCAATCAATAAGAATTAATAACTTCAGTTAAATAAAGGGACGATCATGACTTACGATCCATCCTACGTTCGCGGTAAATCAGCCATAGTCGGAGTTGCTGACAGAGTATCTCCCACTGGTGTGCTCGGAATTCCCGATCGTGTTCTAGAAATGCAAATGATTAAAGAAGCCTTGGATGATGCTGGTTTAGACATCTCCGATGTGGACGGGCTTTGTGCCACAGGCATGATGATGCCTTCCATGGAGTTGGCAGAACATCTGGGCATTACGCCCCGGTGGACTAACACTACCATGACAGGTGGGTCTAGCTTCGAAGTGCATGTCCAGCAAGCCGCAGCGGCGATTGCTTGTGGCATGGCAGAAGTGGTTGTCTCTGTGTATGCAGCGACCCCTCGAGCGAAGGGCAAAGGCTTGGGCGACATGTCCCAAATGATGGGCATGATGGATTCTAAAAATCCCATGCCGATGGTGGAATGGGAACTTCCCTACGCCAATGTAATGCCTGCGGGCGCATACGCCTTAGCGGCTTCGCGTCATCAAGCCATCTATGGCACCACTTCTGAGCAATTGGCTCAAATCGCAGTGTCGACTCGTGAATGGGCCGGCATGAATGAACGGGCTCGTTATAGAGATCCGCTCACTATTCAAGACGTCATTGATTCACCCATGGTGTCCACTCCATTGCATCGTTTGGATTGCTGTTTGGTGACTGATGGCGCTGGTGCATTCGTAATGACTTCCGCAGAACGTGCGAAAGATCTGAAGAAGAAGCCTGTCTACGTCTTGGGCGGTGGTACTGCTCATGATCACGCGATGATGATTTCGCAAATGCCTGATATCACCACCACACCGGGTGTGATTTCTGGTCGTGACGCGTTCAAAATGGCCGGCATTAAACCGAGCGATGTAGACGTATTAGAATCTTACGATTCGTTTACTATCACTGTTGCCTTGTCCTTAGAAGATCTAGGATTTTGCGAAAAAGGTGAAGCGGGTGCTTTCGTCGAAGACGGCAAAATTGGACCTGGCGGAAGTTTGCCAGTCAATACCAACGGCGGCGGTCTATCGTTCTGTCACCCTGGTATGTACGGCATGTTCCTAATTGTCGAAGCCGTAAGGCAAGTACGAGGCGAATGTGATGCTCGCCAAGTGCCTAATGCAAATATTGCAGTGGCCCACGGCATGGGTGGCGTATTGTCTTGTGCGTCAACGGTAGTTTTGGGATCGGAGGATACATTATGAGCCGCATGATCATGGGAACTTCCCCTCACGCAGAGCCGTTTTGGGAAGCCACAAAAGAGAAAAAGCTTTTAATGCAATGGTGCACCACTGCGAATAAACCGGTGCATTACCCGCGTCAGCTTTCGCCTTTCACGCTCGAAGATACTTTAGAGTGGCGTGAATCCACTGGCAGAGGCGAGGTCTATGCAATTACTGTTGTGTATAAACCCAGCATGCCTATGGCCAAAGTCCCTTACGCAGTGGCGTTAGTGGATCTTGAGGAAGGCGCGCGAATGATGACGGAAATTGTCAATTGCGATCCGACTGAAGTGAAGGTCGGCGATAAAGTTCAATTGGCTTGGGATGAATTGCCCGGTGGGCGACACATGCCAGTTTTTGAGCTTGCATAATCCAAATAATGGTTAGAGTCATGCGTTGAGTAGGGCTCTAACCATGTCATTGTGGATTTGAAGTGACCGCCCTAGGCCAGGACATTGAGCGAGCTGATAGCGAGTGCTCTGTTTAGGGAATAAACCGAAGACTAGCTTTGAAATAATATTAAGAAGAGAGGTCGATTATGTCAGATGAATTAAGATACGACGGCAAAGTTGCCGTTATAACCGGTGCGGGCGGAGGCTTAGGCCGATCTCATGCGCTTTTATTAGCATCTCGTGGTGCCAAAATAGTAATCAACGATTTGGGCGGCGGTGTTGCTGGAGGTGTTGATGGTTCTTTAGGACCTGCTGACACTGTGGTTGCTGAAATCAAAGAAGCGGGCGGTGAAGCGGTTGCAAACGGCGATACTGTAGCAACTCCAGAAGGCGCTGCTGGCATTATTAAAACTGCTCTTGATGCGTTTGGTCGCGTTGATATCGTTATCAATAATGCGGGGATTTTACGTGATAAGTCTTTCCGTAACATGACTCCTGAACTGTTTGATCCGGTGATTGATGTGCATTTGAAAGGGTGTACTTGGGTGGCTCAAGCGGCCTGGGAAATCATGCGTGAGCAAAAGTACGGGCGTATTATTAATACTTCTTCTGCTGCCGGTCTTTTTGGTAACTTTGGCCAAACTAACTACGGCGCCGCTAAAATGGGCATCGTCGGATTGACCAATGTATTGGCAATTGAAGGCGCGAAATACAACATCAAAGCAAACGTTCTGGCGCCCGGTGCTAAAACCAGAATGACTGAGGACTTGATGGGCCCAATGGGTGATCAGTTTGATATGGACCCAGCTTTGGTCTCGCCTATTGTTGCTTATTTAGCACATGAAAGCTGCCCTGTGAATGGTGAAATCTATTCGGCTGCTGCAGGACGAGTCGGTCGTATCTTCGTTGGCGCTACCAAAGGTATCTTTGATAAAGAGCTTACCTTGGAAAAAGTTCGTGACAACTTCGAAGAGATTCGTAACGAAGAAGGTTACGTTGTGCCTAACAGCGCAACTGAAGAGATGGGTCTATTACTGGCACATATGAATAAGTAGTAGCGACGTCTTAGTAAGATTAAAAAGCCCGCCTAAAGCGGGCTTTTTTTTGCCTGGATTTTACTCCCCGCTTCATTAGTGCGGTACGGAATAAACCACTTTGACCCGGTTGTCTATTGAGTCTGAATCAATATATCCAATGTATTTGGGACTGCTAGCCACCAATTCCACGACATCCAGGTTGTCTGCTGCTAGGCGAGGAGGATTTTTTTTGCCTGTAAAAATTAGTTTGGACCAATAGGCCAGCCACTGCGAGCCGGTCATGTGGGCAACTGATTGATAGAAATCCTTTTTAACTGCTTGGTTAGGGGTTTGATCGATAGGCAAAACAGCGGAGCCGCCAGGGAAATATTTGTTTTGTTTTAGAAACAGCTGTTTGACTTCTAATTGCGTTAGGCTGGTCACGGGGTTGTCTTTGCTGACGATTACAACGGTAGAGGCGTTAACGGAGTTTATGTAAAAAACTGACGCTAATAATAGAGCGCTGGCGAGTAATATTCTTGCTTGAATAATGGGATGAATTTCCATTTCATTGCTCCTTGAGTGGGACGGGTTGGCCTGACTTGAGATGCTTTCAAGCAATAAATTATTGTAAGACTTGTCTTGATAAAGCATAGCGTCGCTTCCTTGCGAGATTGAATTTATTTTTAGGGTTGTTTTTTTATAGCAGTGCTTGATGAATTCTCAAGTTCATCGGTCGGATTGTCGCAATCGATAAGGTCAATGTGCAGTGGGGAGTGGTATTTGTGTTGAGACGCCGGGAGATGCGGCCAATCTATACGAGGGTAAGCGGAGCGCTTAAATAACTAAGGAAGGGTTTAGGTGTAAAGAATGTTGATGCTTAAGGAGCGGGGTGGGGACCATTCACTCGCTAACCGGCGTTGGCGAGTGAATGGTAAAGGGTGCTATGGGATTTGTAAAATCACTTTAACAGAGCTGTCTACTTCGCTGCCGCTCATATAGCTAATCATATTGGGATTGGCTGCAATTGCGGCTTTCACTGCGTCGCTATTGGATACAGATCTGGGGGGTTGCCCTTTGCCTGTAAAGATCAATCGCGACCAGTAAGATTTAAGTTGAGAGTCTGATTTTCTTGCCACCTTGGAATAAAAACTATCTCTCTCTTCGGCTCCTTCATGCTGATCCAAAGGGATTGCAGATTTTCCGTTGGTAAAACTTTTTAGTTTACCCAAGAATATTTTTGCACTGTCTTCTTTGCTGATGGCGTCAATGGTATTGGAGGGGTGAACCACCACTACAATATCCGCTGCAACCAACAGGCTTGAAAAAGACAGACACATCCCTARAATACCATTTCTAATTAATCGAAATAACATAATTAATAGTTCCTTTAAAAGACTGCATCGATAACAAGTGAATAGATGTTTATGCCGTTGTCTGGAGTCGCTCCCATTTCATTGCTTGCCAGTAAACCGGTGGTGTCCGCTAAATCAGTAATGTGATCCCATTGAGTTTTAATGGATACACCTTGCTTAATATCCCAGCGTAAACCAGCAGAGTAAGTGGTTTGTTCCATGGGAGCGAAGCCGATGGATCCTGTGGCTTCAACGATCATTGCACCGAATACTTTGGTGTAATTAGCTTCTTCAGTGGTATAAGTGCGGCTCACACCGACATACGGTAGCCATTGATTGTAGCGGTAACCAATGGTGGCGTTGGCTGCGAAAATACGGGTTAGGTCAACATCGTTATAAACGAGGTCTGTTGCTTCGGTTAGTATCAGAAGGCTGCCATTATCGTAGCCAAGCGCTATGCCAGAATAATCGACGTCAAATGCCTTTAAGCTAAAAATATCTACTACGGCTGCCACTTCTTCTGGAAAGAACTCAGCCAATGCTTCGAATTGCTCAAGAGCTCCATCAGGCGCTGCAAATTCACCGTTGATGGTGGCGTGTGTGCGCCCCACCCGGAAGCTAAAGTCATCGTAGTTAACGTTGACGTAAGCGCCAGTCATGATGGTGTCAAATGCCCCCGTTGGGTTTGTAAAATGTTCGATACCGTGCATCGCTTGAAGCGTGATATCAAAACCGGAGGCATTGAAATTATAAAAAGTATCGAAGCCGTTATAAGACTTGAAAGGAATGGTGGTATAGATCTCCAAAGGAGGCCTTGCCCARGGATAAGCATAACCTACATCAAGGTATTCCGATGCAGCATAAAARGGCACCCGTAATCGACCTGCGCGAACCTTCCAGTCATCATTGACTTGATAGGATAGATAGGCCCACTCCGCTTTGAGGTTGTAATCCTCTTTTGCTTCAGCGATTAACTGGGCTACGGCGTCCAATTTATCATTCACCTTGAACGTCATTTGGATGCCGAGGATGGAATCTTCAAGATAGGACTCTTTGTCATTGATTTGAGTGAAGTAGGGTGTAAATTTTTCTTCGTCGCTGGTGTTGACTCCAAAGCTAGCAAAGCCGTTTATTTTAAAGCGATCTTGAAGCTTAAATGCGCTCTCACTGACTGATTTAATTTGATTMTGCGCTTTATCGTCGATGCGGTCTAAGCGTTTTTCGATTGCATTGAGCTGGTCTTGGACTTCGTTTTCTGCGGCCTGCCCAATACCCGTTGCCAATAACATTGGAAGAGTAAGCGCGCCAGTGATGAGTTTTCGTTTCATTCGAAAATTCCTTTCTAATAATAATTCGGGAAGAGCTATTAGCTTTGTGAGTGAATAAAGTGAATTTGCYATTCTTTTGTTTTAGTTTTCAGCKCCTAGAGAYTGAAGCCATTAGGTGTGTGCTTGTTTTGGAAACAGAGTGACTCAGTGCCCGCAAGCGTCAATGAATAGGCGTTGCGAGTATGGTATTGAAATGAAAGAGTAGAATTATCGATTTTGATCACAAAATTGACACGGTGACTGGGCGGTTACTAGCGATGTTGCGACAGAGCTCCCAAAATTTTCAACATTCAGCGCCAAGTTTTTTGAATTTTATTTTTAATTTAGAAATTTATTGAGTAAAAACTAGAAATTTGTCGACGTGAGTTTGGACTGAGCGTTGCCAGTCATCGCTCTTTTACTACCGTTGATCAAAGGACGTGGATTTTATATTGCTGATGACGGGGAATAGACAGAAAAGGGCGAGAAAGAAGAGAAAAGAGCGCGACTTAGCATTGGATAAGTCGCGCTAGTTTGATGAGGTTATTGAGCTGTAAGGGCTATTAAGCTGTGACAGCTATTGGGCTGTAACGCTGGGAAGATCTTTCATTGCTTTAGCGAACTCTTCTGGGTTGTTATTATCCCAAAAGCCGCCGGTATAAATCAGGTCGATGCGGAAATTAATGTCGTCGCCTGCGGGAAGTTTGTCAATGACGTAGCCTAATTCTGGGCCTGTTCCGGGGAACCGCTCCGGTTTGTTAGCTTCCGTTGTGTCCAAATAATATCCGCTTAGCTCGATGCCATCGCCTTTAGTGCTACCAATAAAAGCGAGCATATCGAATCCTTTTTGGCTGTTGAGGGCTAGCCAAGGTTCTTCTCTGCTAGCGGCCATTTTCTTTTCATAATCCTCCATTTTGAGGTCAGCGATGGCTTCGCGCTTTTCCCCGATTGCGGAACGTGATTTGGCGCCGGGCATGTTAGCAAAATC
>NVTH01000006.1 GCA_002401525.1 Moraxellaceae bacterium | reverse complement strand
CTGGGGTGGAGAAGAGGTGCGTGAATTAGACGGTGAGACTGAAAATGTATTTTTTTCCCTGCCTAAAGAGCTGAGACCCACCGAATAGCCAACATTTATAGCAAGGCAATTCCCAGGTGCGCGCGCTAAAAAACTTTTATGTTCTGTTGATCTCATTGCCGTGTTGAAACCTGATGCAAGTCGCAACTGGTCAGCTGCTCTGTAACTGTCGTTGCAATACCCCTAACTCTATTGTTAAATGCCCGGTACTGTTAACTCGTTGAGGTGCCCGTATTATGGGGGCTATGCAATAGAACTATGCAATCAAAAATTATTCGGAAAAAAGGTAATTCAGGCCTAACGCTTATCGAAGTGTTAGTGTCTTTGCTGATTCTGACCTCTGGAGTTGCGGGCGTCGCGGCGACGCAAACTATGGGGCTGAAGGCAGTTCAATCGTCTTATTATCGAACTGAAGCGGATTTATTATTGCGCGAGATGGCGGATAGAATTCGTGCTAATGCAGTTCAGCGCGATGGTTACGACTTAGCTTTTGGAGAGTTACCTGCTGTCGTGGATTCCTGTGACGGTGGGTGTGTTCAATATGACCTTGCGTTGTGGGCGGATAAGGTGAGTTCGAATTTGCCCCTTGGTCAATCTAGTATTGTAGTCTCTCCTCCGGCCAATGGGGTGGGACCTACTCAGCTCGATATTACTATTCTTTGGCAGGATAAACTGGCCACTAGTAATGCGAATACCTGTGTAGGTGTTAATGGCGCTGTTACTGACGGCAAGTCTGAATTGATGTACTGCATGATTCTTCAAATAGAAGTTTAATCTTCCTTCTTGAATCACCGAAAAATAACAACACAGAAACTATGGCTAGTGAAGTATTTAAATGAAATACGTCAGAGGAAGAACTCCAAAAGGATTGTCTTTAGTTGAGCTATTAATCGCGATGGCCTTAGGCACCTTTTTATCCGTGATCACGTTGCAGACTTATTTATCCAGTGGTCATACCGAAGTGATTATCCGCAATAGTTCTTTTATTCAAGAGAACGTTCGCTTTGCTTTACAAATTATGAGCAATAGCATTCAGAAAGCGGGTTACCGTGAAGTGACTGATGATCGTGATATTTTTTCGCTGAATGCAGGCTTTGAATTTGCCATTACTGGTGAAGATCCCACCGTTATTTTTACAGAAGCCTCACAAATAGTTTGGGGACTAGAAGGCGGTGATGACGTTAATGATGAATTATTTATTCGCTATAAGGTATTTGGGGGTGATGGGGATGGCTTGGATTCTCCTGTGGTGGATTGTCACGGCCAACAAATAGCGTTTAACCCTGCGTCGGAATCGGTGGGGTTTGTTCAGCTTCGTTACTTTCTGAACGACAACGGGCTGAGTTGCGTAGCCAACCGAATTTATGCCGAGGGATCATTTGATTTTGACGGCTCCAGTGAACCAATAGAATCCAATCAGCCGATTGTTGAGGGTGTGACTGGCATGCAATTGATATACGGTTACGATGCTGACGGTGACGGATCTGCGGATAATTATATGTTGGCGAACGATGCCGTGTTGAATGGTGACGTAGGGCTGATAGTGGCGGGCGCGTGGGGAAATGTGGTTTCTATTGATATTCGCTTGAGCTTGGAAGACTCGTCGCCGATGTACGGTGCTGAGCCCATAGACCGTGAGTTTAGGCAAGTGGTTACGCTGAGGAATTTATAATGTCGAATAGCAACGACCCATTTTATAATAAGCCATTTATTATAGTGCATCGCGATCAAGGCGTTATTTTAGTGGCGACGTTGGTTTTTTTATTGCTCATTGGAATGCTAGGTTTATCCTCGCTGGATGCATCCATTACCCAAGAGAAAATGATTGGGAGCTCGCATCATCATAATTTAGCCTCTCAAGCTGCTGAGACCGCTTTGGTGAAACTGGAAAATCAATTGATTAATGAGGGCGTGGGCGGAACTCCTACGGGGCTTCAATTAATTAACTTGCAGCTTAATAGCCAGGATGAGTTCTCGCTAGGAAGTGATGACGTGCATACCGAAGAAGTGAAAATTGGTGGGTTAGACTATTTTGTGACCCAAAAGGGCGGAGTCTCCGATAATCCTAATTACGTAGATAGCAATAGAGATTGGGGCGCTAGCGCTACCGCTTACGAAGGAATTGTTTATGGGAGCACTGATTCCGAAGTCGGGTCTTTAAGTGCTCAGCCCAAAGTATTAATTGAGCAAGGCGTATTTATTCCCGATGATCTCAGTGTGGAAGCGTTGACAGAGTTTAGGGGGCGTCAGGAATTTTTAGTGTATTCTCAAGCCATTAGCCGAAACGAGCGAATTGCGAGTGTGATTCAGTCCAGTGTATTGGTGCGCGCGCAATGAGAATAGAACCTCAAGATCAGCGGTATTTATCGAATGGAAGAACAATGTTAGTAAAGCGAATTTACATTATTCTAGCGACTTTGACTGTTGTTCTTGGTGGCTCTAAAGTCTGGGCGGAAGTGGAGCCGCTCAATTTGAATCATGTTCCTTTAGTGGTCTCTGAGTCGGTCCCGCCTAATGTGATGGTTAGTTTGGATGACTCGGGCAGTATGAATTGGGCTTATATACCGGATGACGTAGAGGGACATCAAGACAGCTTTGCGTTTAAGTCTTCTTCATACAATCGATTGGCTTATAACCCCGACGTCACGTATGCGCCGGGAGTGAATTATTTGGGCGAAGAATTACCGTCGGCTAACTTTTCTGATGCGAAGCTATATTGGCTATTAGATGGCGATGAGGTGGATATTTATGTGGCCCAAGTTAATTCCGCTGCGGTGGAGCAAGTGGGCGTGGACCTTGGGGTTCATTATCGCCCTCCATTTAAGCCTTTTTCGACTGAAAAATGGGCTGAAGATAATGGTGACGATGGCGATAACGGGCAAGCCGCTTATTACTATGTGCGTAATGACAATTGTAACGATGACGATAATATTGCTGACGGCTGTTACACCCAAGTGGTGGTGGGCGGTGATGAGCAGCAAAACTTCGCTAATTGGTATCAGTATTATTCGATAAGAATTACTGCGGGTAAATCGGTGATTTCTAGAGCATTTCGGAAGCTCCCTGAATCGGTTCGTGTTGCTCAGCAGACCTTTGGCACTAATATCGGAACGCTTGCTTACGTTAAGCCTTTTTCAACCCAAGCCGACGGTGGGAAAGAAGCGTTTTATGCTTGGCTGTTTGAAATAGAAGGCGCTGGCTCTACCAAGTTAAGAGAGACGGTTTTCAGTGCGGGCGAGTTCTTTAGTCGTAATGGTATTAATAATCCTTATTGGCGCACACCGGGTGGCACCTTGGATGCAGATAAGGAGCAACTTTCCTGCCGACGTAATTTTCAGATAATGCTTACCGATGGGTATTATTCAGAGTTGCGTGCAGATGAAGTCTCAGTGGTAGGAGATCTCGATAATAGTGTGGTTGATTTACCTGACGGACGTACCTACGAGCCTAATAATAGCGTTTCGAATATATATTCCGGCAGTGAAGGATTTGCCGAAAATACACTGGCAGATTTCGCCTTTGATTTCTGGGCTAGAGATCTTCGTCCGTTATTAGATAATAATGTGCCGCCAGTTATTTCGGAGGGTGAAGGGAACTCTGACGATTTAACGTTAGAAGAGTATTGGAATCCTAGAAATAACCCTGCTACTTGGCAGCACATGGTGAATTATTTTATTGGATTCGGAGTAGTGGGTAATTTTGATCCCCTATCCGAAACGGATTTTAATAGCCTTATGACGGGCGACGCTCAATGGCCTGTGCCCTCTGTGAATGATAGTGATGAGTCCAAAACGGCCCGTATTGATGACCTTTGGCATGGGGCAATCAATAGTCGAGGAAATGCCTTTAGTGCAGCCGATCCGGAGACTCTGGAAACGGCATTGGAAGAAATTATTTCGGTATTGAGTTTTACGGAAAGCTCCATTGCTGCAGTGGACGTGAGTGGCCCGAGCTTATTGGGCGATACTGAAGTTTTTCAAGCAAGTTTTAAAACCCAATATTGGACCGGGAAGGTGGAGGGTTCTTTTTTATCTGACGGCAGTGGATCTGGTGATTTGGGAGAAAGTTGTAATAATTTGCCAGCAGGCACTATATGCGCTGTTAGCAAAACAGCTTCGTTAGGCAGCTTAGGCAATAAAACCGAAAATACTGTCACATGGCAAGAGCGTAGAGTTTACAGTTTTAATTTTGAAAACTTTAATCCTGGTACCGATCAAGGTGGAATAGATTTAACCGGTGGTGGCTCGCTCCAATGGCAATCACTTAATGACGATCAGCAAATTTCATTGATCGATGGTGGGGATGAATCTGAGGGACAGGCTCGGCTCGATTACCTTTTGGGTGATTCTTCATTGGAGGCACAAAGAGATGGGTCTTCGGGAAGCTTCCGACGTCGGCGTTTTGATCAAAAAGTCCTTGGCGCGGTGGTGTCGTCCTCTCCGGTGTATGTGGGCAATGGATTTAATTCGAACGGTGCTTACCGGCGCTTTTATCCCGACTGGGTGTCTCCCACGAATCATTCCTATGTGAATTACATTGGTGATGGCTCTCGTACTGCTTTTGTGTATGCGGCTGCGAATGACGGCTTTCTCCACGCGTATGACGCCGAGACATTGGACGAGCAGTTTCTTTATATGCCCAGTGCAATGTTTCCTACCATTGCTGAATATACTCAGCCTGGGTTTGTGTATCGGCCCTACGTTGACGGGCCGTTAACGGAAGGCGATGCGTATTTTTCTGGAGCATGGCAGACGTTATTACTGGGGGCTTTTAGAGGCGGTGCGAAAGGTTTGTTCGCGCTAGACATCAGCGCGCCTCAAAATTTTGATGAGACGGACGTGCTGTGGGAATACTCTGAGCCCGCGGTGCTTGACGATGATTTAGGGCATTTATACGGAAAAGTGTCCTTGATTAAAAGCAATATTAGCMSCTCTACAGATTACGATCGCACCGCGGGTGACTGGTTGGTGGCTTTTGGCAATGGCTACAACAGTGTGAATGGGCATTCGGTGTTGTATCTACTGGATCCTCAATCCGGTGCTGAGATAGTTAAATTGGATACCGGCATAGGCCCGGAATCCTCTGTCAACAATTCCTTGGGGGCTAATGTAAACGCYACCATGCCAAATGGCCTGGGGGCGCCTTTTTTAGTGGACCTGAATCAGGACTTTAAAGTGGATCTCGCTTATGCCGGTGATTTATACGGCAATATGTGGCGCTTCGATTTGCGTGATAATTCAGTAAATGACTGGCGTGTTACTTTAGTGTATGCCGCGAAGGACTCCGACGGTTTGCCTCAGCCCATTACTGGCCGACCGGTGGTTAATAGTCACCCCAGTGGCTTGCCAGGGGTGATGGTTTACTTCGGCACAGGTAAGTATTTGGAGCCCAGTGATATTGAGCCAATAGAGAGTACTCGGCAGACTTTCTACGGTATTTGGGATCGGATAGACGAGGATTTGCTGGTAGATCGAGACGGTGATGGAACTCCTGATAACGATGAAACTCATCTCGGAAACGGCTTTGTGCGGGGCCATTTGCTGGACCAACAAATCGAACTGCAAGGCGGTGATTTTGAGGGTGTGGCGATAAGGATTGTTTCTAATAAACCCATTACATACTCCAACGGCGATCGCTTGGAGGTTGTTGTGGGTGAAGTCTTAGGTTGGTTCATCGATTTTGACGAAGGGGAACTGATTCCTGGTAATCCGATATTAAGAGGGGGCAATGTAATTTTCACCACACTGATCCCCAGCGGGGACTTATGCACACCCGGGGGCTCTAGCTGGATTATGGAATTGAATTCCAAATCTGGAGGCCCGCCTTTATTTCAAGCATTTGATAACGACGGTAATTATGTGATTACCAAAGAAGACCTTTACGGTGATCTCATCACTGCAGGTTGGCAAGGGGATAACAGCGGTGTATACAGTGATCCCAGTATTATTTATAACCCAGAGACAGGCTTAGATTTAAAGGTGGTGAGTACTTCCTCAGGTGGTTTGGTCAATGTTATTGAGCAAGAGCCCCAGGACGGGTTGGGTCGTCAACTGTGGCGGAAATTGCGATGAAAATTAGAATCAGAAATTCAGTCCTTGGGGTGACCCTAATAGAGCTGATGATCGTTGTGGCGATTATTGGCATTATTTCCGCGATTGTAACGCCGCTGTATTCGAGCTACATGCGAGAGGGGCGTCGCGGGGATATGATTTTAAAACTGCTAGAGTTTTCTCAAACGGCTGAACGATCTTTTGCGTTAGTCGGCAATTACACGGATGCCGATTTAGTCTCGYTGTTGCCGTCCAATTCTGATTCTTACGAGCTTGAAGTGGAATTGGTTGATGATGATTTTGGGTATCTGGTCACTGCAACTGCGGTGGGAGGCCAAGAAGAGGACGAGGATTGCCGAGTCCTTACTTACACTAATTTAGGGGTGTCTGAATCAGCCTCAGCTGTTGGCGACGATAGCACTGAAATTTGTTGGCCTTAAACAACTATCTGGATCGTTATATCCGATTCAGTCATGAGTTTATTACACAGTATATAAATTGTCTGTACTCGTTTTGCTCGCCGTTCATGTTTATTAAGGTGAATGTTTGCGCTGAGTGATCTTCTATCTAAGTGCAGGCGTTTGCATTAAGTTTATCGCCGATTCTAGCGCGCCCCGTTAAAGAAACCACCACACTTTGCTGGATTTGCTCCTCCAAATCATTAGAGCAAAAGTAAACAGACCCAGCATCAGCTGTTTGATAGGTGCCGCCATCAGGCTGAAACGTAATGGCCTGATCTCTCCTTTCGTTAGTTTCTGATTGTCCTTGGCCATTAAAGTTTATAAACCGAACTACCGCCTCATTAATGGAACCCGTTCCTTCTGTGTCTTCTGTGTTTAAGACTCCATCCTGGTTTAAATCTCTAAAGGCGATAAAGTATTCCCCTGCTGATTCGCAATTAATGGAAGATGGGGCGGCGGCGATATTTTGGGTGGTCGGGCAAACCGATACAAAAGTACCTTCGTTTATGGCCGTCGAGCGGGCCAGTTGAACCACTCTTAACATCTGGTTAAAGCTCGCATTTGAGCTTCCTGCCTTGATGTAGCTACTGTAATACGGCACCGCGACACCGATCATTATGGTGGATATAGTCACTACCACTAATAGTTCAATCAGTGTAAAGCCTGCGTTATTGAGACGAGTGTTGATCAATGCCATGGTAATTCACTATTTCTAATTTTTGGGGTTTCCAGCGATGTCCCAAATGGGCAAAGCTCACTGCAGGCGTATTTTTTTAGCCAATCAGGCCTCGCGTAAGTCGGACATTTGGTATAGGTTGGCTCGTTTCCGTTTAACCGGGTCGAGCTAGGCCTTGTCGTACTAGGCCTTTTTATCTAAGAACCGGAAGKGTAAAGGTTACTTGATAAGCACTAGGTTGCCTAGTGTTGCCGACGCTTGGGGCCCGGTCTGGATTTGGGCATTAGTTTTCAGTGGGTTTGATTGAATCGAGTGATAGGGGATGACTGTGGCGGAGGCTGTTCATAAAGCTGATATTGTGATCGTTGGGGCAGGGCTTCTCGGATTATTGTCTGCCTGGCAGTTGGCTGCAAGTGGCAGGACTGTCACGTTGATTGAACGAGGCAGGGTGGGCCAAGAGGCCTCGTGGGCAGGGGGGGGGATTTTATCGCCTCTTTATCCTTGGCGTTATGATGAGGCAGTTTCAACTCTAGCGCACTGCAGYCAGAGTGCTTATCCCGGTTTGGCCGCTAGCCTAAAGGATGAGACCGGCATTGATTCGCAATACAACCGGTGTGGCCTGCTGATTTTAGATGCCCCTGATGAAGGCGAGGCGATGGCGTGGGGGCAACGCTCCAAGGCCGCGATGGAGTCTTTGGGCCGGGAGCAATTTGCAGCGCTTGAGCCAAATCTGAGTGATTCTTTTCAGCAAGGTTTATGGATGCCCGAGGTGGCTAATATTCGTAACCCCGTGTTGCTACAAGCCTTAAAGGCAAGCTTGATAGATAACCCCTTGGTTCGCTTAATTGAAAATTGTGAGATGCAGGGATTTTCTTGGGCTGCGAGTAAAATCAACGGCCTGGAGACCTCGACGGGGCGAATTGAATGCGCAAAAATCCTCATTTCCTGTGGCGCATGGACTGCTGGATTGGTGGAGCAATTAACGGTGCAGGTGCCTATCGAGCCGGTGAAAGGCCAAATGTTGTTAATTAAGGCTGAGCCGGGGCTCGTGCGACACATTGTATTAAGTGAGGGGCGTTATGTGATTCCTCGCAATGACGGCCATGTGTTGGTGGGCAGCTCAATAGAAAAGACGGGCTTTGAAAAGAGCATCACGGAGCAAGCTAAAAGGTCTTTGTCGGATTTTGCTTGGCATCTAATCCCTCGCTTAAGGGATTACCCCATCGTGAAACATTGGGCTGGCCTTCGGCCTAGCTCTCCCAACGGAGTGCCTTTTATTGGCGCGGTTCCCGAGCATGAGAATGTATTTATTAATGCCGGGCATTTTCGCAATGGGTTAGTGATGGCCCCCGCTTCAGCTAAATTAATTGTTGATCTGATGCTGGGGGTTGAGCCCGCCATTAATCCTCAGCCTTATGGGCTGGAGCGTTAGTAGCGGCTCGGCAGAACAAAGGGGCTTGGGGCGTTGAGGAATTGGTAAAGTAAGGCTGCTATGAGGCGCCCGAAATAGGCTATGGTTGTTGCTGATCTAAGCCTAGTTTTTTGAGTCGATAACGTAACGCGCGGAAGCTCATGCCGAGTTTTTTGGCCGCGGCCGTTCTGTTCCAATGGGTTTCATCGAGCGCTTTTAGGATGGCTTGTTTTTCGATATTAACTAGATGGTCTTCCAAAGTGCCGGCGGCTTCTTGAGAGTCGCCATTGAGTTCTTCGCCGTTGGTTAAAGCCGGGGCGTAATGATCGTCGGACACTTGAGGAGTGCTGGCCTCATTGTCTAAAGCCTCATCATAATTAGGCAGTTGTAGGTGCTTGGTTTCGATTAAATCGTCTTCACAGAGGGTTAATGCGCGCTCTAGAATATTCTCTAATTCCCTCACATTGCCGGGGAATTGATAATTGTTAATGGCATTAATGGCGCCAGGGGAAAGTGTAGGAATCGGCGCTTGCCATTGCATGGCCACTCGATTTAAGAAATATTCAGTGAGAAGTGGAATGTCTTCGCTGCGAGACCTTAGCGGTGGCACGATCAATTGAATGACATTGATTCGATAAAATAGATCTTGTCGGAAATGATTCAGTTCTACTTCTTTGGCGAGGTCTTTGTGAGTGGCGCTCAATATCCGTACATCCACGGGAATCTCTTTTTGCCCCCCCACAGGACGCACCGCTTTTTCTTGAATGGCCCTTAATAATTTAACTTGCATATTAAGGGGCAGGTCCGCCACTTCATCCAGAAACAAAGTGCCGCCGTCGGCTGCTTGAAACAAGCCCTGCTTGTTGTCATTGGCGCCAGTGAAACTGCCCTTCATGTGGCCAAAAAATTCGCTTTCCATCAGCTCCGTGGGAATGGCACCGCAGTTGACCGGAACGAAAGGGTGTTCAGCCCGGGAGCCTAGGTCGTGAATTTGGTGCGCTACCATTTCTTTACCGCTGCCGGACTCACCACTGATATAGACCGGGGCTTGGCTGCGGGCGAGTTTTTGGATTTTGTTTTTAAGTAATTGCACCGCTTCTGATTTGCCAATGATGCCGGCGGGGGCTGACACGACGATATCATCGTTGGAAGCGACTTTTAATTTAAGGGCTGCGTTGACCAAATCTCTAAGTCTTTGTAAATCTACTGGTTTTGAAACAAAATCGAAGGCGCCGGCTTTAAGGGCGTCGATCGCCGCATCCATGCTGCCAAAGGCGGTGATGACGGCCACAGGCAACTCGGGGGAACGGTCCTGGATATGCCCCACCAACTCAATGCCATTGCCGTCAGGCAGTTTCATGTCGGTTAAACAGAGGTCAAAAGAGAAATCGTTGAGTAATTGTTTGGCTTCTCGAAGGTCTTTGGCTGCCTTGGTATTTATATCCATGCGACCGAGAGTGATCTCGAGTAATTCTCGAATATCGGGTTCATCATCAACGATTAAAACATGACGTGCAGCYATAGATTTCTTTACCATCCTCAAACGATGTCGGTGTGGGTACTATCTTTCGTAACTTATTGTTCGTTAATCTGTTTTTAATGGGTCTAGTATTTAATGGGTCTAGTATTCAACAGGTGGCAACGCTCAAAGGTTTCAGTCATTGCGCGATCCGGCCTGGGTGAGCAAAGGTGATTCGCATGCAGCACCCTCCTTCCTCTGTGGGTAAGGCGTCTAAGCGAGCTTGGTTTGCTTCGCAAAGCTCTCTGGCAATGTATAACCCTAAGCCGGTGCCGCTGGCTTCGGTGGTGTAAAACGGTTCGAAAATATGTTCTGCCTGTTCCGTTGAAATGCCTTTTCCTTGGTCAACTATGTCCAAAGTGGGGAGGCCTTCCTCCGATACTTGGCCGTATAGATAAAGAGTAGACTGCGCTGTGTTTTGCATACTGTAGCGAAGGCCATTTTGGCATAAATTAGTCAGGACTTGTGTGAGCTGGCTACTGTCTACACGGATCTTGGTGCTTTTAGGAAATACTTTGAGGCTTACGTCAATTTCAGATTCCTGAGTTTCGGCAAAGTCACTGAGAAATTTTTCCAGCCATTCCTGTAAATTGTAGATGCAAAATTGAGACGGGCTACGACGAGAAAGGCGTAGCACATTTTCGATTATTTCATTCATACGCACGGAATGGTGCTGGATGATTTCAGCCAATCGAATGTCGGCCTCTATGAGATCTGGGGATTCCTCCAGCAGTTGAGCGGCATGGCTAATGGCTCCCAAAGGATTGCGTATTTCATGGGCAATGCCCGCAGTGAGGGTCCCCAAAGAGGCCAGTTTCATATGCTGGGCTTGTTGTGCCATTTGAGTTTTGTCTTCAATGAAAATCAATGTTTCAGCATGTTCACCCTCGCCCCAGGGGGTGAAATTGGCGATGATTTCTGGACCCCCTGGAAGGGTCCGAAAAGGAGTGCTGCGCACATTAGGGTCGTTGAGCCAAGCGTCTAAGCTGGAGCTAAGTTGTTGGGAAATATCGGATAAACTTTTTTTCTCTGAGTTTTCTGTGCCATTGAGTAATTGCATTGCCGATTCGTTAATTAACTTAATGATGCGATGCTCGTCAATGGCAATGATGCCGGTGCGCATGCGCTGAATAATTTGGTGATTGAGTTGCTGTAATTCATTGAGCTCTGATTGGCTTTGGCTGGCCAGTACTTGGCTGGCTTTTAGGCGCGCCGACAGACCGTTCGATAAGAATGCGGCAGCAAAAAAAGCGATTCCTAAAGTGCCTGCCTGGGTGAGCTGAAAAGCGGATTCGTCGGTCAGGTAGAGGGAGAAATAAAACTCTTCAAAAAGTACCGCGACTGAGGCGGTCGCCGCAAAAAAGGTCGACAGTCGACCGACGATAAGAATACTGCCAGCGACTACCGCTACGACCAGCAGAATACTCAAACTGCTGGTGATGCCGCCACTGGCATGGACGCAAAAGGTTAGGCAGAGCAAGTCGAGCAAGACCTCGAAAAATGCCTGCTGTCTAAACTCTAAGCGCTTTTTGTGAGTCAGGAATATTGTGGCGATGTTGAGAACAAAGTAGATGTGCAGGGTGTTAACGTAAAGTTCGGGGTTAAAGCTCCCAAGTTGCGTTATGTCGGTACCTCCATAAAAGAGGCTCAGTAGCAGCGAGCAGACCAGTAGCCGGTAGTATCCGTAGATTCGAAGTGGTCGCCAACTGGTGGAATCTGCAAATTCATTGCAGGCGGGCGTGGAGAGAGTGTTGCTGCTACTTGTCATAAGGTTGAATTAACTGGTGTTCTCTTTATTAGTATTGCTTAAAAATTCGGATTTATGTTCGTTTGAACAAAAAAAGTGTTCGCCCTCGCTAAATCCCTTGGATTTAGGACTGTGAACCCCACATTGCCTGCATTTCAGCATGGGCTCGTCTATAGTGTCGGGCTGCGTCTCATCGGGAGGTGTCTTCTCTGCGTTGGTTTTTTTTATCTTATCCGTTTGGTGTGGCAGAGAGATGCTAAGTATTCGACGAATTAGCACAACAGCCCCGATGACAACGCCTAAAAGTAAGATTAAGCGACCCATTTGAGAACTCCTTTGAAAATGATAAGTTTAGAATGTAAGGCGAAGCAGCGCATTGTGCGCCATCAGTGCAGACCTAGCATTAGTGCATTGTTGTAGACGCTGTTGTGAAGCTGTTGTCGGTGCTGTTGTAAGCGTCGTCGTAAACGTCGCTGTAATCAATGTCTCGATGATGGACTCCTGGCTGGTAGAATATCGGCAATAGGCTGGATAGCAAATTAATAATTTAAGTAATTTAGAAGAGGTTTTATGTCTGATTCACTGAAAATCGTGATGGCCCAAGAAAATTTTCTAGTGGGGGACATTGCTGGCAATGGCAATCGAGTGATTGAATCTGCATTGCGGGCCAGTGAGCAACACGGTGCGGATATTATCGTTTTTCCAGAGCTTACCTTAACCGGCTATCCGCCAGAAGATTTGTTGTTGCGGCCTAGCCTTCAGGTTCGCGTGGAAGCTGCTTTACAGTCGATTGAAGCGCAGGTTAAAAATATTACAGTCGTGTTGGGTTGCCCTATTTTAGAGGGCGATACGCTCTACAACTCCGCGGTGGTGATTCAAGACGGTCAACGTGTGGCTCAGTATTTCAAACAAAACCTGCCTAATTACCAAGTTTTTGATGAGGTTCGGTATTTTAAGCCGGGAATGGAAAGCGCTGTGTTTACCATTAAAGGCATCACTGTGGGCTTGACCATTTGCGAGGATATTTGGTTTTCTGAGCCGGTGGCCCAGGCCAAGCAAGAAGGCGCGGAGATTATTCTCAACCTCAATGCGTCCCCGTTTCATATTGAAAAGCTAGCGCAACGTAAAAGTGTGTTGGCGCAACGAGCCCAAGAAGTTCAATTACCCATTGTCTATGTCAATTTAGTAGGCGGGCAAGATGAATTGGTATTTGATGGCGCGTCCCTGGTGATGAATGCCGACGGCACGCTTGGGTACGAGGCGGTTTCGTTTCAAGAAGCCTTGGTTGCAGTGCAATTTGATTCCAGCGATCAGGGCTTGGTGTTGAATACTCAATGTCTGCCTGACGCCCCTGTAGCAATGGATCAAGAAGCCCGTATTTATGAAACGCTGACTTTRGGGCTGCGGGATTACGTCAATAAAAACGGCTTTAAAGGCGTGGTGTTAGGATTGTCTGGAGGCATTGATTCAGGATTRTCATTGGCCATTGCGGTGGATGCCTTGGGTCCGGAGCGAGTGGAGGCGATCATGATGCCGTTTCGCTATACCTCGCAAATCAGTCTTGATGATGCTGCGTTGGAAGCTAAGAATTTTGGGGTGAGCTATCAAATCCTACCCATCGAAGGGATTTACGATGCATTTGTCAGCGCGTTAAGCGAACCGTTTGCGGGCTTAGCGGCAGATAAAAGCGAAGAAAATTTGCAGGCTCGGTGTCGGGGTACCTTATTAATGGCAATTTCCAATARARWKKGCKMAATTGTGCTCACCACCGGCAATAAAAGTGAAATGGCGGTGGGCTACGCCACTTTGTATGGCGACATGGTTGGCGGTTATAACGCTCTAAAAGATGTGCCTAAAACCTTGGTGTTTGCGTTGTCTGAATATCGCAACCGAGTCGCGGGGCACCCTATTATTCCCCAGCGTATGATTGATCGTCCGCCTTCAGCAGAGTTGGCGCCAGATCAAGTGGACGAGGATTCTTTGCCGCCCTATTCTGAATTGGATCAGATTCTTGCACTTTATGTGGAGCAGGATCAAAGCGCTGATCGCATCGTGGCTCAAGGGTTTGATCGAGAAGTGGTGTATCGAATTACTCGTTTGGTGGATCTCAATGAGTACAAGCGCAGCCAAGCGCCCATCGGTGTGCGAGTCACTGCCAGAGGATTCGGCAAAGATCGCCGTTATCCGATTACTTGTANGTGGCCCGCGGGGGAATAGATAGCGCTGCTAAATTTCTTGGCTTGATAAACCTTTTATCCCAGCAAGCCAAAGGTGAGTAGATTTAACCAAGAGATATTGTCGTCATCGACGTGCCGATAATCCACGATGTCACCGCCACCCTTTAAGCTTGGGTGGTCAGGGTAGTTGTGCAGCAAAATTACCAGCGCATTGTCAGCCAGCGGAGTCAGGCCTAGTTTGCGGTACGCTTGTACCATTAAGGTAAGGCCGTCTCCCACTGCCGGGGTTTGCTGGAAATTTTCAACGATGTATTGCCCTCGATTGGCGGCGGCTAAATAGGCTTGTCGACGCATGTAGAATTGCCCCACATTGACTTCATACTGGGCGAGCAAATTTCTAAGGAAAATCATTCTCGCCCTGGAATCTGCGACATAGGGACTGTTGGGGAATTTGTCGATTAAGTCGTTGAAGTATTCGAACGATTGCCTGGCCGCCCCCATGTCTCGTTGGGAGATGTCTTTTTTAATCAGCCGATCAAAGATGCCTTGATCCATATGAAACGCCGCCAGCCCCTTCACGTAATAGGCGTAATCAATTTGAGGATGTTCGGGATGAAGACGAATAAAACGTTCTGCAGCGATGGTGGATTCTAGGAAGTCGAGATTCCTAAAATGAGCGTAGATTAATTCAAGTTGCGCTTGCTGAGCGTAGCGACCGAAGGGGTAGCGTGATTCGAGGGCTTCAAGTTTATCCACCGCTTGTAAAAACTGCCCTGCTTTAATCATTTTTTGCGCGGCTTGATAATACCCTTGTTGGGAATTCTCGCGTTGTTTAGCGGGGTCATTGTCTTTGTTGGGTTGATTGCTGCAGCCATTTAAACCAAGGGCTAAAACAATGAATGCTAGACAGAGAGTTTTATTCATATATTTTCCTAATCGCTGCGGTGTATTTAAGCAAATACCGGCTAGAATAGTGTGCGTCTGAAGTGGCACGAGTATAGAGCAAAGGGTTTCCTCGAAATAGGGGTAAACCTAGACTGTTTGATAGGCTTCTTATTTAGCCTAAAAATTGTTTTTGCTGTGTTTTTATCGCCTTTTAGCTCGAGTTTGGTGTGAGCTCGAGTTTAAAAAGTCAGGATGAAAGTCGTGCAAGCCCAGTAAAGAAAATAGTCCACTCCACAGAAATAAGGTAGTCGTTTAACTCGATGGAAGAAAAAATAGAGCATCAAGCCATTATTGGCGAACAATATTCAGGACAGCGTTTAGATCAGGCGGTGGCGAAAATGTTCACTGACTATTCTCGCGCTCGATTGCAAGGCTGGATAAAAGGCGGTCAGTTACGTGTGGATGGCGATGTAAAACGCGCCAAGGATAAGGTCTGGGGCGGGGAAACGGTCAAGATTGACGCCACCCTGGAAGTCCAAGACAGCTCTTGGGTGGCGGAAGATATCCCGCTCAACATCGTCTTTGAAGATGACAGCTTGTTGGTGATTAATAAACCAGCGGGGTTGGTAGTGCACCCGGCAGTGGGCAATTACACGGGAACGCTATTGAACGCCTTGCTGTTTCATTGCCCCGGACAGGAAAATTTACCACGAGCGGGAATCGTGCATCGATTGGATAAAGAAACCTCCGGTTTAATGGTGGTGGCGAAAACCTTGAAGGCGCATCATCATTTGGTGGATCAATTGCAACATCGCGAGGTGCACCGAGAGTATGAAGCGGTGGTCAACGGTGTGCTCACCGGCGGCGGCACAGTGAATGCGCCCATTGGTCGGCATCCTCAGCAGCGAGTTAAAATGGCAGTAGTGGAAGGAGGCAAAGAAGCCATTACTCAGTACCGTGTTGCGGCTCGTTATGAGCATTTTACTCACGTCCGTTTAAGCCTAGAAACCGGCCGCACCCATCAAATCCGAGTGCACATGGCGCACAAACAATACCCTTTGGTGGGGGACCCTGTTTATGGCGGACGATTGCGTTTGCCGAAAGGCATTATCCCTGAATTAGAGGATTGCCTACGTCATTTTAAGCGCCAGGCGTTGCATGCCAAGAAGTTGAGTTTAGTGCATCCGGAAACTGCAGAGTGGGTGGAGTGGGAAGTGGATTTGAGTGACGATTTCCAGCACCTGTTGGACGTCTTGCAACGAGATCGGTTGGCTAAACCCGATTGATGAACAGAGCTGCGGGAGACGCGCTAAAGGAGGACAGTCTAATTAAGGCTGATTGGCCCGCTCCGGCTAATGTGATGGCGTACTGCACCACCCGAATTGGGGGCGCAAGCTCAGCGCCTTTTGATGGTTTTAATTTAGCGCTCCACGTCGATGACGATGTGGATGCGGTCCAGTGCAATCGCGCTAAATTGGCTCAACATTTGGAAGATAGCCGTATTCAATGGTTGGATCAGGTGCATGGCGTTGAAGTGGYTGAGCCTGATTCAAATTTACAAGTGCTGTCGGCCGACGGCCTTTACACGACTCTTCCTAAGGTGGCTTGCGCAGTGCTGACTGCGGATTGTTTGCCAGTGTTTTTTTGCTCCCGTTCTGGGAATGAAATCGCAATTGCCCATGCGGGTTGGCGCGGTTTAAGCGCCGGCATTTTAGAGCGAACCCTCGATAAATTTAGTTGTTCAACGGATCAAATTTTATGCTGGTTGGGTCCTGCCATTGGCGGGCAGCATTTTCAGGTGGGCGAGGAAGTGTGGCACGCGTTTCAAAATCAACCGTTAAATAGTGCGTGCTTTGCGAAGCAGGCTCTTTCGACAACTACGGGTCAGCAATCACCTCGTTGGATTGCTAATCTTTATGAGCTTGCCCGGCTTCGTTTGAATGCCAAGGGAGTGGATCAAGTCTGGGGGGGCGATTTTTGCACCTACGTCGATTCAAAACGTTTTTATTCCTACCGTCGTGAGGGCCGCACTGGTCGCATGGCGTCGGTGATCTTGTTGCGTGCGCCCTGTGGCTCCGAGGTCGATTAAACTCAATGGATGGGTTGTTTTTTTGAAATGCTTTTCTAACTGGGTTCGTTAAAATATTACTCATACTTTCAAATGTTTACTGGTTTAATTAATGAGCGGGTGGGATTTTAGGCTGTGTTCGTGTTCGTGTTCGTGTTGAGTTGAAAACTGCTCTAGCTTGAAATTTTTGCGGTGCGCCCAAATCCAATAGTGGTCACCTAGTGTTAGGTGTATACAAAAAAGACTTCGTAATCGGTGGGGATGATCAATAGTGAGAATGGATAAATTAACAACTAGTTTGCAGGCTGCAATTTCTGATGCTCAATCCATTGCCTTGGGACGTGATCATAATTATATCGAGCCGACGCATCTTTTTACGGCGTTAATGTCGCAAAAAAATAGTTCCATTAATCCGTTGTTGGCGGAGTCTGGCTTCCCCATTCATAAATTACGCAAAGAGATTGAGGTTGCGCTGGATCAGCATGCGCAGATTCAAAACCATGACGGCGATGTGCAGCTCTCGAATGATTCAGTGCGTTTATTAAACCTGTCGGATAAGTATGCTCAGAAGCGTAAGGACCGATTTATCTCCAGTGATGTGGTGGTGTTGGCTGCGCTAGAGGATCGCGGTGAGTTGGGCCGGCTTCTAAAAAAATACCAAGTGACTCGAAAAATCGTTGAGGAGAACATTAATAAGCTGCGGGACGGGGACAGTGTGACCGACCCCAATGCGGAAGAAAATAGACAGGCGCTGGATAAATACACCGTGGATTTAACCGCTCTGGCGGAGGAAGGGAAGTTAGACCCAGTGATTGGCCGCGATGATGAGATCCGTCGAGCAATTCAAGTGCTGTTGCGGCGCACCAAAAATAACCCCGTGTTGATCGGTGAGCCGGGTGTTGGTAAGACCGCCATTGCAGAAGGCTTGGCTCAGCGAGTGATTAATGGTGAGGTGCCTGAAGGCTTAAAAAATAGACGCGTCTTGTCGTTGGACATGGCGGCGTTGGTGGCGGGGACTAAATTTCGTGGCGAATTCGAAGAACGATTGAAAGCGGTGCTCAATGAAATCGGTAAGCAAGATGGCCGGGTGATTTTATTTATTGATGAGTTGCATACCATGGTGGGGGCTGGCAAGGGGGAAGGCGCCATGGATGCTGGCAATATGTTAAAACCTGCGCTGGCACGTGGGCAGTTGCGCTGCGTCGGCGCCACGACTTTGGATGAATATCGACAATACATTGAAAAAGATGCCGCGTTGGAACGCCGCTTCCAGAAAGTGTTGGTGGGTGAACCTAGTGTAGAGAGCACTATTGCCATCTTGCGCGGGCTTAAAGAGCGTTATGAGTTGCATCATGGCGTGGACATTACTGATCCTGCGTTAATCGCTGCGGCAAAGCTATCTCATCGTTATATTTCAGATCGGCGATTGCCTGATAAAGCCATCGACCTGATGGATGAGGCGGCGAGTGTGATTCGGATGGAGATGGATTCTAAGCCCGAGGATATGGACCGTCTGGAACGAAAACTAATCCAATTGAAGATTGAGCGGGAAGCGTTGAAGAAGGAGAAGGATGACGCGTCCGTGCAGCGCCTGCAGAAATTAAACGCTGATATTTCGGAATATGAGCAAGAATTCTCCAATTTGGATGAAATTTGGAGCGCTGAGAAAGCTTCTTTGCACGGCACCCAAAAGATTAAAGAGGAGTTGGAAGCTGCCCGTATTGAATTAGAGTCTGCTCGGAGAGTGGGGGATCTGACTCGAATGTCTGAGTTGCAGTATGGCCAGATCCCTGCGCTGGAAAAAGAGCTCGACATGGCGGCGCAAGCGGAAATGATGGAAATGCGCCTGCTAAGAAACAAGGTCACTGAGGACGGCATTGCCGAAGTGGTGTCGAAATGGACCGGGATTCCTATTACCAAAATGATGGAGGGGGAAAAAAGCAAGTTGTTGCGCATGGAAGAAGAGATTCATCACCGCGTGGTGGGTCAAGAAGAGGCTGTCAGAGCGGTTTCTGATGCGGTAAGGCGGTCTCGGGCTGGGCTGTCTGATCCAAATCGGCCTAATGGTTCGTTCTTGTTTTTAGGGCCTACCGGGGTGGGTAAAACTGAATTGTGTAAATCTTTGGCGGACTTTTTATTTGACGATGATGCCGCCATGGCGCGCATCGATATGTCAGAGTTTATGGAAAAGCACTCCGTGTCGAGGCTGATTGGTGCTCCCCCGGGGTATGTGGGCTATGAGCAAGGCGGGTATTTAACGGAGATAGTAAGGCGCAAGCCGTATTCGGTTATTTTGTTAGATGAAGTGGAAAAAGCTCACCCCGATGTTTTCAATGTGCTGCTCCAAGTACTCGAGGACGGCCGCTTGACTGACGGGCAGGGGCGAACCGTGGACTTTAAAAATACTGTGATTGTAATGACCTCCAACTTGGGGTCAGACCTTATTCAGAATATGACTGATGAGGCGATGACCGAAGACACTCTGACCGATGACCTCATGTACGACCAAATGAAGGAAAAAGTACTTGAGGTGGTGGGCCAATATTTTCGCCCAGAATTTCTCAATCGTTTGGATGAGGTGGTGGTGTTCCACCCGTTGCGGCGTGACCAAATTCGAGGCATTGCAGATATCCAGCTGCAAATTTTGAGAGACCGTTTGAAAGAGCAGGATATCGACCTAGAGGTATCTGAGCGTGCTTTAGATCGTTTGGCCGAAGTGGGTTTCGATCCAATATATGGTGCACGGCCTCTAAAAAGGGCGATTCAGAATTTTATTGAAAACCCGTTGGCTCAATCGTTGTTGCGAGGTGATATCGTAGCGAATCAATCCGTTGCCGTGGACGTCAAAAGCGACTCTTTTTGCTTTTCTACGCAGCGTTAAATTCCTCTCTAATACTTAGAACTGATCGGACAGGTCGGACCGGTCGGTTCTGTTGGCGTTATTCTCTTCTAGTCTTTGCATAATCTGCGCAGTTTATTTCGCGAATCCCCGCTTCTTTAGTTGCAAATGAAATAAAGCGTTGATTTATTATGACGATTTGTTTTAAGCCATATGTTTCAATATGTTAGATATTATTTCGGTTTTGTAACCAAACTGTTTTTGAGTTACAAAAATTAACAATTAACGTGGTTAAGTTTTGATTTGGTCTTTATGAGGCGGGATTTCGCCAAATGGGTTAACAAAATTAATTCATTGCTTAGCTAGACATTGTCATTGATGCGCATAGAATGTGTCGCTGTTTAGCATTGCGAAATGGAAACTTGAGACGCTTGTTGAAAGATAATTGACTCTAATTTTTCGCTGTAGTAGAAAGTGCCCTAATCCAGCTTATTCGGTCAGCTGAGTGATTGCTGATCGTAGTTTTGTTGGATCTGTGCGAAGCAAGTATACTTGCCTCGTTTTGGGCTAGTGATGACTGGTTTTAGTCATGGGGTTAAAGGCTTCGTTTGTGTCATTGACGTAAAATGAGCCGGCAGCGCCTTGGCGGCAAAGTGATTGCTAGGTAGTTTATTGATAGTTATGTAAGCGTGGCTTTTTGTGGTCGGGTGCGGGTTAACAATGGTTAGCTTAAAATCCGATCTACGATAATCCTTTTAGGAGTGAGTCGAGTACTTTCGCCTTTGCCAGCGCTGAGCAGTAGTGAATAATAAAATTATATTGAGGTAACGTATGGCCACTGTAGTACAAAATGATAAAAGTGGGATTAACCAAAGCAACGACACTACCATGTCGAGCTTTTTGTATCCTTTGAGCGAGTCAGGGATGCCTAAATTCCCCTTGTTGGCTGCAGTATCACTGGTAACTGTTGTCGGTGTGTTTTTTGGCCTATACCGGTGGTATCAGCAAACTTATTCTTTCACTGTTGGAATGGATTATTTTGAGCCTGAATTTCAGACTTATTGGATGAATTTGCTATACGTGCAGTTGGTTGCAATTGTCGTGATTGGTGGAGTTGGAGCGACTTGGTTGTGGTTTACACGTCCGGATGCCGATACGGTAGCCCACATGGACCCTATTCAAGAGCTTTCAATCTACAACTTTATTTTTGCGCTCCTGGCTTCCGCCAGCATATTCATCGTTGTGGTGTTGGGCTTGTTCGTTGAAGCGGACGCTGCTTGGCATCAGGTGACTATTCGTGAYACTGATTTCACGCCGACTCACATTGGACTTTTTTACATGGCGATTCCTTTAGGAATGGATGCCATTGTTTTGGGCTGGATCTGGGTTCACACCCGCATGCCTGATTATCAAAATAGAGTGTCTATTCCACTGTGTTTAGTGGCGATGGCGCCTATCTTGATTATGCCTAACTTGGGGCTTAATGAGTGGGGACACACATTCTTTTATGCCGAAGAGTTGTTTGCTGCTCCTATTCATTGGGGGTTTGTGACCATGGGTTGGGGACTGTTTGGCATGGCTGGATTTATCCTTCAGTGCCTTGCAAGAGTGAGAACCTTGACTCGCTATGCGGGTGAGAAAGGTGCAGAACAAGCGACAGTATAATATTTAAACGCCGCATTTAATTCTTTGGCAGTTTGAAGCATGGAATTAGAGGCGGTGTTTGTGTTACTACAATAGTGTTCAGAAGGGTAGAACACCCTGCGATACTAAATATAAAAATGAAAGTAGAAAGTTGGAGGCAACAATTATGAGTTCTTCGGATTCATACGGCGGCAATAATGACGACGATATTCAWCGGGGACCGTTGAGTAACAAGTCAGCAGTAACTACCCTAGCACAGCAGACCGAGGTTTATAGAAACCTTGATTACATGTTAGTTCCTATATTCGTCATTATATTAGGTGGCGTTACAGTATTTTTAGTTTCCTTGACAGTTGGAGATTGGGATTACTGGCAAGATTGGCGTGACCGTCGTTGGTGGCCTCTTGTTACTCCATTTTCTTTGATTATTGGCCCTGCAGTATTTACTTATTTCTTTTGGAAGTACTTCCGTCTACCGATTGCCGGAACTGCGATTACGGTGGGTTACACCTTTGGCGTCCTAATAAGTCGCTATATGAACTTCCATGTYTTTGCTGGCTTCCCAGTGAATTTTATCGCTCCGTCTACTTTTATCGGTATGGCGCTGCTTTTGGATACCACCATGCTGGTGACGAGGAGTTTCTACTTTACCGGGTTAATAGGTGCATTCCTTTTTGCGGTGGTGATTTACCCCTTGAACTGGCCGATGATGGCTGCCTTCCATGTTCCTGTTGAATACAACGGCACCATGGTCACCGTGGCTGATTTGATGGGCTATGAGTAYATYCGYACAGCAATYCCTGAGTAYGTRCGAATTATTGAAGAGTCTACTTTACGGACCTTTGGTGAAGCGGTAACTCCATTGACGGCTTTCTTTGCTGGATTTGTGACGATATTAAATTTCTATTTGTGGGTTTGGATAGGTTCAAAATTGACTCAAGCTCGTTGGCTTACCAATTTAATTTAATGCGCTCGCACAGGAAAAAATACAACTAAAAATCCTGTCAAATCGAAATATTTAGAGAGTAAAGAAAATGTTTAAAAAGTTATTTAAAATGCAGTGGGTGTTGCTAGCAATGTTCGCTACGATGCTCCCTCTCGGCTCTGAGGTCGCTTTTGCTCACGGAGAACGTGCGCAGCAAGCCGGTCTCAGAATGAGAACTATGAACTGGTTCGATGTCGAGATCTCGCCAGTGAATGTACAAGTCAATGATGTGGTAACGATTAAAGGAAAGTTTAATCCTTCAACTTGGTGGCCTGATCATATGGCTTCCATTGAAGAATCTGCTTTCTTGAACGTGGGCGTTGCTGGTCCAGCTTTCGTGCGAATTGATTCGCGCGTGAATGGCATACCAATGATTCGTTCTACTAGTTTTAAGCTAGGAAAGACTTACGAGTTTGAAATTAAGATCAAAGCGCGCTCTCCAGGTCGTTACCATGCTCACCCTGTGATGAGCATTGAAGGCGCTGGCCCCATTATTGGTCCAGGTACTTGGCTTGAAGTGGGTGGTTCACAAGATGATTTTGTTAATACTGTAGAGACTTTAACCGGTGAGACTATCGATTTAGAGACTTATGGATTAACTGCGATTATCTGGACGCATTCCTTTTGGTTAATCGTGGGCATCGCTTGGTTGGCTTATTGGTTCCGCAAGACACCGGTGATCATGCCTCGTTACAATAAAATAGTTGAAGAAGGCGAACGTAGAGCAGGTGAACTGATTACCATGCAAGACATGGTGGTTTCCTTCTTGTTCTTCGTATTTACTTTGGTTTCCATTACTGGCGGTTATTTTTGGGCTCAAAACGAATACCCAATTACTACGCCATTGCAAACCAGCAAAGTGGTAGTTCCTGTTTTAGCTGATCAAGAGCATGTTTTGGATATTAAAGTGGTTAAAGCCACTTACCGAATTCCAGGGCGAAGCTTTAAGTTAGATCTGGAAGTGACTAATTTGTCCGATCGTACTCTTCGAGTGGGTGAGTTCAGCACTGCGAACATTCGTTTTATCAATAAAGACGTGCAGCCAGGTCTTACTCGAGTGGATAAGCAAGACCTTATTGCTCCAGACGGATTGGTAGTTGAAGGTGGCGCTATATTGCCTGGTCAAACCACCACTATTTCAGTGTATGCTGACGATGCACTTTGGGAGACTTACCGTCTTACCAGCTTGATCTATGATCCTGATAGCCGTTTTGCTGGAATGTTGTTCTTCTTTGATGAAAATGGTGAACGTTTTCATTATGAAGTGGGCGGAGCAATGTTGCCTGAGTTTACTTAAATCGAGTCTAGTTGATTTAGTTTAGTTAAATTCGGTCGCGCAAGACCTAATAGCAGTGAGGTCATCTATGGTGACCTCGCTGTTTTTTTTTAATAGGGAAGAATTATGAAAAAAACAATAATAGGATGTAAGACCTTTCTTATAGCCGCTGCGTTGATGCTCTGCTCGACCGTGTCCTTCGGGCATGGTGGTGTGTCAGTGGATGATGACGTGTGTGTGATTCGAATCGGGCCTTACAAAGCTCATTTTACGGGTTACCAGCCTGAGAAAAGAGCGACTCAGGAGTTCTGTGAAGATATTCCTGTGGTGGGTAAAGCGATTTTTGTGTTGGATTACATCAGTGACGATCTTCGGGTAATGGACACTGATTTCCGGATTATTAAAGACGTTAATGATATTGGCAATAACGCCACGCTCGAGGACCTCGGGTCTGAGCAAGATATTGAGAGTGCAACGATTTATTATAATGAGCCCACTAAATTCCCTCGTGGAACCATTAATGTGCGGTTTGAATTCCCCACTGAGGGGCGCTACATTGGTTTAGTGACAGCCACTCACCCTGATAGCGGAAGGCAATATACTTCGGTTTTTCCTTTTCAGGTGGGAGTCACTAATTACGCTCAATTTTTCGTGCCTATTGGCTTGATCGTGGTGATTTCATCCATCGYTTTTGGAATATTCTTGAGYCGGGCTAAAAKCCAAGAAAAYAAAGGCGGCGGGRATAACGCAGTAGCTTAATAGCGAGTAGCTTATTCGATCGCTGTTTAATTTACAGTTGTGAAGGTTATAGCTGTATAAATAATGTTATGCCGCTGTTTTCACCAGGTAGGATGTTGTCTTGCCCTGAAATTGAACGTTGGGTTTTATTTCAGGGCATTTGATTAAATTGTTTTTCCTCCCTCCAGTTTGATTCCCATAAGGTTTCTCTCCCCCNNNTTTTTTNCTYTTCAGTGCTTTCGAATACTAGTCATTTTSAATGGTTATTTTTTTCTCCTTGATGTAATTTGTTTTGGCTCTAACCAAAGYCTTTATTAAAAAGTTGATGGTGATACGGGTTGGTTGTTCAATGCRGCGAGTTCAGTAGTTTAGAAGCGAATGCCTGTGATATGTTGGGTTGGTCATTATGGCGTTGAGTCGTGGTAATAAGCTGATCGAGTGCTTTACTCAAAAAGAAGTTTAAAATAAGGGCGTTAAATTAGGCCGTAGACCGGTTCTCAATTTAAGCCTTAGGACGCAGAGTCTTTATGAAGAAGCTAATTCAACTAGCGTTGATGGTACTTTCACTGGGTTTTATCAGTGTAACCGTTCCCATTGATTGGACGCCGAAACAATTCCAAAAGTACTACTATAAATGGGTCGGGCCGAGTGGTTACGTGAGTGCCCCTGATAGCGTTCCCGAGAAGAGGGTCGAAGTAGAAGATATCTGCCCGCCGGATCACAAGGGCTGGAGGCCCGGGCAAGTAATCGAAGGGGTGAATATTTTGCCTTCGGCGGCCTGTCTTTCGGATAACCCTCACGCGGTCGCTGCCTTTGTAAAAGGCACCAATAACGTTTCTCACATGACTCTGATGGAATCTAAATTGGCGCCCGACGCGGTGGTTAAAGGCGCGGATCTGGACGGTGATGGAGACCCTGATATTATTCATATCCGGCTTGAAGTCATGGAGCTTAACGGAGGGTCGCCGGATCTTGCCGAGTCGATTACCAGTTTTGATATTGCGCCTGGAATTCAGCCTGGATTATGGGTTTTTACTCCCAAAACCTTTGGCATGTCCACTGAAAATTTCGAGTCGTTAAAGGCCAATCGAATGCTGCGCGCACCTTCTCCGGTGATTCGTGTGGAGCAAGGGGATCAAATTAAGATCACCCTCGAGAATACTCATTACATGCCTCATACCATCCATTTGCATGGTGTGGATCATCCCTTTGTGGATGCCGATGGCAACGGCAACGACGGTGTGCCGCAAACCAGTGAATTGCCTTTGATGCCGGGCAAAAGCCGCACCTATGATATTAACCCTCGGCAGACTGGTACGATGTTTTACCACTGTCACGTACAGCCCCAAATTCATATAATGATGGGGTTGCAAGGGATGTTTGTGGTCGAGGAAAATAAGCCTAATAATTGGCTGCAAACGCTTAATATTGGTGCCGGTCAGGTGCGTCATCAATCGGTTGCGATTAATGAAAAATACGACGCTGAATACGATTTACATTATCAGACGATTGATAAAGAGTTGCACGAGTTGATTCAACAAACTAACGATGCTCGATTGACTGTCAAAGACATGCATCGTAACTACGATATTACCGACAGCACCGTGGATTACTATTTGCTCAATGGTCGGTCGTTTCCCTACACCATTCAGGAATCCATTGTGGCGGTGAAACCGGATCAACTGATTAAATTTCGAGTGCTCAACGGTGGCAGTGAGGGAATTTCTCTGCATACCCACGGTCATAAATTTACCATCACTCATTACGATGGCATCGGTGTGGCGCCCATAGCACAAATCACTCGCGATGTGGTTTGGGTCGCGCCCGCTCAGAGAGTCGACCTTGATATTAATACCACCAATGATGGCTTGCATAACTACGGTGAGGGCGCTTGGATCTTTCATGACCACGTGGAGATGGCGGTGACCAACGATGGCATTTCCCCCGGAGGCAGTGGATCGGCCATCGTGTACGAAAAATACATGACTGAAGGAGGCATGCCTCGAGGGCTTGGTGTGGATTGGAATAAATTCTTTAGCCCGGAATATTACTCTCGAGAGATACCTGTTTGGTCGAGTTATGATCCGCTGGGCTTATTCGCTGATGTTGAGCCCGATTCGCAGTGGATGGTGAAATTGATTTCGCTAGGGGTGGCCCTAGGGGTGTTTTTATTAAGTTTGTTGGGGCTGTTACGTCGTTCAAAATAACGGCTATAAATCGAAATTTCTGGGTTTAAGGTTTACCTATTATGAAAATAAAGAGCGCCCTATTGACCTTTATCTCAGCTTTAATGTGGCTGGGGATTGCTTGCTTTTCCTTTGCGGAGGAGCCGTCAGTGATGGATCATAGCCAGCATATGAACATGAAGGGATCTGGATCTCAACAACCCATGGATCATTCTGGGCATGGCAAAATGATGGATCATAGTCAGCATCAAGGCATGAGTGCTGGGATGGATCATTCTATGCACGCAGGGCATGCTGATCACAACATGACTTTGGATGCCGAAGGCATGGTGATGAATAGCAATGATTCGATATTGCCAGAGGATTGCAATGAAATCTCAAAGGATTACGCAATTACTGTGCGCGCAGGGACGGCTTACGCGAAACCTTTTGCGGGTTCAATCTTTGGGATGGATAAGCATGAACTGAGGGTGGAGCCCTGTAGTCGGATTGTGGTGACGTTTGTTAATGAGGATGAAATTCGGCATCAGTGGATGGTCCATAAGCTCCCTAAATACCTTTATCCCCAAGGCATGTTTCACCTTGAGGCGGCCGGCGGCGCCACTAAAACCGGTACGTTCATTGTGCCCAGTGATGACCGCACTTATTTGATTCATTGTGACATTGCCCAACACATGGAGAAGGGCATGAAAGCGCAGCTAGTGGTTGGCACGGGAGGGGGGGATTTGCCTAGTATCCCAGGCTTAACTCGGGCTTGGCGGCAGGATGTCTATTCTTTTGGCATGGACGATTGGGTGGCGTGGGCGTTGGCTTTTGTGAGTGGTGTAGCGGTGATGATATTGGGGCGAAAAGTCTTACTTTAAATGCGGTTAAATTGTTTTAATTCGCGCCACAATTATCTTGAACCTGTTTTTTAGTGCTGCTAATGCGGGTTTGTCTGCTGTCTTCGGTGATTACCTTGTACTCGCCATTTTCCATTTTTTCTCGAAGCCGCACATTCTCTTGTAGGTTTTTTAGCCGGGTCGAGGCAATTTCACAATTTTTTTCACGAATTTCTAGATTTTTGGCTTCTTCCGGCGAAAGGATTCCGGCATTTTTTCTTTCTTCTAGCGCTAAGTTTAAGGCTTCTCTGGTGCGCTTTAATTTTTCTTTGGATTTAACTGCGTCGGAGGATTGAGTGGACGATGTGGTAATGATCTCAGTCTGTTTTTGAGAATTAGGGGGGGAGCTTGTGTAATGAGTGACGCCCTTATCGTCGACCCATTTATAATACTTTTCAGCGCCGTAGCTTAATCCACTGAAGGCCATTCCGGCCCACAGGCAGAGCAATACCAAAAATGAACCCCAGTAACTGATAGATCGGTGGCATTGAGGATGATTCACATGGATTCCAGTGAGTTGGTGAGGCTTATTCGCCATCTTTAATGAGGACCGTGGGCATTTCTACGTCATGACCGAAAGATTAAATGCCAAGTGACTGTATTTCAGCATAGTGTACTTCAGCATAGTGCATTTCAGCATAGTCTAGTTCCCTTGCTCCAAGGGGGGGGCTCTGTTTTCAGATGTTTAGCGGGTTTACTATAGCGTAACCCCCTGAGGCTGCGCCTATGACTAGTTCAATTTTTAGTTAATTCTAATTCAGTCATATTGACAACGATTTCATATCTGTCAAAATCGACGGTTCGCCGAGGTGGGTGCGGATGCATGGCTTTGCTTAATCCAGTATTGATGGATTGATCGCGGCAAGGTCAACTATGTGTAGACGCGCTAACAACCGGGTCGGCGGCCAAAAGCAATTGAATTCCCTTAGCTTTTGGAAAACTTCTAGATAGCGACCCTATCTGAGAGATACCGCGCAGGAAAGGTTTTCTTTGTTCACCTATGGAAGGCCCTCTCTTTGTACGCAAACGTACCAGTGAGCACGCGTTAATCAGAACCCGTTTGAAGGGTCATTGTCATTATTTTTCGCCTGTATGCGTGTCGAATTGACCCGCAGGGGCGTTAAAGAGCGGGCAATACTAATTTATTTGATTATCCAATAGAGGATTCGCGCTCAGTGGAATTACTGTCTGGTGCTGACATGCTTATTCGTTCCTTAGAGGACGAAGGTGTCGATGTTATTTTTGGTTACCCTGGCGGCGCCGCATTGCATATTTATGATGCTTTGTTTCGCCAAAAAGCGGTTGAACATATCCTTGTTCGTCATGAACAAGCTGCCACCCATATGGCTGATGGCTACGCTCGTGCCACGGGTAAAGTCGGAGTGGTATTGGTGACCTCCGGTCCTGGTGCTACCAATACGATTACTGGTATTGCCACAGCTTACATGGATTCAATTCCAATGGTGGTCATCTCTGGGCAAGTGGCGACACATCTAATCGGTGGGGATGCATTCCAAGAAACCGATATGGTGGGCGTGTCTCGGCCGATTGTAAAACACAGTTTTTTAGTTAAAAAATCCGAAGATATTGCCTCCACCATTAAAAAGGCTTTTTACATCGCTCGTACGGGACGTCCCGGACCTGTGGTGGTGGATGTCCCCAAAGATATTACTAATCCGGCTGATTTATATGAGTATCAGTATCCGAGCAGTGTAAAAATGCGCTCTTACACGCCGGTATTACGCGGCCATGCGGGGCAAATTAAGAAGGCAACCGAAGAGATTTTGAATGCCAAGCGCCCCATCGTTTACGCGGGCGGGGGTGTAGTTCAGGGCAATGCGTCTGAGCTGTTGAGAGATTTAGTGCATCGCTTAGGTTGTCCAGTAACCAACACCTTAATGGGGCTGGGTTGTATTGATGGCAGGGATAAGCAATACCTGGGCATGTTGGGAATGCATGGCACCTATGAAGCTAATAATGCGATGCAAAACGCTGATCTGATTTTGGCGGTGGGCGCACGCTTTGATGATCGGGTGACTAACGACCCCGCAAAATTTTGCCCTGGTGCGAGAATTATTCATATTGATATCGACCCTGCTTCGATCTCAAAAACCGTGCGTGCTGACATTCCTATTGTTGGGCCTGTGGTGCAAGTGCTTACCGATATGATTGAGGCGGTGAAGCAGTTGAACATTGAGCCTGATCAAGCGGCCCAGCAAGCGTGGTGGAAGCAGGTTGATGAGTGGCGTGCGGTTGATTGTTTGAAAATAAAACCAAGCGACACTGAGTTGATGAAGCCTCAGCAAGTAGTGGAAATGCTTTATAAAGTCACTGAAGGCGATGCCATCGTGACTTCGGACGTAGGCCAACATCAAATGTTTGCGGCGTTGTATTACAAGTATAACCGTCCTCGGCAGTGGATTAATTCCGGTGGCTTAGGAACCATGGGCTTTGGTCTGCCTGCTGCAATGGGCGCTAAAATGGCGCTTCCTGATGAGAATGTGGTGTGCGTCACTGGAGAAGGCAGTATTCAAATGAATATTCAGGAGCTGTCTACTTGTAAGCAATATGATCTGCCGATTAAGATTATCAATATTAATAACCAAGCGTTGGGCATGGTGAAGCAGTGGCAGGACCTTCATTACGAGAAACGTCATTCTCATTCGTACATGGATTCATTGCCTGATTTTACTAAGTTGGTGGAAGCCTACGGGCATGTGGGGATTCGAGTGGATCGATATGAGGATCTCGAAGACGCTATGATTGAATGCTTTAAAATGAAAGATAAGCTGGTATTTATGGATATCTACGTGGATCCCAATGAGCACGTATATCCCATGCAAATTGCAGGGAAGTCCATTAACGATATGGTATTGAGTAAGGCGGAGGGCAGCTGAGCATGCGTAGAATTATTTCCATTTTGATGGAGAATGAGGCCGGTGCGTTGTCTCGTATTGTGGGATTGTTTTCCCAGCGGGGCTATAACATTGATTCGTTGACGGTGGCCCCCACAGACGATGAAAGTTTGTCACGTTTGACGTTAACCACGGTGGGCGATGACAGCACCATCGAGCAAATTACTAAGCAGCTTAATAAGCTTGTGGAAGTCGTTAAGCTTGTGGATCTCACTGAAGGCGCTCATCTAGAGCGTGAGTTAATGCTGATAAAACTGAAAGCAGTGGGCGCTCAACGAGCCGAGTTAAAACGCACTGCCGATATTTTTCGGGGACAGATTGTGGACGTCACCAGTACTCTTTATACCATTCAGTTGACAGGCACTAGCGATAAATTGGATGCTTTTGTCGAGGCGGTGAGTGGCGTGCCTATTGTCGAAGTGGTTCGAAGCGGTGTCTCCGGTTTGGGTCGTGGTGAAAAAGTATTAAGCTTATAAGTTTTTGATTGATGAGCTGTAAAATTCAACCCTTTTTATTCATGGAATTAGGAAATAACAATGCAAGTTTACTACGATAAAGACGCGGATCTTTCCATCATTAAAGCGAAAAAAGTCGCTATTATTGGTTACGGTTCACAAGGTCACGCACACGCGAATAACTTGAAAGATTCAGGCGTTGACGTGGTAGTGGGATTACGTGCTGGATCTTCTTCGGCAGTAAAAGCTGAAGCGGCAGGACTTGACGTGGCTGATATTGAGACCGCTGTAAAGGGTGCCGATGTGATTATGATTTTGGCTCCGGATGAGCATCAAGCCACATTGTACACTCAGCAAATTGAGCCGAATTTAAAAGAAGGCGCGGCGCTCGCATTTGCCCACGGCTTTAACATTCATTACGAGCAAATCGTGCCTAGAGCTGATTTAGACGTCATCATGATTGCGCCTAAAGGTCCTGGCCATTTAGTACGTTCTACGTATACAGAAGGCGGCGGTGTTCCTTCGTTAATTGCTGTTTATCAAGATGCATCCGGTAATGCGAAAGAAGTTGCTCTTTCTTATGCGTCTGCCAATGGCGGAGGCCGTGCAGGCGTCATCGAAACTAATTTCCGTGAAGAGACTGAAACTGATTTGTTCGGAGAGCAGGCGGTTCTTTGTGGCGGCGCGACTGCGTTGGTTCAAGCGGGTTTCGAAACATTGGTTGAAGCCGGTTATGCACCTGAAATGGCATATTTCGAATGTTTGCATGAGTTAAAGCTGATTGTTGATTTGATGTATGAGGGCGGTATTGCCAACATGCGYTATTCAATTTCGAACACRGCTGAATACGGTGACTTGACTCGTGGTCCTCGTATTGTGACTGAAGAGACTAAGAAAGAGATGGCGAAAATCCTTAAAGAAATCCAAAACGGCGAATTTGCTCGGGAATTCATTCTCGAGAACCAAGCCGGCGCTGCAACCTTGAAGGCGAAGCGTAGAATTGGACGTGAGCATCAGATCGAAGAAGTAGGCGCTAAATTGCGAAGCATGATGCCTTGGATTCAGGCCAATAAANTTGTTGATAAGTCTAAAAACTAATCGGTGATTTTAAAGTAGTAAAAAAGCGGCCTAGGCCGCTTTTTTTATGGGTGGCTTATTATGGTCAAAGAAAGGGGATGTGTAGCCCGACCCTTAAGCCGATGGTGTGGGCCTTTTTATGATCTTTTAGGTTGTCGCTTAATACATCAAAAGTGAGGTATTTATTGTGAAGGGCAATTCCGGTGGCCTTTGCYTTGGTGTCGTAACTGACTTGCCATTGCGTCCATAGCCAATGGCAATAAACGCTGATCCGAGGGAAAGTGATGCCGTTTGCTTTATAGAGAGAGACTTCGCTGCCCCAGCGGTTGGAGTAATCATATTGGATGTTTAAATGCTGCCGAGCGCTGAAGCTTTGGCTGAATTTTTCGAATCCCAGGCGGCCTTCAAAGGTGGGCAAAATATGAACCTCRGGGTCGTATTGGTAGATATCTCTGGTAAAAGGCGCGTTATCCCAATCAATTTTATGGTAAAGGTCTTCGATCCAAAGAGTTGCATTGAAATGGCGATTGATTTTCCAGTGAGCTAGAACGTCCGATGACCAGCCTTGGCCTTTTGGTTCGGCAGGGTTCCATTCCCCAAAAGTTTGGCTGGATTGATCGTAGAAAATTCGGTCATCTTCTTCGGACAATTTTGGTTCTGAATAATGGTAGTTCACGTTGGCGTTGGCTCGATCCAAGTTTTCTTCGTCAAAGTCAGCTCCCGAAACTGACACGGTCACTTCTCCGTCCAGTAACTGAATGCCCTCCAGGCGAGTCACCGCAATATCGATCTGAAAATTTGAGCGGATTTTCCACCGGTACCCTATGAGTAGACCATTGCTTCTTGCGTGTTGGGGGGCCAGCAATAAATTAAAATCTGTTTCTGGATCGATGTCTATATCGTTTTGATCTTGGTGATAGGCTGTGGCGGTTTGCTGATTGAATCGTAGAATGTAGTCGTAGCGTAATACTTTGGCTATTCGAAACCCTTTATAGCGTGCGCCTGCTTCAAAGCGATTGTGAGTGAACGCTATATCGCCGGATTCAAGCGTGTCATTCCAGTCATTCAGTAAGGCGTCAACGGATACAGGTTCGCTGTAAATAAATGCCGTCGAGTCACTGTACAGTTCCCAAGTTTCCCTCGCGGGGGGTGGAAAGCTTAGGGTAGAGAGGGCGGTAAAAATTAAAATTGGGATCACGGTTTTATACCGTTTATTTTTTAAGAATGAAAAAAAGGGGAGTTAAAAACCCCCCTTTTTTGTGGTCTTACTGCGGACTATTGTTTATGGAAAGGACAGCGCTACATTGTCTGTGAACGTAGCGATGTAACCTGTGCTATCGCTGCGAGTCACTGCGCCATGTGTGGTGCCGCCGAGTGTGATTGACCCTATTGCTGTGTTGGAGGTTATTTCGTCCTCGTCATCAATGTTTAGAGTAAGCATGACGTCGTCTTGGTTCTCAAAAACCCAGCTGTCGGTGCCTTCTTCAATGTTCATTGTGACGGAGCCAGTCCTAATCATAACCGACCAATTGCCTTCTTCGCCTGCAGTGAAGTCGGCGCTGAGCAGAAGCGTAAATTCGCTGCCGGACAAGTTAGACTGAAACAGTAGAGTGGCGTCGCCGTTGAGGGTTCCTTCTGCTAAATCAAGCGTACTGCAGCTGGCGTTGCTAATGTTGAAATCTAGGGACGCGTTAAAGGTGTGGTTATTGGATTCGGCGCTGCTACTGAATTGCCCGGTGAAATTGTACGCGCTGAGCGCTGTATCACTACAAGAAGATTGTGGCGCTAGGGTCATCGTTAGGCTGCCGTCAAAGGTGTCGAGATCTGCGTCCGTTGCAACCACACCGATATCAGCCATCAATGTAAATGTGTAGCTTGAGGCGGTATCAAGGTCCATTTCAGAATCCAGCAGAGTGCTGGTAGCATAAGTTGCCGTTAGCATGGAGCCAGTTTTTACGGTAAGCGTATTGCCGCCTGCGCTGGTGATCGTTCCGGTGGGCAATGTGATCATTTGTGAGGTGGACGCAGTGCTGGGGATTGAGCCGCCGGTCATTGATATTGTGTAAGAGGCTCCTTGGTAGCTTCCTTCCGTGGGCAGTGTTGTGCCTGCGAGGAGTGCGTTGACTACATCCGCGAGCGCTAGGTTCATCTCTCTTAAGCCCAGGCCGTCAGCAAAGTTATCAATGGCAGCGAAGTGATCGTCTAAAGTATCCCCAAGATCACCGTCTTCGTCTCCCAATACGTCGGCAATGACCTGAAAATCAGCAACAATTCCTTTGGCTTTGTCTAGGTCGCTGGCGCCTGCGGTGGCGGATGCTTCGCCTTCGGTAAGATCGCCTGGGTTAAGTTCTGCAAGGGTTTGGTCGTTTTCAAGCGTTTCTTCGGTTTCATCCAAAAGGGTGGTTACCGCAGTGGAAAGAGTGACGCCTGCATCCGTGGCTGTTTCTTCTATGGCGGTAATAACGTTGATTGATTCTGCTAATATTTCGGCGAGTGTGACCTGGGTGGTGCTGTCTCCGGTGGATGACGCGGATTGAAATAATTGACCGTTATTTGCTGCGAAATCCTCTGCGAGGCTGGTGAGGATGCTGTCTAAATTGGTTGCAAAAGTTGCTCCGGCAGAACCCTCGGATTCGGCAAGTCCCGCGATGGCTGCTGTAAACAGGCTGTAGTTGAGCTGATCTTCGGTGACACTGGTTAGGTTGTCAGTGTTAGTGATATCGATTGGCGCGGTTTCGAGTATATTGAATGAGATGCCTAGTGCGCTTTGCAGCTGAGATTGAGCTTGTTGGATCACTGTAGCTGTGATGCTAGATTGTTCCTCCGCAAAGACTGCTGCCATATGAGTAAGGGGGGTGATGTGAGCGGTGGCAGTTACCGCGTCTGCTACGCTTGGCACCATCGCCGAGAGAGTGAAATCAGTGGAAAGCGGAGTTGAGCTTCCAAAAGCAACGCCTCCACAGCCGGCCGGAGCGTCACAGATCATGGTAGTGGATGAGGTTGCTGAGATGACTACTTTCACTGCCCCTTCATGGTCTTCGATTTCAACGCTGTAAACTCCTGCACTATCCGTGGTGCTTGTTCCTGAAGCGGAGGTCGCTACGGTGCCGCTGACGATAGGAAATACAGATACTGTACCGCCAACAATTAAGCCTGCTGCGGCAGTTCCGGTTATGGTTGCTGTTGTGTTTGGAGTAGTTGTGCCGCCTCCGCTTCCGTCGGTTTCGGTGGCGGCGCTTGTGCGGTGGTTGCTACTTCCGCTCGAACAGGCTGCGACCACGAGAGTAACAGTCGCAAACAGGGCGAATCGAATAAGTGTTGTTTTCATCATTAGGCGTCCTTGAGTCGCTACAGAGGTATCAGCTTTTGAATTAAAGGGAGATCCGTTCAGTCGTCCTGGACCGAAGTATTTAAGACGCATAGGGGGATCCCTGATCGTTAAGTCTAAGACTAGAAGAWATATTTRAAAGTGGGAGTGAAAAAYCYAAATANWTTTGAWKKCKKTTKARGYGWKWTAWTYSSYTTTAGNYYTTGGGGGTTTTRRATYTTTGTCGCTTTRYCWTYKGGCGAAAAAWTCAAATAAAAAACMGMCTYRAAATAGTGGCGAAGCGAATTATTATTGGCTATACCTTCGTAACGTTTAATTGAGTCTATTTCWTTAGTAGGGTTGCTAGGTGGTTGGAAGTGGGTGATCACATTAAATTGAARGATTTAAATTAAAGTGTTGACAGGGTGCTGAGGATCTCTATAATGCGCCCCTCTTCCACGATGAACATCGTAACAAACAGTTGTTTACGAGGCTTTGAAAGAAGAGAAAAGCGGATTTTTAGGAGTCTGTTTTGAGTCAACAAGGTTTATTTTAGTCGGCGTTAAAATGCTGAAAGATCTAGAAAAAAACAGTTGACAGCAAAGAGTTAAGGCGTATAATTCATCGCCTCGGTTTGAAGCCGAAACGTTCTTTAACAACTCAATCAAGTAATTTGTGTGGGTGCTTACGTTGATAGTGACTAACAAAGTTAAATCAATAGTAAGTTACCCGAGATAGAAATATTTCGATTAGCGAACTTTTGAGCAAGATTAGTTTGCGGCACATTTTTNKASGAAGGNTNSTRTYTRNTMAGSKWTAAKYGGAAAGYWWTTGTGTCGYAGGCMGAAGTTTTATGATTWAAACTGAAGAGTTTGATCATGGCTCAGATTGAACGCTGGCGGCAGGCYTAACACATGCAAGTCGAGCGGAAACGATGGKAGCTTGCTWCCAGGCGTCGAGCGGCGGACGGGTGCGTAACGCGTAGGAATCTGCCCAGTAGCGGGGGATAGCCCGGAGAAATCCGGATTAATACCGCATAAGCCCTACGGGGGAAAGCAGGGGATCTTCGGACCTTGCGCTATTGGATGAGCCTGCGTCGGATTAGCTTGTAGGTGGGGTAATGGCCTACCTAGGCAACGATCCGTAGCTGGTCTGAGAGGATGATCAGCCACACTGGGACTGAGACACGGCCCAGACTCCTACGGGAGGCAGCAGTGGGGAATATTGGACAATGG
>NVTH01000224.1 GCA_002401525.1 Moraxellaceae bacterium | reverse complement strand
TGCCATTCCGTCGGCGTAAAATTATTCATCTTCTTCTGCATCTGTTCAGGTACAAAAAGCAGGCCTAAATCATGTAGCAAGCCCACCAAAAAGGTTTCTTTTAACTGCTCTTTCCCTTGCTCCTGCTGCTTTGCCAATAACGTTGAAAACCATGCACAGAACAAGGATTTCTGATACAGCTCAGGAAACTGGTTTGACATGATGGTTAAATAATATTTAATTTCAGGCGGAAGGTTTACCGAATAGCCTAAATCATTGATCACCGCCTGACATTGAACATTTTGTTCGATGACTCGCAGATCTGCGCAATTCTCTACAAACGCATCGATATCCTGAATTACCTTTTTGCTACTAATCAACTCTTTAGTATCAGCAAATGTTTTTGCAATAGCAGCAGTTTCTTTTTTAGCAAACAGCTCGACCATTTTATAGGCAAGCTTGCCGCCCTTTTTGATTACTGTTTTCCCTGCTTTATCTTTTATTTTCTTAAACGAAACATAGCCTCGTGCATGTTGAAACAGCACATCCTCAAGAGGCTCTTCTTGCTTGGGGGCGGGCGTTTCATTTGCAGCCTTATCTTTCGCCCCTTTCTTGTCAGGCTCTTTAAAATCCGCCGCAGAGAAGTCAGGAGCCTCTTTTTCCGCCTGATTTTTACTCTCTTCAGAACTTTCCGCATGGGTCATATTATATAAACCGCTTCGCTTAAAACTATTAACTCTTTAGGGCAAATGCGCGGCTATACATGCTAAGCATTCTCCACCTCGCACCCCTCGAATATCTAGCAGAGCAGCAACATTCACTTTCATTAAGCATAGATCCATATTGATCATAGATCCTGATACTCGCTAACTCACTAACTCACTTTTTCCTATTCGCTCTCCCCCCACTAGCATCTTCCACAATTAACACCGCCCCAAATATCCCCCCAGAAACAAAAAAGGCCAGCACTCAATGCCAGCCTATTATCGTTATAAAAAACTTTGCTATTAGCGTATAACCCTCAAATTCCTTTATTGCGAATATGCTTACCAATTATTTTTCTCATCTGCATTGCATCAGGGCGTACTTTAAAGTTGGAGCTAGCGTAAAACCAGACGACCTCACCTTTGCTATCAATCAAAATTGTTGCAGGATGGGGCAAAGTCGCGTCTTTCCGAAGACCGTAAAGATCAATCATCTCCATATTTTCATCGCTTAAAAATATATAATCGTTATCAAACTTTTTCGTGGTTTTATTCACTTTTTTCAGTAAATCAGGACTCACCCCCACTAATTGAATGTCATAACGTCCTAATAGCGGCAGCAGTGACTCAAAACTATCAAGCTGACTCATACAATAGGGACACCAGTTGCCTCGATAAACCACTAACAAAACATGCTTCTTGCCTTTAAAGGAAGAAAGACTTACCTGCTTGCCATCCACATCTGACAACGTAAAATCTGGCGCTGGCTGGCCTACCGCTATTTTTATACCGTCAAAGTCAGCCACACCCCCTTCAAACTTAAAGTGGCTCTTTTCAACCGGTGAAATCGAACACGCCGCCAGAAGAAAAAGACAGCTTAAAATTGAAAGCTGAGTCTTGTAACCCGAGCTTTTATCATTAAATTTTGAAGAGTATTGCCCCCTCATCTTTTTAATTATAATTCTTATCATGGAATTTCCGTACATCACTTGCTTGGTGAAAGATATGAAACATGCTTTAGCGCCATATTCTACTCACTTTGTATGCTCGCCACAGTGTTATTGCATTGACTTATTAAAACCAAGGTCATAGTCATTAGCAATGGCCCATTAACCCAATTATTCAAAACCCAAAAATTCAACAAACTCCTCAAAAGGTGCCCGTTCAGAAACGAGTTCATTGATAACCGCCTCCTCATCCGCATAGCCTAAGCACATGCCGCAAAAAACCAATTCATCCTGAGGGATGCCCACTACATCACGAATGGTTTGATGCCAAATTGCCCATGCTTCCTGTGCACAGGTATGTAATCCAGCTTCTCTAGCCAAAACCATGATGTTTTGCATGAACATACCTAAATCAGCAAACTGTCCTTGCTCCATTTGTCGATCAATTGAAAAAATCAACCCCACTGGCGCGCCAAAGAAAGTGAAGTTTTTACTCACTTGCTCAAATTTCGCCATTCGGTCTTCTTTGGCGATGCCTATCAAAGAATAAAGGTCATTCCCCACCACTCGGCGACGTGTTCGATAAGGGTCCTTAAGCTCTGGAGGGTAAACATTATATTCGCTGCCATCGCCAACGGGATTAGAAGCCATTTTTTCAGCGACGGTACTCACCAGCTTATCCCGCACCTGGCCTGATATCACTTTAACCTTCCAAGGCTGTAAATTACCCCCAGAAGGCGCCCGGCTAGATTTTAGGATGATATCCTCCACAATCGCCCGATCAACCGCTGTGTCCTTAAATGCACGAATAGATTTACGACCTAATATTGCCTCTGACGCACTGATTACTGCCTTGTTTAATTCCGTCACCTTAATTCCTCTTTAATTATATAAGTCATTACTAGCCATTGAACGACCGCTATGAAAATGCGACAAATAACCATACATCAACAGAATGACGCACTCTATCCAGGCCCAATCATTACATAGCTTACCCCCCTTCTCAACCACACATTGCCACTTCCTAGCACTTTTAAACGTCTAACGTAAGTAAGTGTTTTAGCGATCGATTACGTTGAAATAGGCAATGCAAAGCGGCTCTAATATCCACCGTTAAGCCGCCTCCAGCAGGAACGAATTTAATTTCCGGAATCGATCAAAAGATTTGAATCCGGCAATAAAATTTTCCAGTAAAATAAAAAAGTTAACGGCTCTATTTGGTATTAATTTAGTAACGTCAGAAATACCACACTCAATCAATCTCGCAACCATCCATCAACGCCCTAGAATTTATCGTCTACAATGAGTGGTGGAACACGCGATTTCCGGTGAACGCGATTCAAACTTGTCTCCTCATGACGTTGCATCCACTCAAGTTCATCCTTTTACTGAAAACTCGCCTATCTACTCCCTCGACAGACAGAGCCAATAATAATTCTGGGGATCGGTATTCACTAATTAACAAAGAGATGAACATTGCTTGTATACACCGTTACCAACTTAAAAACGAAAAAGGTCTACGTTGGCACTACTGCGTCTACTGCAGAAGGTAAATGGGCGAATCTGATAGAGGCCGCCGAGCAAGGTTTTGATTTTCCCTTGTACGAAGAAATACGCGAAATGGGGCAGGATAATTTCTTAATAGAGGAATGGGCGGACGGTTTAACCCGAGAAGAAACTCAAGCCTTAGAATTAGAAGCCATTGCAACGTTTCACGGCGAAAGTATTAAAGGCTATAAATTATTGCCAAGATTGCCGTCCAAACGAAAGAAAGCCAAGACTAAAAGTGCCCCCGCCACCCCGCCACCCGAAATAGAAGCCCTAGAAGACGATTTTGATTTGGACTTATCCCCTCTAGGCGACGAATTTTCACGATCTGAAAACGACGACGATATTATCACTGACTCAGAGGATCCAAGCATAGAACAAGCGGCAAAGACAGGGTCTAAACCAGCTCCCCCTTCACCCCAATCTTATTAATTCAAAACTTACCGTTTAAAGCTTTAAAGCTTTAAAGAGAGATATGCACAGTTTCATGGCTTTCTACCTGCTGCTTCACCACTTCAATCCTAATGACGCCATCCACATAAGCACCCTTTAATGAATTGAGATCAATGGGTCTTGGCAATTCAATGATTCGAGTATAAGTGCCGTGTTTTCTTTCATGCATAATATACTCGCCACTGTCTTCGTTTGCAGCGTCATCGAGGCCTGAAGTTTGCACAGCGATGGTTATAAAATGCCCCTCTCCAGATATATCGATATCGTCCTTCGAATATCCAGGTAGGTCTGCGGTTAAAATATATTTTTCAGGAAAATTAACCACATCTACGGGAAGCTTGTAATGTCGAATTGATACTGCCTTCTGTTTAACTGGCTCAATGACACCCTGAACAAAGTATTCAAAATCTGTTCTGTCATCGCCTTCATTAGCGCGCCAATTTCTTGGTCTAAAATTGATTATATTAGTGGCAGTCTCAGGCAGATGCTTTTGGGGATGAGCCATCACTTCAACAATTTTTTCATATTGTGCTTCCTTCAACCCCATTTTAGTAGCAACGCGTTTAGGTTGTAGGCTAGTTAAATAGTTACGGGTATCCTGCCAATTTTCAATCGGGTGAAATACACTCGCTATTAACTGATCATATATTTTCTTTGCCGTTGATTTAAACTCATCAAATTGTTCATCGGTATAACCGATCTTTTTTGCCAATCGACGAGGTGCGGCTCTTTTGAGTTGCACCCATACTTGAGGCCAATATTTTTTAACTATTAAATCAACGATTTCAGCAGCACGATCAGACACTTTCATTGCACGTCTCTATGAATTTTTGGGCGGGGTTTAAAGGCAAAGTTTGCGGACTTTTAATCCGTGAATTCAGTCTAGCCCCTAACGGAGAACTGACGACTCAAATGATCGCTATTTATTAGATTTTTTTATTCGGATTGGTAGTTTTAGAAAACCCTACGAATAACTCTAGAAACATCAGCGCACTGCAAAAAACTAGGCGTCAAACTAAGCATCACGCATAAAAAAAGCCCCGAAGGGCTTTTTGAAATGCTTTTTTATGCGTCAGCCAAATCGGCCTTTTCTTTTTCCTGCTTAGCACGTTCCGCATACTCATCGCGCAAATAACGTTTATACAGTTTTCCAGTATCCAAACGCGGCAGTGATTCAGAAAAATCGATGCCACGAGGCAGCTTGAATTTAGCCAACCGTTCTTTAGCGAAATCCAGAAGCTCTTCCTTTATCGCCTCAGAAGGCTGCACACCAAGCTTCAACTGAACCACCGCCTGAACTGATTCGCCCCAATCGTCATTGGGCACACCGAAGACTGCAACATCTTCCACTTTTTCATGCAGAATCAGTGTTTTTTCAATTTCCGCAGGATAAATATTGACACCCCCTGCAATAATCAAATCAGAGTCGCGATCGCATAAAAACAACCACCCTTCGTCATCCAAATAACCCACATCACCTACCGTGAACAAGCCGTGGGCGCGATTTTTTTCAGTTTTACCTTTGTCTTTATAGTATTCAAACTCGCCGATCATAGAAGACATATAAATCGTTCCCACCTCATTGGCGGGCAATTTATTTTTATCTGCATCCAAAATATTGAGCTGACAACCGGGCCAAGGCACACCAACAGTACCCGGTTTCTTCAGCCAATTTTCTGAAGTCGCAATCGCTCCGCCGCCCTCAGTGGCACCGTAATATTCCACCAACACTGGGCCCCACCAATCAATCATGGCTTTTTTACGCTCTACTGCAATGGGAGCTGCACCATGAATAATGCATTCTAAAGAAGCAATATCGTACTTGTCTTTGGTTTCTTGGGGCAAATTCTGCAATCGATAAAACATAGTGGGCACGCAATGACTCACGGTCACTTTGTATTTTTCAATTAATCGCAGTGTATCTTCAGGATCCCATTTGTTCACTAATACTAATGTATGGCCCATGTGCAGAGAACCGTTGGCAAATCCACCCGGCGCAGCGTGATAAAGTGGCCCGGTGACCAAATGCACGCCTTCATGCGGCTTAAGTTCAAATAACGCCCCCATCAAGGTTGCCAACATTGCAGACTGATCCGGGTCGGCTCCTTCGAGAGGACGACGAACACCTTTAGGTCGCCCAGTCGTGCCTGAGGTATAAAGCATTAATTGCCCGGAAGTTCTATCGGTGGGCAACTCATCTGAAGCACTCTCATAAAGTTTAGAATAAGGTTTAAACCCTTCGATTTCCCCGACAGAGAAACAATTACTCTTATCAAACCCTACTTCATCCACGGCTTTTAACGCGGCTTCAGCATGATCTTCCCCCACTACAAACACCTTAGCTTCGCAATTCTCTAAGATATAGGCCACTTCAGGCCCAGTGAGATGATAATTAATTGGCGTCATGTAAAGGCCAATTTGTTGGGTCGCTAAAAACACTTCAATATAGGCGGGGGCATTCGCTAATAAAAGCGCCACAGAATCGCCTTCCTTTAGGCCCAACTGACGCAAGCCATTGGCCACTTGATTCACCCGTTTAAAGAGTTCTCCAAAGGTTATTTTATCTTCCTCTACAGTCACTAACGCAACTCTATCCGGGTTTTCTTGGGCTATGCTCCAAAATCCAACCGATGACATATCCATCTCCTAATGATTGATTTGTTATTTTAATGATCGAAGAACAGCTCTAAAAGCAGCGACTTCCTGCAGGGCAACACCAATGACTTGCCCGGGTTCTCATGAAACCTCATTACGCTTTCGGTGTTTGCTTGCGTTGATACAAGCACCCGATATTGAACATGTTCTTAACTATTTATTTTTCTGAGACATAAAATATAACATTAACCCACACAATTTAATGTTCCGAGCCGGACAATAATCTAGCGGCACATGGCGGAGTCAAACATTAATACCCATCGGTTATTACCACTAATTAAAACCATCAATCTGTAGGTCACAAAATAGGGGAAATAAATTGGGCGAATCTACTGAGTCGCAACACCAGGTTGCAACTACATTTTGGCGAATCAATGGATTCAAGCTCCAGACACCGATTTTCTATATTTTATCGCTTTTTTGTTTTCTAGCGCTTTTTTATTTTCTAACGCTTAGCACGATTATTTTTTTTGTGCCTGTTCCAACACAACATTGGATTAAATTGATACCCCGAGGCTTGAGTTATAAACCAAAACCTCGGGGTAAGCGCAAAGATTTTTCGCTAGGCTTTAAGCCACGAAAATTTATTGCGTATTGAACAGCCGTACTTAATCAGCCTTCACGCTGCAACATGTGCATAATACAGATTGAGCCTGCGCCCATCATTTGAATCATGCCAATATTAGCACCTTCTACCTGACGATCTCCGGCTTCACCACGCAACTGCTGGGTTGCATCCCAAACTTGCGCCAAACCAGTAGGTCCACCAGGATGTCCGCGAGCAGTCAAACCACCGTCTGTAGAAAATGGAATTCTTCCGCCAATGGAAGTAGCTCCTTCAGCCACTAAGCGATCACCTTCGCCTTCCTCACAAATTCCCATTAATTCGTAATACATCAATTCTTCAATGGGGAATGCATCGTGTACATGAACGAAGCTAAGGTCTTTAGGGCCTACGCCAGTTTCTTCATACAACGCTTTAGTGGTCACTTTTGTTAAATCACCAGGTCCTACCACCGCGCCCAAGAATACATGGC
>NVTH01000223.1 GCA_002401525.1 Moraxellaceae bacterium | reverse complement strand
CGGCCACCATATCAATGCCCACACGGCCAAACACCTGACGTTTTGCCTCAGCCACATAAACATTACCTGGCCCGACAATTTTATCCACGGCAGGAATAGTTTCAGTGCCAAAGGCCAACGCGGCCACCGCTTGAGCCCCCCCAAGCGTGAAAATTCGGTCCACGCCAGCGATCATCGCTGCAGCCACTACCAAATCGCTCAGTTCACCGTTGGGGCTTGGCACCGTCATGATGATTTCTTCAACACCGGCCACCTTCGCGGGAATAGCATTCATTAACACCGATGAAGGATAACTGGCTTTTCCGCCTGGCACGTAAATTCCTACCCGATCGAGCGCGGTCAGCTGCTGCCCCAACACCGTGCCATTGTCTTCTTTATAGGACCAGGAAGTCTGCACCTGTTTTTCATGAAAACGACGCACCCGTCGTGCAGCTTCCTGCAACGCCTCGCGATCCAATGAATCGATGGTATCTAAACAGCGTTGCTGACGTGCTTTATCAATTTCCAAATCTGTCACAGATTGCACATCGAGGCAATCAAAACGCTGGGTATAACGAAGTACTGCTTGATCACCCTCCTGCTTTACTGCAAGCAGGATTTCTTCCACCGTATGCTGAACATTTTTTTCATCCTGATCAGGCCAACTCACTAGCTCATCCAATTGCTCGCTAAAGCGCTCGGCTGAAGAATCCAATTCACGCAGGGTGACCTGCAAATTTTGTGTCGGCATAGGTTTGGCTCATGAAGGGTATTCAAAGAAAGAACAGCACAGTAAAAAAGACATAGAGGCTAGCGATAAAGTTCAATTAACAGAACCTATTAACAGCACCGATTAATCCTAACCTGTTAAACATAAGCTATCAAAAAAAGCCCATTAAATTATGCTTGGGCCTCATCCACGGCGGCTTTCATTTGATCTAATACGTCTTGAATTAATTGATGCCTCATTTTCATTGCCGCTTTATTAACGATCAATCTCGAGCTAATCGAAGCAATCAATTCGGTAGGCATTAAACCATTGGCTTTTAAAGTACTGCCGGTATCCACCACATCAACAATACAATCAGCCAGCCCCACTAAGGGTGCCAACTCCATTGAACCGTAGAGCTTGATGATTTCGACTTGCTGACCTTTTTCGGCAAAATACTTTTTTGCCACATTAACAAACTTAGTTGCCACTTTAGGGCGACTGGCACTGCGTTGCGAATCAATCGGCTCGGCCACCATCAATTTACACACCGCAATTTTTAAATCCAGCGGTTCGTATAATCCATCGCCGCCGTGTTCCATCAACACGTCTTTGCCCGCAACACCAAGATCGGCAGCGCCGTACTCAACGTAAGTAGGCACGTCCGTAGCGCGAATAATTAATATCCGCACATCATCTCGAGACGTGGGAAAAACCAGTTTCCGACTTTTGCCGGGATCTTCCAACAACGCGATATTTGATTTCGCTAACAGAGGCAACGTTTCTTCTAAAATACGCCCTTTGGACAGCGCAATAGTAATCCCATCAAAAGGCTCTAGCATGGATTTATTGGACACCTTATCGGTCATTTATGTTCCTAATCTAACCAGGTAATCGGCGGATTTTCGCGCCGAGCATTTGAAATTTCTCTTCAATACATTCGTAGCCTCGATCAATATGATAGATTCGATCCACGACGGTATCGCCTTCAGCCACTAAACCGGCAATCACCAAGCTTGCTGAAGCTCTTAAATCGGTCGCCATCACCGGCGCGCCGTAAAGGCGACTGACCCCTTCACAAATAGCGGTATTGCCTTCGAGACTAATTTTGGCACCCATCCGATTAAGTTCTTGAATATGCATAAAACGATTTTCAAACACTGTTTCGGTAATCGTGCCCGTTCCTTCCGCCACCGCATTGAGTGCCGTGAATTGGGCCTGCATATCAGTGGGGAATCCTGGATAGGGAGCGGTGCGAAGATTGATGGCCTTAGGACGATTGCCCTTCATATCCAGCTCAATCCAATCTTCTCCGGTATTAATATGGGCACCGGCTTCTTCCAACTTCAACAACACCGAATCTAATAATTTAGGCCTGGTTTGTTTAAGCTTGATGCGTCCACCTGTCGCCGCTGCAGCAATTAAATAGGTGCCGGTCTCAATGCGATCGGGGATGACTGGATAACAAGCGCCGTGTAATCGCTCCACACCATTAATGGTAATAGTGTGAGTGCCAGCGCCTTGAATATCGCCGCCCATTTCATTAATGCAAAGCGCCAAATCCACCACTTCAGGTTCCCGGGCAGCATTTTCAATCACCGTTTGCCCTTTCGCCAATGCCGCAGCCATCATCAGGTTCTCAGTGCCTGTGACCGTGACCATATCCAACACCAAATGAGCGCCTTTCAAACGTCCATTGGATTTCGCGTAGATGTAGCCTTTTTCAACTTTAATTTCCGCACCCATGGCTTCGAGACCACGAATATGGATATCCACCGGCCGACTGCCGATGGCACAACCACCCGGCAATGACACTTCAGCATAGCCAAAATGCGCCAACAGTGGGCCCAAAACGAGAATAGAGGCTCGCATGGTTTTAACTAATTCATAAGTTGCATGGGTACGCGTAATGGTTTTCGCATCCACTTCCACCCCAAGCTGGTCATCCATCATCAACTCAACGCCCATGCTTCGTAACAATTCAAGCATGGTCGTGACATCTTGTAGATGCGGTAAATTGCGCACGATAACCGGTTCATCCGCTAACAGCGTTGCCGCCAAAATAGGCAATGAAGAGTTTTTTGCGCCTGAGATTTTAATTTCGCCGTCAAGCTGAATGCCGCCGGTAATGACTAATTTATCCATAGAAAAGAATTCAATGTTTGGATTAAGGAATGTTGGGATAAGCGGTTGAATTTAAATGCCGATCAAAGCATGAGCTTTTTAGCCTTCTGCCACTCAGCAACCGTGTAAAGTTGCATGGTGACCGCATGAATAGTGCCATCGGCAATTTGATCTCCAAGTGCACGATAGACTATCTGTTGTTTTTTCACCGCATTCAGTCCCTCGAAACAATCCCCCACCACGCGAACCTGGTAGCTGTTGCCTTGCACTTCGACATTCGCTTCTGCATCGTCAATGGCAGATTCAATCAACGCTTTCACTTCTGCTGCTTCCATTTACCTAACCCTTCTAACAAGCCCTTCACTAATAACTTTGCATTGAATTCATTTAGAAAATCAGATTCCAATTAACAACCATTCTAACATTGGAGCCCAGAGATGATATCACCTTAAACTCCCTCATTAGACACTGGATTCTATTAACGGACTCTGATTAGTCTCAGTAGACAACGCCTGGAACGTGCCACCATCGAACAAAGGTTCAGGTTTACCCACTCTATTCGCACGGCAGCAACATTAAAAACAAGGGATTCTAAACTATACGACGGCCCTAGAACACAGCGCATCGGATGCTAAGCCTCAAATTCCTCGGAAACATCGATTAGCTCATTGAAAACAAACTGCAACGCTTCTCAATTTCTATTCCTATTCCTATTTCTATTTCTATTTCTATTTCTATCGTGATTCTGAGGCGGTACTAAAATAGCCCACGGATAAGCCACCCAACAGTGGCTCTTGATCAGCGGCGCTTGCCAAATAAAACACGATCTAAGCCACTCGCCCGACACAACTCCGAAAATCGCTGAGGCGCATTAACGATGGATAACTCCACCGACTTAGCATTTGCCAAACGCATCCAGCACAGCAACATGGACATGACCACGCTGCCAGCCTGTCCCAAATCAATCAAATCCACCTCACAAGCCTTCTCCATCTCACAGAGCAAGGCCTCACCCTCGCGACGCGCAAGCAGCACAGAATGAACATCGATATCGCCCACCACCGCAATAGTCTGGGGGTCATTTCGGCGCACTTCAAACGCCCGAAATTGCCCGTTCATACTACGTTCCTGGGAACCATAAAATCACCCTTCACGCTCAATCGAACGATTAATTAGCTTTTATTATTTAGCATTAAAAAGAAATTTCCCAATCAGTTCTTCAAGCACCAAAGCCGACAGAGTGTCTTCAATTTCATCGCCTGCTTGCAAGAAATCCTCCTCAGCGCCGAGCTCAAGGGCGACGTATTGTTCCCCCAATACGCCAGCCGTCATGATAGAGGCCGAAGTATCGCTGGTTAAATTATCCACCTTGGCACTTATTTCCATTTCAACCACCGCCACAAAATCTTCTCGATCCAAGTGAACGTTCACCACTCGCCCTACCACCACGCCCGCAATAGTGACTTTTGAACGCGACTTTAAGCTACCCACATTTTCAAAACGGGCGTAAAGCGTATAACCAGAACCCCCGTCGTCCATGGCTAATCCACTGACACGCATCGCCAAGTAGACGAATGCGAGCACCCCAATCAGCATAAATATCCCCACCGCCAACTCTATATTGCGTGCTCGCATCGCTAAAGATCTCCAAACATTAATGCCGTTAATACAAAATCCAAGCCCAGAATCGCTAAAGAGCCATACACCACCGTATTAGTGGTAGCGCGACTAATGCCTTCTGAGGTGGGAACACAGTCATAGCCTTGAAATACCGCAATCCAAGTCACCACCACCGCAAAGGCAATACTTTTAATCACCCCATTCAACACGTCGCGATGAAAATCCACCGCACTTTGCATATTCGACCAGAACGACCCACTGTCGACTCCCAGCCAATCAACGCCCACTAACATGCCGCCAAAAATACCCACCGCCGAAAAAATCATCCCCAACAGCGGCAATGAAATTAAACCGGCCCAAAATCGTGGTGCAATCACTTGGTGTAGCGGGTCTACGCCAATCATCTCCATACTAGCGAGCTGTTCAGTCGCCTTCATCAAGCCAATTTCCGCAGCCAAGGCAGACCCCGCCCGACCGGCAAACAGCAACCCAGACACCACTGGCCCCAATTCCATCACGATAGAAAGCGCCACCATTTGTCCTAACGCCTGTTCGGCGCCAAACCGAACTAAAATAGAGTAACCCTGCAGCGCCAGCACCATGCCAATAAAAAACCCTGCCACCACAATGATCACTAACGACAGCACACCCACCGAATAAAGCTGCTGAATTAATAACGGCAGAGATGTTCTCGGACGGGGCACTCTTACCAGCGATTGATACAGAAAAACGACGGAACGACCAATGCTTTCCACCACCTCCAGCCCTCGGGCACCAATTGATTCGATCTGACGTAGCAAGCTAATGCCTCCCTTCTAAAATATCGTCACGATAATTCTGCGAGGGAAAATGAAACGGCACAGGACCGTCAGGTAAACCCAACATAAACTGCTGTACCAACGCCGAATCTGAATTCATCACTTCTTTAGGCTCGCCCTGGCCAATCACTCGACCGTCCGCAATGATGTAGAGATAATCGGCAATATCGAGAGTCTCCTGCACATCATGGGAGACAATAATACTGGTCAGCTCCAAGGTATCGTTCAATAAACGAATCAGCTGCAGTAACACCGACATGGAAATCGGATCCTGACCCGTGAAGGGTTCGTCATACATCACCATTTCAGGATCAAGAACGATGGCCCGGGCCAGCGCCACCCGCCTTGCCATCCCGCCGGACAATTCACTCGGCATTAATTCCCTGGCACCGCGTAAACCGACGGAATGAAGCTTCATTAACACAATGTCGCGAATCATGTCTTCGGGCAGTTCAGTATGGGCTCGCAGGGGAAATGCCACGTTTTCGTAAACCGATAAATCTGAAAACAACGCGCCGCTCTGAAATAACATTCCCATCCGCTTTCGCACGTCAAATAACTCGGTGCGACTGGCTCGAGCCACGTCCACTCCAGCCACGATAATCGAACCTGATGTAGGCTGAAGCTGACCACCCATCAATTTCAGCAAGGTCGTTTTACCGGTGCCACTGGGCCCCATGACTGCGGTGACCTTTCCCTTAGGAAACGACATGGTTAAATCATCATAAATAATCCGAGACCCACGCTGGAAACTCAAATTCTGAATTTCCACATAATTTTCGGCCTCCGCCTCAATCCACTGATTTAAAGTGGCAGGCTCTGGAGCGGCCGCATCTCTAATCCGGGGCTGATCCTCACGAATAAGGTTCAATCGGGCATTTTCCAAATTGGCGCTACTCACCAACGATTGGTTGGGCTGAAAACTCTCGGACATAACTCCACCGAACTACCTAATATGGACCGGCAACATAAACCAGCGATTTACCCTGAAACCAATTATTTGCCATCCCTAGCCACACCTTCTTAACTATTCTGTTTTAACTGCACCGGCTTAATTACACTGGCTTAACTACACCGGCTTAACCTCATCTGCTGATCAACCCCTTTCACCACAACCCTATTGAGCTGCGGCAGCTGAAGTGACTGTTTGCTATGTGGCGTAGAAGAAATTTTCGCTAGCAATATATACCCACCTGCCTATACTCCAGCGCCAACGGCCAATTACTTTGGGTCTATTCTTTATTCTAGCCGTTATACAACGGATCAAAGCGGAAGAAATTTTATGCTCACAGTGTCCCTAGCCATAATTCTAGGCCTTATTTTTCTGGTATGGAGCGCTGACCAATTCGTCGAAGGGGCGGCAAGCCTGGCAACTAACGCCAATGTTTCCAAATTCGTAATCGGATTGACCGTGGTGGCTTTCGGCACTTCAGCGCCAGAAATTCTGGTATCGATCACCGCAGCAATGTCCGGCAACGCAGCAATAGCGATAGGGAACGCCATCGGCTCCAATATCGCCAATATTGGCCTGGTGTTAGGGGCTACAGCACTGATCACTCCGCTTGTGATCAGCAAGGAAAACCTAAAGCAAGACTTCCCAGTTCTAGTTTTCGTTACCGTAGCCTGTGGATTATTACTCTTTGACTATGATTTAGACGTCGTGGATGGCGTCATACTGGGCGTTATTTTTATCCTTTACATCGTTTTCCTAGCGAAAATAAAACTCAAAACTACCGATAAACAGAGCGATTTTACCGACCAAAACATCAATCAAGACGTCGACCAAGAACCTGACCAAAACGCCTTAGCATCCGACTCAGATGAACCGCCAGCTTCCAACGTTAAGGCACTTGGCCAAACCTTCATTGGCCTCATCGTATTAATCATCAGTTCAAAGGCGTTAGTGTGGGGCGCCAGCGAACTTGCCCTTGAATTCGGCATTAGCAAAACCTTAATCGGACTCACGCTAGTCTCGGTGGGCACCAGCTTGCCCGAATTAGCGGCCGCAATCGCCAGCGCACTGAAAAAACACACTGAATTGGCCATAGGCAACGTCATTGGCTCTAATATATTTAATTTACTCACCGTATTACCGTTACCTGGATTACTCGCGCCGGGGGCCATCTCGGAGAATATATTTGATCGAGATTATTTTGTGATGCTATTTCTAACCCTATTGGTGATAGCACTGGTATTTATGGGCAAGTCGCATAAAATAACTGCCATAAAGGGGATTATGTTATTGACGATTTACTTTGGCTATTATGCAGTGCTTTACCAAACCGAATTACTTCCCTCGACCTAGACGCAAAAGCCGGAGCATCATTTTCCCGTTTAACTTAAGCCATTTAACTTAAACCATTTAACTAAGCCCGTTTAACTTAAACAAAGTCGCTTAACCCAATTCGCATATTCAAGAAGGCCGCTCACCTTGACCACCGACTCACCCCAAAAGCCCACGAACTCGTACCTCAAATCAGCGCAACGCGTGTTTGATATCGAACGTCAAGAAATCCATCAATTACAGCAACGTCTCGATGCATCCTTCAGCCAGGCCT
>NVTH01000222.1 GCA_002401525.1 Moraxellaceae bacterium | reverse complement strand
CGATTCGGTTTATACCGGCGAAGCATTTGGCGCCACGGCGATGCAAATAAACGGCATTCAGGAAGACCTTGTGACCCAAGCTAAACTGCGCTTGGCAGGCTTTTCTGCCAAACACCAAATACCCACAGAAAACCAGAAGCTGCTGCTTGGACGCCCCGCCAAAGAAATTCGAGATTACGCCACTGCGCAGCGAGCGGAAGTGATCGTCATCGGAACCCATGGCAAACACGGCTTTGAATTACTGCTAGGCTCCACCGCCAATGGCGTTCTGCACGGCGCACCCTGCGATGTACTCGCAGTACGTATCCCGAAGAAAGCCAAGTGACTAGACAAGCATACGATTAAATAGCTAAGCAGCTAGAAAACACAGAACCATACAACGACTGAACCGCATAAGCCTAAGTTAGGGTTAGGGTTAGGGTTAGGGTTAAAGTCAAAGTCAAAGTCAAAGTTAAAGCGTATCCGTAACGATGGGCTCGAAAGCCACCCATGAGTCATAATCTCCGGTGAGTTCAATATTGGGAATATTGCTAAACTCATCCACTTGATCATGAAGCGCCATGTAGTTCAGTAGTACGGTATCCACTAACAAATTAACGTTACTTGCGGCAGGCGTCGCCGTCCGATCCACTGACGCATCCGCAGTCATGGAGCCAATCTGTTGATGGCGTGCTTGCTGGCTCGTATCAGAGCCCAATAATGTAGGGCGTCCGTTAGGGTCATACACCAAGAAAAAAGAAGCCGCCGTCGAGGAATTATCACCGCTCCACACGCCTTTGCCTCGCCCTTCCATGGAATCATCGATCATGCCGCTGCTTGAAACAGAACCGTCGCTAAACACATAGAGCATTAGCGGCACGCCCACGCGAGCGGCGTATTCCAAACACGCGCCCATGCAACGACCGGCGCGCAGGTCCCTGACCTCTCCAGTCGACCGATCACCGGTATGGTAATCAAATCCGCCCATGGTGATCGTGCCCGCACCAGCGAAGCCATTATTAACCAACTTCATCACCGAAGCGGTTTTGCTAAATTCACTGTCCTCAAGCTCTGCTTGAGAGAAGATCCCGCCGTCCCCAACGATTTGAGCATCTAAAGTCGGGTTTAAAGTCGAAGGATCTCCAAACCGATCGGCGATATCAGCACTTTTCACATACCCGCAACGCACCAAATCTTTAATAATTTCGTCCGTGCTCACCTGGGTATCCACTTTCGCTAATTTTCGATCGCTAATTCGCTGGATTGACTCCATCACCGCCACCGCGTCTTCCTGACTTAATAGGCCGACTAAATCTCCGACGTCCACCAACCCTGTCACGTCCTCAGGGCGATCCACTTTAGTGGGCGTTAAACTAACGTCGACCCATTTAGACGGCGCCATGGAATTGCCGCCAGACTCTGACGACTGCGAACCGATTAGACTCAATAACGATCCATCAGCACCAGCATTGTAAATGCCATACATTGGATTATGCGGATTGTTTCCCGTGTCATTATCAGAGAGCGCGGGGATAATCGCACCGTTAATATTAGCCGCTGTTGCCGGCGATACTTTGTCAAGAATCCCTCGTAAAAAAGCACTGTCTGAATGAAACGCTAAGCCAAGATCTCGATTAATAAAATCGCTTAACCCCGTCTGCGCATTGGTGAGAGGAGGCACCATATTTTCTGGAATACCCAACTTACTGTATCCCGCATTACTTAAAAAATCGTCCTGGCCTCCTGGGCCACCGACTAATACATTCGATCCGGAGATATTCGCTCCACCCGCTAAATCGAAACAAATAAAAGGAATTTTGCCGGCGCCTTGAACCGCGATTCCACAACCTTCCTTCAGCGCATTAAGATCACTTGAAAGCGCAGCATGGGCACTTTGAGGATTTGCAAAAAGACCAAAAATCGAGGGCGCCGTCACCGCCGCCATACCGCTGCAAAACCCCTGCGCGATAAACTGCCTGCGCGACATGGGCCTGCCATGATCAACGTGCTTTAACGGCTCATTTAAACCAACTTTTTTCATTCGCCTAGTCATCTCTTCGCCTGCTTATCTCTTCGTCTTCATGCCAGTATCTGCACCACATAATCTCAGTACTTGTACCAAGAAGCGCTTACAAAAACTTTCTCTTTACTGGATCAACATCACTGCACTGCCCAACACGGCCGCGCAACTGGCCTTCACAATAATTTCCGTACGGGCCGCATTACAATCGATGGGGCAATCATTAAGCTCATCAATAAGCCCGTTATAGCCAGCGCCCAGATCACCATTGACCAATACATCGTAAATATCACTGTTATCCGGCTGCACGCTTAATCCAACGCCCATCATATTGGCAATTAGCGCATTCACTACAATCGCAGTTCCGCCACCACCAAACGCGACATCCGGGTCTGCGTTAAAACTAAAACCGGGAAAAAAACTGCTTCGCAACCCATCGTCATCCACCAGCGCATTACAATATTCAATGGACATCTGGGTCACCGCCATTTGATGAGACGCCAAAAACCCCTCTATATCCGCTGCCGTAGGCAATTGTTGTTTGACCTTAATAAAGGTCTCAACAATGTCCGGATGAGTCACTGCTATTCCCGTCATCGCCGACATTGTGTGACTAATTTCTTCAAACGTTCTCACTCCAATGTGAGGCTGAGTGTTTTCTAAAAAAGATAAATCCGCCGCAATCGGCGACGCCTCAACAAACACATTGCTACTGTCACCCAATTGCTCAAAGGATAGGAAAAACTCATCGCTCTCAGGGCCTTTTTCAAGGGCAATAATAGCGCCAAATTCTTCGTCGTCAGAAACACCGGGCACATACTGGGTAATCATGCTGACGCCCGTTTCAATGGAGTAGTTCGCCTGTTGCACCACGAAATCTAAATGAGTAAAGGCTTGTCCCACCAACGCTTCGCGACCATTAATACCAATCCGCATGCCTTTAATGGTAATTCCATCAGGCTGCTGAGCAGAATCAAGGGAGATAAAAAATGGATTAGCGAATAAATAACTACCGCCATCAAATTGGCTGACGATAAACACCACATAGGCATCGGGCACATCGACGTGTTCCGAAACATTGAACAACATGTAAAATATCTCGCCGACACCGGCTTGAAAATTCTGCTCAATCTGACCATCCGTCAAGACTCGATTATGCACAGCAACATAGCGTATTGAACCCTGCCAAAGCCGGTCACTAGAGACCTCATTGCCTAAAACAAACGCAAACGTATCGTCCCACTCAGAAAGGTTACCCCCCGCAAAGGTATCCACGGCGTCAGTTAATTCCGCATTGACATAGATCCTTCGCCCGTTAGCGGGGTCGTAGGTCACCACAACATGCTGAAGCGTCGCTTGTAAAACTTCTGCATCGTCATCGGTGGACAGAGCGGGATTACCATTGCCATCCGTGGTGGTTGAGCGGTTAAAAAAATCATAATTATAAAGGGTTTGCCCCACCGTAAAATTTCTTACCGTAGTGCCGCCCGAATAACTTACTATTCGAGCATCTTCTTGCACCACATTGGCTGGGGCGACCCATGCCTCAAGACTGTACTCCCCGGTGGCTAAAATTAAGTCATTCAACTTTTTGCTGGCCGAGGTGGTGGCCTGTGCCTTACCATCATTGACCCGTAAGCCCCAGGAACCAAGCCAATCCACATCGCCACTTAAGGTCAAATGCATCGCTGGATCGATGCCGCTGGTATCGTAAGCCAACTCACCCTCACCGGTTTTGAATTCATACACCGCAATCGCATTGGCTTTATATCGCACGCCCTTTTTAGCCGCGATGCCATCTAACAAATTTAACGCCCTACTCAGCACTAAATTTAAATCCACTTCAGTGGTCTCAATGCCATCGGCAAATAAAGTAATCGCAGCCTCAAGCTCAGCCGAATTGGCACTGCAATCACTCCAGCAGTTATGAAACTCATCCCTCAAACGCACTACCAAGCGCGAATTTGAAGGAGTTTCTAAATCTAATTTACTTTGCACTGCCTCGTAGGCGATGTCTAAATCTGAACTAGCGAAGTAAGGGGCTTGCGGCACGGACGCCGAATCAGAGTGGCAACCCGCACAATATTCAGTGAGCAGCGGATAGAGAGTCGAGCCAAACGACGCGGCATCGTCGGGGAAATTTTTACTGGAGCTGACTGGTTTATCAATCGGTGCAACCAGTTGCACCGCCGTATCAATCACCTCTGAGGATCCAAAGGCCCAATTACTAATGTAGCCTTGAATAACATCCGCACAAAAAGTATCGGACGCCTCCCAGCAATTATGACCACCCGCCACTTTAGTGACCATTCTTGACTCACCCGGATTGGACAAATCCACAATGGTATTGGCCGCTGCATAAGCCAAATTAATGTCATCTTGATTGACAAACTGCGGTGACTGACCAGACACCCCATGGCAACGACCGCAACGATCATCAGTCACTAAATTGTCCCAGACATTTAATTTAAAATTTTGAATGTCAGTGGTTGCTGCCGCAGGTCCAGTATAATTGACCACCGCAACTAACTCATTTGTGTCAGGGAATTGCTGATTTTCTGCACCACTGCTACTGTGTCCATCGCAGCCCGAAAGAAATAACGCCGCGACAGCAATTCCGCAAGCAACCGATCTTCTAGCAACCATTCCTCTAGCAACAATCCCTCCAGAGAACAGTCGGCTTTTTTCGATGCCTTTATTTAAGGCGTTAATTAAGCATCGCAGCCCACTGAAGTAATGATTCGGTGCATCACTGGAGGTACGGCTAGCGCCGTTGGCTGTATTCATCATTAATCCCCCATGCAATAAACAGCGGAATCAGCAAACACCCGCTTTAACTGGTAATTCGACGATTTGAATGCGCTGACCATAGAATCAATTTGACTATTGTCATCCTCAGAAAGCGGCTCTCTCAAGCACACGGTCTTAAATACTTTTTTAACCTGGCACTGTGCAAATGCTTCACTGTGAGCCAGTTCCTGCCCCATGGATTTTGCGCCACTGCCACTGCCCACTAAGCTATTGTCCCATCCTAATAAGGAGTTTTGTCCATCGCGCCAATAATTATCCCAACGATCGTCCGGCGTGATAAAGCCGTACTTAAAGCTGTTGGAATTAATATGGTATTTGCCTTGAACTCGTGTTCCTGTGTCGGGATCAACTTGCCCGGCATCATTGTATACAAGCCGGCCTTGCTCCCCCTCAGGGTCCTCATCATCGTATTCAAACTCATAGTAAGCAAAAGACTGCGCTAATGGGTCCATTCCCGAATGACAACCAATGCAATGATTTAGAAAAATACTGCTGTCCCCTCCCGGGCTTCGAGACACATCTTGACGAATTCGATCCGCAGGACGATTAAGGTCTTTAATGCCTTCCAAGTCAGTACACAAATGATTCAATAAGGTAAAACGGAACATCGCACGATTAGTGCCGTCAATAAAAAAAGCTTGCGCTGCCGCGCGACTCGTCAACACGCCGGCGGTTGCCGCTGTCGGCATTCCAGTAATGGACGACTGAGGCGTCGTGCCTACCAGGTGATCCTTCAAACTAATATTTTGATCTTCCAGGGCTTCATAATGTAAATTATTGTTATTTCCGTAAACCGGCAAGCCTAAACCCGAATTGCCTACGTACAATAAATCCGCACTGAGAATTAATCGAAAATCCAAATCATCTCGAACCACACCAATCACCGTCGCGGTGTAGTCATTGAGCGGCGCAAACACCGTCTGAGCTTCATTGGTCCACGGCGTAATCATATTTTTTAGCGTGACATTAAAAAAGCCATCGTTTTCCATCGCCGTATACGCCGCATCCAAAGCGTTACCAGCGGTTATGTCTGCTGCCATGGCAGTAATCACCGCATCCGACGCATGGACACCCGAAATCCGATCATGAATTCGTTTGGCCTGATCTCGGTCTCCAGCCAAAACAGAAAAAGAACACGTGACGAGCAGAAACCATAGCCAAATATAATTTAAATTAAATTTCGATAGCCAGATCGTATGAAAACGGATCATAGAAAGCTCACTTTAAACATAGTCTTAAACTAGACACTGACAGTCTTAAATCAAAATCCGAAATGCAACGCTAAGGACTACTCCACGCAGATTTCTGCCAACCTTTCCGTGGTTACACCGAGTTCAACTTATCGATCACAGGTCAGTACGAATCTCGACCTTTTACTAATCTCAATCTTTAACCTTGTCCCAGCCAACAAAATTACGCTGGTTATACCCTGTATTCCTCAATGAAACACTCGATACTTTGGAAAACTAGTTGATTCGAGCGCTTACGCTTTAATCCCCAACGAGGTTTGAATTAGCTCACAGTTAAAATCAAACCTGTAGATAAGAACCCTTACTCACTGTTTAATTCTAATCAATGATCAGTTCAGGGATTGTGACCATTTCAACAGAACCTTCATTTAATATTGGACCATAATGAGAATGTGCAGCAAGGCAAAAAACTTAAACGAGAGATTAGACACACTAGCTTAAGAAAGCGGATTTATATCGCAGTTAACTTCAAACATAAATCATCTCTAATCATTAGGTTATATACTCGGTATCAATTATTTAGCTGTAAAAACCATTTTTTGAGCGAAAACATAAAAGGCTATTAATAGCCTAATATTTCTAACGGAAACTTTTATATACCCGTAACGGTTACATTCAGACTCATTTTTAATCATCAACAAAGTGTATAAGTGAATCATGTGAAACAAAACTGGACTCAACGTTACAAATCCATTTACACAATACTTTTATCTGCATTTACTTTAATGGCATGCAGTGACGGTGACATCAGTGGCGATAGCCAAACCCCGGACCCTTCGGTGGTGGATTTCCCCATTGCTTTTGTTCAAAGATCGCTGCCTGTGGACGAAGACGGTCAACTCGAAACAGCCGACCCCAGAGAACCTTTTACCTTTAATGCAGGGGCCAAACTTTACTTAAAAGAACGTGCTTCACCCACCGCCTCCTCGCTCGACATTAGCTCCGCAGGGTTTGACACTGACGCGCTTTACGACATCAAAGACATCGCAGTCAACGACGAAGGAAATAAAATCCTTTTCGCGATGCACGCCCCAGAAATCGAAGATGCCGACGACGACGAACAACCCACCTGGAACATTTGGCAATACGACTACCTCGACCAAACCCTGCTGCGAATTATTCAATCCGATACCATTGCGGAAGAAGGCCAAGACATCGCCCCCCAATACCTTCCCGATGGCAACATCTTATTTTCGTCCACTCGACAACGCAGCTCTAAAGCCATTCTCATTGACGAAGGTAAAACTCAATTTGTAGCCTTAGACGAAGACCAAGACGAACCCAGCGCAGTGTTGCATGTGATGGACGATGACGGCACCAATATCCGCCAAATCACGTTTAACCAAAGTCACGACCTCAACCCCATTGTGCTTCGCAACGGCAAAATATTATTCAGCCGCTGGGACCACGCCGGCAATAGCAATGGCTTTGACCTCTATCAAGTGGACCCTGACGGCCACCACCTTCATTTCGTCTATGGCAAACACAGTCATGAAACCCTGTTAGACGAAACCAGTGGCGATACCGAAACGCTGCAATTTACAACACCCTCAGAATTGCCCAGCGGCGAAATCATATTGCTGCCGCAACGTTACGATTCAGAATCCATTGGCACCGACCTGCTTCTTATCGACATCAACAATTTCACGGAAACAAGCCAACCCATCGGTAGCGCCAGTGCGAGCCTGATGAGCACGCAAACCTCGCTCGCATTTGGCGACGTGAGCCTTGGTGATGGGCCCTCGGTTGGCGGACGTTTCAAGCATGTTTTTCCACTTTGGGATGGCAGTGATCGTCTTTTAATTAGCTGGAGCGATTGTCGTCTTATTAATGCCGAAACCGACGCCACTGATATTGAAGAAGACGCAGACGATCATGCGATGGAAAAATATGCTTTTATGGAAGAAGCAATGGACAGCACCCATGAAGAAGCACGATTGATTTTTAGGCCTATGAACACGGATATCGGATATACCTTCGTCCACAAAAAATAGTCGACATATTTAAGCAGTTTGACGTATCTGCGCTCAACCTAGTTAATGTTTCCAAATGGGTAGACGGTCAGCAATTCAAATAACCGAATCATCCAAACCTCAATCCTGATTCAGGCTAGGTGTCAAAAAACATCTCGAAAATGGGTCATGTGTCCCCTTAAGACACCAACGACGGCAATAAACCTTCAATACACCTAACATCTAATGGTTTATTAATAAACATATTAAACCCTAGATCCGCATAGTTTTGCTCACTTACAATATCGCTCGTAGCAGACATACCCACTACC
>NVTH01000221.1 GCA_002401525.1 Moraxellaceae bacterium | reverse complement strand
CATGACGACCTGAACCTGCAAAAGATTACCGTCAGCGAAGCGGGCGCGTCGATCTATTCCGCTTCGGAATACGCTGCCCGTGAATTCCCCGACCTCGACGTTTCCTTTCGTGGAGCCGCTTCCATCGGGCGCCGCCTTCAGGACCCCCTGGCTGAACTGGTGAAAATCGAACCTAAAGCCATTGGCGTCGGCCAATATCAGCACGATGTAAGCCAAGTTAAATTGGCCCGAGGACTGGATTCGGTGGTGGAGGATTGTGTAAACGCCGTCGGCGTCGATGTGAATACTGCGTCCATCCCACTTCTGAGCCGCATCGCCGGCCTTAATAACACCATTGCCACCAATATTGTCCGTTTCCGGGATAAGAATGGTTTATTCAAAAGTCGCTCAGCCCTTAAAGAGGTGCCCCGTTTTGGAGAGCGTACCTTTGAACAATCCGCTGGATTCTTACGCATCATCAATGGCGAGAGTCCCTTGGACAGCTCAGGGGTGCACCCGGAAGCCTATTCTGTAGTTGAAAAAATTAGCTCAAAAAACGATCGCAGCATTTCTGCACTCATGGCTGACGCTGAGTTTTTAAAGTCTATCAAAGCGGAAGATTACGCCGACGAGCAATTCGGGATCCCCACCATTACCGATATTTTGCAAGAACTGGAAAAACCTGGGAGAGACCCTCGACCCAGTTTTGCCGCAGTGAAATTCGACGATAACATCCACCACGTCAAAGACTTAAAACCAGGCATGCTGCTGGAAGGGGTCATTACCAACGTCACCAATTTCGGCGCGTTCGTGGATATCGGCGTCCATCAAGACGGTTTAGTGCATATCTCCGTAATTTCAGATCAATTTGTGAAAAACCCGGCGGATGTAGTGAAGACAGGCGACATCGTCAAAGTCAAAGTGATGGAAGTAGATGAAGACCGAAACCGCATTAGCCTCAGCATGCGGCTCAATGATAAGCCCTCGAATAGAAACTCCGACAACCGACACAATTCGTCCAATCGAAACGGCTCTTCAAACAATCAATCATCAAACAACCGCTCCTCAAACAGTAATGCTTCCCGTGGTCAACGGAACCTGGGCAACCAATCAGCCCCTAAATCTACTTTGGCAGGCGCATTTGCGAACGCAAAGAAACTTAAGCCTAAAAAATAAGCTATTTAGAAATAATTAGCATTTTTTCGGGGTCAGCCCTTTAAATAGCAGCGAGCAAGCCAAATAATAGTATTTATTTTAAGAACGGTTTTACGCATAATCCCCGCCAATACTGGGATTATGCTAGCCACAGCCGCAGATTTAAGGACAGACCTTGACCCAAAGTTACGCACGCCGCTTAAATGTATTCAGTGCCCCAAACGCAGCTCACAGCCTTAAATCAATTAAAAGAGGCATCGAAAAAGAAAGCCTTCGGGTGACTTCCGGCGGAAAACTTTCACAAAGCCCGCACCCGTCGACGCTCGGATCTGCACTGACCCACCCGTCCATTACCACGGACTATTCTGAAGCGTTACTGGAATTCATCACCCCTGCATTTACAGACGAAACCGCCCCACTTAAATTTCTCGATCAAGTGCAACACTTTGTGTATGCCAACATTGAAGACGAATTACTGTGGGTTAACAGCATGCCGTGCTTAATGGAGACCGAGAACAACATTCGCATTGCGGAATACGGCAGCTCCAATATAGGCAAAATGAAAACGGTTTACCGGCGCGGTCTCGGCCTACGCTACGGTCGGCTGATGCAAACCATTGCAGGCATTCACTATAATTTTTCATTCCCCGAATCATTTTGGCAAGTCCTACAAGAATCCGAACAGAACACGGACTCATTACAAGATTACATCTCTACTCAATATTTCGGCCTAATACGTAACTTTCAAAATTACAGCCCCCTGCTCAATTATCTCTTTGGAGCATCTCCGGCGGTTTGCGCTTCTTTTTTACGCGACAATTCCCACCACGATTTAGTCCCCTTTAAATCCTCCCACACATTGCACAAGCCTTTCGCCACCTCACTGCGAATGAGCGATTTAGGCTATCAAAATGACGCTCAATCCAATTTAAGCATTTGTTATAATTCATTGGAAAATTACGTCAAAACATTGGATCACGCGATCCGCACCCCTTATCCCAAGTATCAACAAATTGGCGTTACAGCCAATAACGAATACCAACAACTGAACGCCAATATATTGCAGCTTGAAAACGAATATTATGGAAGCATTCGTCCTAAGCGGGTCACTCAAACAGGGGAAAGGCCGACGCTGGCATTGCAACGTCGCGGTGTTGAGTACGTAGAATTTAGATGCACTGACCTCAATCCTTTTCTGCCGTTAGGCATCGACCAAACTCAAACTCGGTTTTACGATGTGTTTGCACTTTTTTGTGCACTGAAAGAGTCGCCGATCTGTAATCAAGACACCTTAGACATGATCACAGAAAATACTCGCAACTCAGTGATGGATGGAAGAAACCCCCAACTGATGATGCAAACGGAGCAAGGCGGACAACTATTTTCCGCATGGGCCCATGAGTTACTCGAAGCAATGATTCCCGCGGCAGAAATACTCGACAGCACGGGAAATCAAACCCACTTTATGGATGCGTTAAAAGAACAAGTTAACAAGGTAAACGACCCCGAACAAACGCCTTCTGCCCAAGTGCTCAAAACACTTGAAGACAACGATATCGAGTTTTTTCAGTTCGCAATGGGCCAAGCAAAACGCTTCGAAACACAATACAAATCGACGCCATTGGAGAATAAAGTAGAACAGGACTTTATGACGCTATCCAAACAGTCAATGCAAGACCAACAGCAACTCGAGCTAGAATGCACCCAGCCCTTTGAGCAATTTATAGCGGATTATTTTAAATAACAAAAGGGCATCGCTAAAAATTAGCGCTTTTCGAGATGCCCAGAACTTACTTCTGAATAATAAAACTCGTAAACAGTAAATTATCGATTGTCACATTGCCTACTTCAGACTTGAGAACAGCCTGGACCGTTTCCAGCGCCGCCTGCCTTAATTGCTCCTTACCTTCCCGAGTCATTAACGCCTCTTCCGTCTGCTTACTGAATAATAATACTAAATTATTACGGATAAACGGCAGGTGGTCTTCTACCGAGTCAACTGAACCCTCACTATTTAAGTGCACAGTAACGTCGGTTTTAAAGAACCGTAAACGCCCTTTGCCGCCATAATTGACTATGAAGGCCGGGTACAAATCCACATAGAGATTATCTACCCCTTGAGGGTCTTCAGCCCACACCGGATTCCCTATCAGCAATAGGCAAATCAACATCAACACGCTCTTTTTCATAACTCCCTCACCGAAAACAATGATCTAGGCCAGGCTCTAAGCATAGACTTTATTTTGTATCTCAATTTCACCCCAAAACACCTCTTTTCTCGATTGAGTCAAGGTGTGGTTCGGAAACATCATGATCCTAAAGATAAATTCCCCGCCAAAGGATAAGATGGATGCTGAGGAACCCTCTTTTCTACTGGGATTAAAGAATATCGTTTTCTTTTGTCCCGCTAGTTTATTGACACTATTATTACTCGAGGTATAAATGATTCGATCCATTAACGGCCGCATGATATTTGGGCTAAGCGCACTAATCACCGTGCTAGCGATGGTCTACGCGCTCTATCTAGAACACTACACAGGACTAGATCCCTGCCCGCTGTGTATTTTTCAGCGGGTTTTTGTTATCGCGATGGGCATTATATTGCTGGTTGCCTGTCTCCATAATCCAACCGGCATGATGGAGCGAGTGTATGCAGGCCTTTGCGCACTAGCGGCATTCGGAGGTGCGAGTGTCGCAGCCCGGCATTCATGGCTGCAGTATTTACCGGCAGACGAGGTACCCGCCTGCGGCCCAGGACTGGACTACTTACTCGATGTATTCCCTCTGGCCGATGTGTTTCGTTTGGTATTTACTGGATCAGGAGAATGCGCCAGTGTCGATTGGCAATTTTTAGGCTTATCGCTTCCTGAAGCCACTTTAATCCTCTTTTTAGGGTACGCAATCTTCTATACCGGCTTAAGTTTCTACCCATGGTCGAGGATTGAAGACAATTTAAACCCTGCCAATAATCGTTAAAAAAATGGCGCGGCATCCGCCGCCTCGCTAATCCAGCCAAGCATGACAAGCATACAATTTCAGCCAGATTCAGGCCTATAAAACTTTCCATTATTTAAAACCCGCTGCTTACAAATTAATATTATTGCGAGCAGCGAAAAAGTGATTGCTTCCAAACCACAACTTTTCTATTCTATTTGCTGTTGTATTTGAGCCTTGCCGCCAAAACAATCATCAGAATTCGAAACAGGGAAACTCAACAAAGTGGTACTTACATTGATTTTTAAATCTAAAAAGCAACGCTGGGTCTAATTAGCTAAACTAAATTCTTAACAACGCAATTTTAAGGAAAATTCCAGCTATGGATAATACTAAAACTGAATCGGCTAATGAACTTTCGGCTAATGAATCATCCACCAATAAACAATCCGCTAATGAGCAATGGGGTTGCGTTGAAAGCCTATTAGAACGCTGGCTTATAGAGCGACAAGATTTAATAACGCTTTATTGCAGAGTAAGTTCGAGCGTCAGTTTTTGCAAGGATTCCACCACCATAGAGAGACAACTTAAACACTTTTGTCAGTTGTTACTGGATTATGTTTCAGCCGGCCACTTTGAAGTTTACGAAGAACTGTTCAAAGAAGCCTATGAATTTAAAGACACTCATTGCGTTACGGCCCAATCTTTTTATGAGAAAGTTCAAGAAACTACCGAAAAATCCCTACAATTTAACGACAGCATTAATGAACTGGATTTTGCCAGTGTAAAATTAGACCACCTTTACAACAGCCTTTCTAGACTTGGAGAATCCATCGAATTGCGCTTTGAATTCGAGGATAAGCTCATCGATCAGCTTCACATAAAGCATAAAGGATTGGTGGCTTAGTTCAATTAAGAATTAGGCTCCGTCAAATACCTAAACTAAAGATTCGAGAGACTAGCGGGGTATCGTGTTCTTTCACCCCGTTAGTATCAGTCATTTTTATCCTAACTTTATTTTAAACTGACCTCTTAAGTTTCAGAGCAGCAATCAACGCCCTCGTACGCTCGACTCATAGAGTATTAAAAACAAACTGCACCCACTAGATTAATCATTGACCCCGTCTAAACTTGCTAGTGAGTATGTGCGCATTGGTCGGTTGACCTAACTTTTCTAGGCGGGGAAAATGCATCCAAAAATCGATTCTTTGCATGATCATTCTTGTCTCACCCTTCACCTCTATCTCTATCGTTATCTACGAGATCATTGGTTCTGCAATGCGCCGGCAAGACTTCACTTCGCAATTTTAACCCTCGTTGGAGCGCTGTGTGCGTGCAGTGCTGACTCTCCCAGCTCTAGCTCAACTCAAGCTGTTCAAGGCATTTACGCTGGATCCATTTCCGCAAATGCAAAATTTTCGCTCATTGGGTCCATTAATCACGGCGGCAGCCTGTGGGACCTGTCCAGTAAAGAGCGGCTTTACGATTGGAATCATCAATCCGGAGATTACAGTCATCTGGTGGCGACCGCCTTATCTCATAATGGAGACATTGCCGTTACAGCCGATCAACGCAGATTTGTGTTTTGGAAAACCGCCACGGGTGAATCGATAGGGTTTTGGTCCGCCCCAGATAAAGTCCTCGACGTCAGCTTGTCAGGGGATGGCACCTTTGCCCTAGTGGCACTGAAGGATTACAGCGCCCTCTATATCAATGTTAAAGAGGGGCAAATACTCAATAAATTCCACCATCAAGGAGCAATCCAAACGGTTAGCCTCTCTGCCGATGGCACCTTAGGCATCACCGGTTCGCACGATCGATCAGCAGTATTGTGGGATTTAGTCGGCAATAAAGAATTACAACGCTGGAAATTCGATAATACCGTTAATTTGGTGCGTATTTCAGCCGACGGAAATTTAGCAATGCTCTCAAGCCAGCATGACAAATTTATGATTTGGGACATCAATACGCAACAAGTCCTAATTGAAAAAGAAAATCGCTCCAAGACAATTACAGCTGCAGTGTTTATTCCCAATCAGAACGCAATTCTAATAGGCGACTCAATGCAACAAATCGAACGATGGGACATCAGCGAACAAAAGATATCCAAAAATTGGCGTCTACCGGGGAAAAACATGTGGCGGCCAGCGAGAGCAAAAATATATGACATCGGCGTAAGTGACAATGGAGAACGTTTTTTCTCTATTACTTCCGAGGGCGTCGTACAGGAGTGGGAATTCTGATGCAGAGATACCGCACAGCAAAATCAGACGCCCTAAGTTGAGAAGCGGGTATATAGAAGGAGTAAAATTCACTTCTCAGAACTCAGGTAACCCCCTAATAGAGCCTAAGCGCTAGAATTTAAGAATCAGAAGTTAAAAACCAAAAGTTAAGAACCATGACCCAGGACAAAAACCAAAATCCTGTTTTTTTTGAAGTAAGAATCAACGGTCTGTTACAAAAGTGAAGCCCTGAACGGTCATTCAAGAATGTGCTAACCCGGGTCTTCACTATACCCGGGCTTCGCTAGGCCCCGTCTAAACATCGTTTATTAACAGTGAGGGCCCAAGCATCTAACCGCTACGTTATCCTTTAGATTTAATATCCACCAACTCAATCGTAAAAATAAGCATTGAATTAGGAGTAATTGATCCCTGTCCGCGTTCACCGTAGGCTAAATCCGCTGGAATAAATAACTGCCACTTAGCCCCTTCCTTCATCAATTGTAACGCTTCAACCCAACCCTTAATGACACCGGTAACAGGAAATTCAGCCGTTCGCCCGCGACGATAAGAACTATCAAACTCCTCGCCACTGATAAACTCGCCCCGATAATTCACCTCAACAGTATCCGAAGACAGAGGACGCTCCCCTGTTCCCTCGGACAAGATTCGGTATTGCAAGCCACTGTCGGTCACTACTACACCGTCTTTCTCTGCATTGGCCGCAAGAAACTGTTTCTCTTCGTCTTGATTACGCAATCCCACTTTTTTCGCTTCGGTCTTTTTCTCTTCCATCTTTTGGCGACGATAATTTTCTACAATCGATGCCATGCCTTCTTGGGAAATTTGCGGCTCCTTTTCACGATAAGCGTCTTCAACCGCCTTCAGAAACACCTCAAAACTAATATCCTCAAACCTCTGACGGATATTCACTCCAAAATTATAACCAATACTATAACTCACCTGGTCCAATTCCGAGCTCAACTCAGGCGCCTTTTCTTCCCCAACTGCCATATTGCAAGCGATGCCCGCAGCGACTATCACCATTCCATTTATAAATTTTTTCATACACCCTCCTCTTTTTGATTCGACGTCTAAATACTCATCTCCCCAAAAAAGGAGGCTGCACCTAAACTGAAAACCCAATCCAATTCTAATTTTTAGAGATGCCCTCTAGTTCAACCCCACCGGGGCGGCAAAGAATAACGGTTTAAGGCCGGCATTACCATGAGCTTAGTACTCATTTCCGATCAAGCAAAACTCTTCTAAGGCAATCAGTTACATTCCGTCACCCAGCAAACTTCGTGCCCTAGAATGCTTCCTTTTAGGCCTGGATTCAGGGCCCTCTTGGTACAGTAATCGTCATGCCTAGCGCTCCAAATACCAAAAACATCACACAATGACCCTTTCAATCCAATCAACAGCGTTTACGAATACCGCTAAAGCGTCTTTGATAAGTCTCTTATCCCGCAAAGAGTTTTAATCTTACACGGAGTGAATTTGCTAATTGTCCCCGCCGCACTCGATTTCAACATCCAACAAAATATCGCGCATTAAAAGATTAGAGCGCACTCCGCAGCGATATTGCTGAAGAGTAATTTTCTTACGCTGCAGAGCCTAAAATATCTGGAAAATTTTACTCAAATCCACATTTGTCCTTCACCGAACAACGGCGAATTTCAGGCATCATTCGGAAATATTTTGCTAAAAAACACTTTTTAAATTTTTCCATGAAAATATAAAATAATATTTTGTCGATTTTTTTCATCTTTCCAGCAAACCAAACAGACAACCAGGACAAATTGCCCGCTTTTTTCGACCGATTATCTGGTTTTTCGTTTGAAAATTTTAATAGTGCTTCTATTTGGATTAGAATCAACTAATAAAGAAGCATTACGGGTAGATATTGTAAAATCACCTTGTATAATTGGCGCATAACCAATACCACCGATGAGGGCTGTTCAAATGGTTGCCGTGAAGAAAAAAGCTGCAAAGAAAACCACCCAACGCAAAATGACCAAAGCAAAAGTAACTAAAACAAAAGTTACCGCTGCAAAAGTAATGACTGCGATGGAAAACGAAATTTCCAAAATGCAGGCTAAATTGGCAAAAGTTTGCGCCAAAGAATTGTCTTCCGCAAAATCAGCAGCAGACAAAGCAAGCAAGAAAATCGCCAAAGCCGCAGTTAAGCAAAAAGCTGCAAAATCTAAAAAAGCCGCCATTACCGCTAAGGTAAAAGTCAAAAAGACTGCAGCGGGTGAGGCTCAATTAGCGAAAGCAACCCAAATACTTCAAACCGCCAATCAAGCCCTTTCTGAAGTACAAAATGAACTAAATAGCGCTAAAGACGCACTTTCAGGCATTAAAGTAACCGTCGGAAAGATTAGCGCCATGGCCAGTGCCAGCCAAAAAGTGGGTAAGCAATGGGCTAAACAGGAAGAAGCGCTAGCAAAAGCTCGCGCTAAAAAAATGGCTGCTGAAGAGAAAAAAGAAGCCGCATTCGCAAAAAAAGAAGAATTTAATTTTTGATG
>NVTH01000220.1 GCA_002401525.1 Moraxellaceae bacterium | reverse complement strand
AATCCAGAATATCATTAATGATTGCTAGCAATGAAGAACCTGAGTCGGAAATAACTTTGACGTAATGAGATTGCATCGGGTCAAGCCCAGTATCCTTGAGCAGCTCGGCGATGCCCATCACGCCATTCATGGGAGTGCGAATCTCGTGACTCATATTGGCTAAAAATTGGCTTTTTGCCTGAGCGGCAGCTACTGCTCGTTCTTTTTCCAGGCTAAGCTGAGCGTTATGTTTTTGCGTGGTGATGTCTTTTATAATACCATCGAGACGAAGTGGAGCGCCCTCTTCATCAAAAATCATCGTCACACTATACAAGGCATCAATAATAGTGCGGTCTTTTTTATAAAGTTGAACTTCGAAATCTACCACTCTGCCGAGGGATTTAATTTTGCGTCTAAGAAGATCTCTAGATTCAGGATCGACGTAAACACTTTCCGGTGAGTCCCCAATATCATTGATCAAATCGGTGATATTATTATACCCAAGCATTTTAAGCATCGCTGGATTGCAAAGTATTGGAACGCCGTCAATATCCGCTTGAAACAACCCTTCGACTGCATTTTCAAACAAACCGCGATACCGATCCTCAGAATCTTTAACAGAGGAATACAGTCGTGCATTCTCGATGGCAATGGCACCTTGGGAACCAATGATATCCAGTATTTTGGATTGCTCCTCGGTAAATGCCCCGCCTATTTCTCGATGCTCTGCGTACACCACGGCTAACAATTTACCTTTATATTTAATCGGCATGCACAACACTGATTTGATTCGTTGCTTTACAACGTAGGGATCCGTCGCATACTGCCCATCCTCCGAGGCATCATTTAAGATGACCCGCTCTTCCGCGGTGATGACATAACGAATTATACTGTGGGGCACCGAGGAGTACTCAGATAAATCACGGGCTTTAAAGTCAGACTGGTCTTCAACGGACTTTCTCGACTTGATAACCCAACCTCGGTCCTCCTGAAGCAATAAAAACACACTCTGTGCGCCGGCATTTTCAAGCAAGTAATGAGTCAGCTTATCAATCAGTTTATCCAGGTCCATTTCGCTCGATAGTGCGTGATAGGTTTTTTCCAGCGATATTTTATCAAATCCTAACACGTCCACTGATCCTTCCGGAGTCAATGTGCTGTGAATTGATTCACCTTGAGTCGTTGATGAGAGAGGCATTATTTTTTTGCTTGAAGAGTGGACTCTTAAAGGGTTTGAAACAAGATCATATTCCTGCCTCAACTTTTCTGCTTTAGGCACGGCACCCCACGCCTCATAGCTTTGGACGGCAAGTTGAACGTAAAACTTCCCCGCTCGGTCATTACCAATTGCGAGATGGTACTTGCCGGTGATTTCTTCGGCAATGGCCTGTTCATAGAGAATCTTACTGCGAGTGGCTAAGGAGATAGATTTTTCGTATAACTTATTTGCCTGAGCCGATTTCCCGGTACAATGGAGATATTCCGCTTGCACCAGGTAATATTTATGTCCACACGTAGGTTCGCAATATTTCATGTACTTTTTTAATTTGCTTTTGTAGCGCCGAACCTTCATCAACGCACTCATTCGCTTAAGTGGACTTAAATCGGGTAAAAGGCGTAAATAGGATAAAGCACATAGAAAATAAAAAGTGGGCAAATAAGCCAAGGAAATAGCCGCTTTTAAATAGCGTTCATTTTGTTTGCATATATCCCATAAGTCTTCTTTTTCATCGAGAATAAACGCACCCATTAACTTATAAATATAAAGTACCGAAGTGACCACTATGTCACCGGTCTCTCTATAGCGCGTTAACGCTTCATCCTCATCAATGAAGTCCCCGACCAAACGATTGGCTTTGCCTCCTGAGCTGGTTAGATTCGATACCAATTGCCGCAGTAGCCTCAAGGGATCTATCGTCAATTCTTGGTTTAGCTCACGAAACAACTGGTCTCCATCAGCTAATTTCTGCGACAGCTTGACTAAATCCTCACCGCTGTAAAAGGAGCAATAAGTGGCGATCAAATAACAGGTGCAGGCGACTTCCAATGCACCAGACTCAAGCGCCAGGTTATAAGCTTCCATGCTCGGTTTTATTCCATTCGCTAATGGCTCTTTCCAATGCCTTGCTAAAAATGAATAGGTAAAAATAGCGCGAGGGATCACAGTTTTCGCATGAAATTTTTCAGCCATAGTGATAGCGAACTGACCGTACTCAACTCCTTCATCAAAGTCTTCTAATATCCCACATAAAACCACCGAATATAGCGAAAAAGAATAGGAAGATTCTGCGCTTACCCCCAACTTTAAACATAACTTAATTGACTGAAGTCCCATAATAAGCGTTATATTCGGATTATGCAGATAACAGGGGATAGAAAGGATAGCAATAATTCGCTGAATAAAAAGCCCTCCAGGGTCGGTCATGTCGGGTAAATCGTACAGATCTTTTGCTTTACGTTGTTTAAGTGCAAACTTAAGTTCGATCAACGCCTTCACCACATGCAACAAATTGGCGTTCCTGGGTATATTTAAGCCCAACTTCTTAAGCGTCTTTAATCCCAGATCAATGGTTTTAGACAGTTCATTTTGGGAATTGAGGGATTGAATCAATATCATCCGTACCGGCATGGAGTCGATTACATTTTTACATTTCGCAATCACTTTTTCGGCTAAGACTACAACCAACGCATGATTTGCATTGAGGTACGCAATTTCGGTGGCCTCCGAATCGATGGCTAAATACAAGGAATAACGTTGCTCGGACCACGTCTCTAACATTAACCCTTGAGCTTGTTTAATATACTCATTGGCGGATTGATAAGAGATACTTTTTTTAGATTTTTGCGCAGCCTTTAAATTAAGCTCCGCTACAAGCGCATTATTCTCTTCCGAGGCACCAAAATGAATATTAAAATGGTTCGCAATATCGAATACTTTTTCATCGAGTGGCGCATCGTTCTGATATAAATACCAACCCAACTTTTCATGAATGCGAGATTTCTCTTCTTCATCCAAAAACCCATAAGCAGATTGTTGAATTCGATCATGCGAAAATCGATATTCAATTTTAATATTATCCCGTATTAATTCTTGAAGCTCCGAGGTTGAAAGTTCCTGAATTTGTAAATCTAAATCAATCGGGACTAAAAACCCTTCAATACTTGCTTCTCGAATTTTAAACGCTACTTCGGATAGCGTCTCGTCCATCACATGGCTTAAAGCGGTTATATCAAATCGATTATTAATGCAGGACGCCACCGCAAGAAGATGCTGCATATGTTCGGGCAATAAGTTAATTCGAGAGGTCAAAAACTCTACCACATTATCGGTGGATTCAAGCTGCTTTATGGCGTCTAAATCCCAAGACCAAACGCCTTGACTGGGATCAAATTGGATGCACTCATCGCTGTACAATGATTTAAGAAACTCTTCACAGAAAAACGGATTGCCTTCTGTTTTGGCGACTACCAATTCGGCCAACTCATTGACATCCTTGGGGTCACGATAAAGTGCATCCGCCAATTGCTGACGAACATCCTCTAAGCAAAGCTTTTGCAAACTAACTTCATTAAGCCTAATATCATCCGCAGTAATATTGTCGATGAGTATTTGCAGCGGGTGCGTAGCGCTCACTTCGTTGTCACGATAAGCCCCCATCAGAAACAGATAACGGGTGGATTTACTTTGCATTAAAATTTGCAGCAGACTTAATGAGGCACAATCCGCCCATTGTAGGTCATCCAAAAAAATCACCAACGGATGTTTTTCAGTGCAAAATACGCTGATAAATCGCCTAAAGGCAATTTTAAATCGATTCTGCGCTTCCGCAGGTAATAACGGATCTAGGGGCGGTTGTTCGCCTACAATTAATTCAAGACCAGGAATCACATCGACTATTACATTGACGCTTGAGCCTACAGTGTCAACAATCTTGATTTTCCAGTCAGCAACCTTTTCAGCACCTTCAGAAAGTATTTGTTTCATCAATACCGAAAAGCTAGTGGTAATTGCGGAGTAAGGCTTTTCCTTTTGAAACTGGTCGAATTTTCCTGATATAAAATAGCCTCGCTTCTGGGTTAAGGGCTTGTAGATTTCTCGTACTAACGCCGTTTTACCAATTCCCGAATACCCGCCAATAAAAGTCGCCTCGCGCGCCCCCTTACCCACCCGAGAAAAACTCTCTAAAACACTTTTAACCTCTACTTCCCGCCCATAAAGCTTTTGTGGCATCTGAAAGCGATCAGGAATATCATGGGCCGCAATCTGAAAATCCGGTATCTCACCGTGTTTACGGTATAAATCAAGGCAGGTTTCCAAATCAGACTTGATCCCCCAGGTGCCTTGATAACGGTCTTCAGGCGCTTTTGCTAACAATTTTGCGACTACTTCGCAAAGTGGGCCAGGGACATCCGGATTAAATTCCTGCACCATTGGAGCCTTTCTTGCGATATGCCCATGAATGACTTCCATGGGATCATCAGATTCAAAAGGCGTGTGCGAAGTAAGCATTTCAAATAGGGTAGCCCCCAGCGAGTAAAAATCTGCGCGGTAATCAATGCTACGATTCACTCTGCCAGACTGTTCCGGTGCTACATAGGCCAAGGTACCCACAATCGACGAAGGACTTGTTAACGGGCTTTGTTCTTTGGGCAGCTGAGAAGAAATTCCAAAATCAATAATTTTGACCAGGTTTTTTTCTCGGTTATAAATAATATTGGCAGGATTGATGTCTTTATGGATGATCCGAGCTTGGTGTATTTTAGCCAAGCCCTGCACCAATCGAATAGAAACCCTAAGGATTTCCCCTATATCAGAAAGCTCTCCACACGCCATCCACTGGTTGAGCGATTTACCGTCGATATCTTCAACGACCAACGTACATTGGTTAACGTCTTGAATTAAATCCAGCACCTTAATTATTTCATCGCTGTCGAGCAATTGTATTATTTCAAATTCATGCTTGAATCGACCCAGCAAGCCTGCAGAAAAGTGATCTGGATTAATACTTTTTAAAATAACCGGTTCACTGTCCGAGAGTCTTGTACCTTGGTAAATCACACTGTTATGGCTCGCGTGTTTTACTGCCAGCGACTTGTATCCAGCGACTTCCATCATATTAAAAGCCTCCTGTACTGACCTGAGGATTTATTACTGAAATGGAAAGTTACTGGATCATATACACGCTTACTTCGAGTTCGATACGATTGAATTCGTTTGCTCACCTCGGCACTCCTATTAACCTGTTTTTTATCATCAACAGAATTCATCCTATCGACTGCCCCGATATTTTCGATTGTTTATTACGCCATTCATTTATTTTTACTTCCAAGATTTTATAAGTGATGGGTTTAGGAATAAAATCATCCATTCCAGCTTCAACACATCGCCGTCGATCAGAATCCGCGGTATTGGCTGTCAACGCGATAATGGGCAATGCCGCCTGAGGGGATTGCATCTTTCTTATTTGACGTGTCGCCTCATAGCCATCCATCACTGGCATCTGGCAATCCATGAGGACATAATCCACCTTGTGAGTTTTAATCATCTCTATTCCGACGCTACCGTTTTCTGCAAGTAAGGGAATTAATCCCATTTTCTTAACAATGCTTTTGGCCACTAATTGGTTGGTTTTATTATCTTCCACGATCAATACGTATTCCTCAACGGAATCATTGGCAGCTTTCTGGCTAGGAGCTTGAGATTCAGCTTGCGTAGCCACCTCTAGGTTATCTGGCGCTTGAACTATTCTCATGGGCAAACCAGTAAATTCAAGACTTACTGTAGTGCCAATTTCTTCGGAGGAATTGAAATTTATTTTCCCCCCTAGAATCGTTACCACCTCTTTGCACACTGGCAAACCAATGCCAAGACCTCCAAATCTTCGAGTAATCGACTGATCTGCTTGGCTAAAAGGCTGCATGATCTCTCTCATTTTTGATTTAGGGATTCCTACACCGCTGTCCTTAATCGCAAAGATCAGCGTCGATGCACCCTCTTCTGTAATTTCAGAGGCTCCGACAATTGAGATTTCACCTCGAGCGGTAAATTTCACTGCATTTTTTATTAACGCTGAAAACAGTTTGCGGTAGAGTTGCCGGTCAGAATAAACTTCAGTCAAAATAAGGGCATCAAGGTCGAGATTTAACCGAACTCCTTTAGCTTTTATTTCATCCATAAAAGGCTCAACTATTTCTATAATGAGTGCTCTCGGAGAAAAGTAGTTATTATTAAGTTCTGTTTTTCCGGCATCTAATTCGCTAAAGTCAATTATTTCGTTTACTAAGGTCAACATTTCTTCCGAAGATTGATTTGCCCGATTTAAATCGCCAAGTAGAACGCTTTTGAGGGCCAGCTGATCTAGTTTAGACATTGCTTTGACGTTAATTTCAAGCAAAGAAAGCGACCCCAACACGCCGTTAAGAGGGGTTCTCAATTCGTGACTAACCGTTGAAAGAAAACTTTCTTTGACTTGATTACTTTTTTGTAAATCCTGATTTTTTAGTTCCAGCGCTTTCCTAGTCCTCTGTTCTAAAAGGTAGGTTTCCTTTTTTGCGGTATTGATTTTATCCCCTACCGAAAACGCCAGTAAAATTGCGGAAAAAGCCACGCCAAAATAGACTCCGTACATCACCCACCAGGTCATCGCAATATAACCTAAACCACCGAGAATCCAAATTACTGCCGCTGTAAGAGTAGGCGTCCAAGCCACTAAACCCACAATGGCCGCTCTATTTTTTTGATAAGTACCGTAAGCGAAATTAACCAAAATAAAAGAACAAAGCGGGATCAACAGGCAAACACCTACCCCCCAAAATCGAACATCACTTAAAAAAACAATGCAGGCTTCGAAAAGATAAATAGCCACCAGCACCCAGCCAATGCGCCCCATTAGCGAATCACGCCTATTTATATCCAACACTTCTGAGACAAAAAGAATAAAAAATATTTCCAGGACGGCTAAATAGCCCCAAAATTCAGTAGCAATCCAACGAGGACTACTATCAATTATTAGCGGAACCACGCCCATTAAATAGCTCAAAGGCAAAAACAGGGTAACAAGGAACCCTAAATAAAAATAATGCGATTTTTCCCTCAAAGTAAAGCAAAGAGACAAATTATATAAAAACAAGGTGGCAAAACAAGAAAGCACCGACATCAACAGAAAATCTTCTTTTTTATCGATCTCGTGAACGTATTGTAGGGTTTTTATTTTTAGTGGCACTATCAACGGCGTTAAGGTTTTTATTTTTAAATACACCGTCACTGGGGCGTCTTTTGCGGAGGGCAAGTAGAATAGATAGTTCCTGTGTTTAACCTCCCTAGTTTCATAGGCGCTTAATGAACCGGTGACATGCCGTTCGTACCCCGCTTTTGTCTTGCGGTATATTTCGATACGATCTATCAGCGGATAACCGAATTCCAAAAGCAGTTTCTTTTCTGCACTTAAAGTTCTTAAATCGACATAGGTCACCTTGAACCAAATGCTCGAATCAGTTAAACCAAAACCGGGCACACTACTCTGTGTCTGAACAAACTTGCTTTGCTGTTCGTCTTTAAGAATATCGTCTATTTCGAGGGAGGAGGTATCATCCACCAAGTAAAGGCTATCTTCGCTGATGGAGATATTATTATCTTGATCCGTAATTTGAATTACATCAGCGTTCAACAGAGGGCTATAAAGAAGTCCCACTGTAATAAAAATTAGACTTAAGAAGCCGAAAAAACGGCTAATAATCCGCATAGAGAATTACCACGTACTACAAAAGCGCTTGCTTTAATTGGTACTTTCGCTTTAAGTACATTCAGTATAGCTAGATTTACGCTAATTGGGCCGGGGAAACAGTTGCTCTGGTTACTAGTAAAGACTCATTAAAATCCGCCGCTCATCGTATCAGACAAGGAATTCTCGTTATCTTCAATCGTCCCTGGTTCCCGCAACCCGCCCCTTTCTCGTCCATCCCTAAAGGAGCGCGCTATATGATATTGAGTGCATTCGCCTTTAGCGTCATGTCTCTGTTTGTCAAAGCCGTTGGGCAAACAAACATTCCCGTGCTTGAAATCGTTGCTGCTAGATCTGTGGTTTCCTTATTGATTAGCTATGTCACTCTTAAACGGCAGGGTATCGCCCCATTAGGCAATCGTAAATTACTACTGTTTGCTCGGGGGCTAGTGGGTTTTTTGGCGTTAAATTGCGTGTTTTACGCCATTACTCATTTACCTTTAGCGCAAGCCACGGTCTTACAATACCTGCATCCCATGTTCACAGCAGCCTTAGCAGTTTTTTTTCTTAGTGAACGCCCTACTAAAGGCACCTTAATCTGCATTGCATTAAGCTTCGTGGGGCTACTTTTGGTGGTGCAGCCAGGATTTATATTTTCTCTAGCGCCCTCGGGCATTAAACAATTCGCTATAAGCGTTGCAGTAGCCGGCGCTTTCGGCAGCGCGATTGCCTATATACTGGTTCGCAAGCTAAGTACTACAGAACACCCCTTGGTGATTGTGATGTACTTTCCTTTGATTTCGTTGCCCATCAGCGTGATTTTACTGTGGAACGATTTTGTAATGCCCCAAGGAATCACTTGGCTCTACCTGTTGGCCATTGGCTTAACCACCCAGGTTGGGCAAGTTGCATTGACCAAAGCCATGCAAACAGAAACCGCCAGCAGAGCTACAAGCTTCGCCTATTTACAGGTGGTGTTTGCAATGATTCTTGGAGTGGTTTTCTATTACGAAATCCCAAGCTTTAGTACGCTGATAGGGGCCGGTCTAATTGTCGGCGGCGCATATATTAATGCCACATGGAAGAAAGGGAATAACGTAAAAAAGCCAAGTAGCTAGCTACTTGGCTTTTTTAC